>CANEYR010000008.1 GCA_947444055.1 Planctomycetota bacterium
CCAGCTCGCGCCGACGCGAACATGCGGCTGCTCCTAGCGGAGCAGACGCTCGTTTGTCTCCAGCTCGCGCCGACGCGAACATGCGGCTGCTCCTAGCGGAGCAGAGGATCGTTTGTCTCCAGCTCGCGCCGACGCGTGCCAAGCATGCGGCGGCTGCTGCACGATCAGAGCTTCTTGATCTGGATCATCCCGAACTGCACCGCATCGCCGTGGCCGCAGAAGCCAAAGTGGCCGTCCTTGCGGTCCTTGCCGATGTGCTTGTCGCCAAGGTGGCTGGTCAGGCCAGCGAGATCGGCGTCGAGGATCCGCGTGCCATTCAACTCGACCGTGATGTGTGAGCCGCGCACCGTCACCACTTCGTAGTTGGGTTCGCCGACCGGCCGCAGGTAGCCGCGATGGCTTGCCACCAGCCCGTAGACCGAGCCGTTGAACTGCCACTCCTTCAGCGTCGCGTACTTCGCCGCACTGTCGTCGAGCACCTGCACTTCAAGCCCTGCGTAGGCGGGATCGCCCTGGCCTGGATAGCGAATCGCGAGCCCGTTGTTGCCGCCGGCCGGCAACCGGAACTCGAGTCGCGCGATGAAATCGCCATAGACGCCGGTCGTGAACAGGTTGCCGCCCTTGCCAGCCTTGCAGCCGATGGCACTGTCGACCACTTCGTAGCTATCGAGGTCTCCCTGCCAACCAGCCAAGCTCTTGCCATCGAACAGGGACTCAAAGCCCTGGTTCTCGTGGCTGGACAAGACGGCGCGCGCGGCACAACTGTCGAAGCGCTGCACCGTGAGGTTGCGAAAGCGGATCTCGCCGCCGTGCGTCTGCAGTTGCAGCGGCCCCGAGCTTGGCAACGGCAACTTGCGATCCCAGTAGTTCTCCATGCGCACGCCGTCGACGGTCACCTTGCCATTCAGCGTCACCCACGTGCGCTCGCCGATCTGGCGAATGCGCAGACTGTTCCACTGGCCGAAGGGCTGGTCGGCGAGCACTGGCGGGAAGCGCTCGTGCTGCTCGTTGTTCCATAGCCCGCCACTGCCCTTGTCGGCGCCGATCTTCCACTTGCCGCCAGCCTCGGTGCTATCCCAGATCTGCACCTGCGGGCAGCCGCGCAGATAGATGCCGGAGTCGGCGAGCGCGACGGTCTTGTATTCGAGCCAGAACTCGGCATCGCCAAACGCCTCGTCGGTCGTCAGGTAGGCGCCTTCCCCATCGTTGACGAGTTCGCCATTCTCGACCCGCCAGTGCGCTTGCATCGTGGCGTCGTCTTCGGCGCGCAGTTTGGCGCGCGCTTCGGGCGACATCGCCGCCAGCTTGTAGGGACTCTCATGACGCTGGCCATGCCAGCCCGTGAGGTCCTTGCCGTTCCACAACGGCGTCACGGCCATCGGTGGCCTGGCAACCTGCGCGAGAAGCAACGACGAGAACGAACACACGACCAGCAGCGAACGCATGCGGTGCAGTATGCATGCCTGCACAACGCGAAGAAAGGTGACCCAGCGAGGTGCCGCCCCTTCCGGCGCACGCCTTGGTGCAGACGCCGCCACTTGTTTGCTTGGGCTCAGTTGCCCAGCATCAGATCGAGTGCCGTGGAGCCGATGATGCCCGTGGGGCCTCGGATCGGGCGGGACCTCGGCGCACGAACCGATCGTGCTTTCCCGCCGAAGCCGGCAAGCCAGCGCTGCCGCCGACCGGCGCCGACCCACCACGATTCTGGTCATGGCGAACGCGACTCGATGGCGCGTCGCTGTACAAAGGCGGGGCCTCGCCAAGCCTGCGCCCCACCTCGCGCCGCCAGCCGACTGCCTGCCGAACTTTTGCTTGCTCGCCATGAACACGCACCGCCTCTTCTGTAACGTCGCCCGGCTGGCGTTTGCCTCCTGCGCACTGACGGCCTTTGCCACCGCCCAGGGGCGCATCATCGCCATCGGCGACGAATGGCTGCTGTCGAACGTCGCGTTCACCAACCAGCCGGTGCAGACGACGCAGCTCGCGCTCAACATCGCTAACTACTTCGCCAACGGCCAGCCCGGCAACTTCCTGGTGCTGTCGAGCGTGCCCGACATCCCAGGCTACGGTTCCCGCGGCGTGCAGGGCGCCCCGCTCGCGGCGGTCATGACCGGTGCGGGGCACACCTGGACGATCAACGCCGGCATGCCGGTGACCCTGGCCAATCTGAACCAGTACGACGGCGTGTTCCTCGCCGGCACGGTCGCCAGCGGCGCGGCCAACGCCGGAACTCTTGCGAGCTACATCAACGCCGGCGGCAGCGCGCTGGTGATGGTCGGCGTCGGCACCGGCTTTCTCGGTGCAGCAACGGAGGCCGCGGCGTGGAATCCGTTCCTCAACCAGTTCGGGCTGGGCTTCGGTCCCGCCTACTTCGCCTTTGGCGCCAACCTCCTGTCGATCCCCGTCGCCCCGAGCGGCCACGCGCTCGCCCAGGGCCTCAGCAGCGTCAGCTGGGGCAACGGCCAGCTCGCGCTCGATCTCGATCCGGCCAACCCGCAGAACCAGGTCGCGGTGCGCGGCAACTTCGCCGGATTCGGCGGTGGACCGCAGGGCAGCGTCAACGACATCATCGCCACGTTCAATCTGGGCACGGTCTCGGCGATCTACACGACCTTCGGCAACGGCTGTGCTGGCAGTGCCGGCGTACCGACCAACACGGCCCAAGCCTTGCCGGTGCTCGGCCAGACAATGGTCGCCAACTTCGGCAACCTGCCACCACCCAGCATCGCGTTCTTCGTGTTCGGCTGGAGCCGCACCACCTCGATGTTCGGGCCGCTGCCGATCGACCTCAGTGTTTTGGGACTGACGGGGTGTTCCTTGCGCGTCAGCAACGACTTCGTCGACGTGCTGATCGGCAGCGGTGGAACGGCGTCCTTCAGCCTGCCCATCCCCGCCAGCCAGACATTCCTCGGCACGCAGTTCTTCACGCAGGCCATGGTGCTGGATCCCGGTTGGAACCCGTTCGGCGCCGTGCTCTCCGACGCGGCGGAAGCGACGATCGGCAACTAGCCTTTGATGCCTGATCTACCGCCGAGGGTGCGCGACACTGCGGCGCTCGCCAACTCGCGCCTTCCCGGCGCCGTTTCAGCAAAGTGGGCGGATGGAGTTCGAACGGGGTAACGTCTCGGTTTGGCGACTTGATTTCCAAACGCCACCACAGGAGCAACCGAGATGCGATTTGAGAACCAGCCCGAGAGTGGCAACATCGAGGACCGGCGCGGCAGCGGCAGTCCGCAGCGCGGCATGATCAATCCGTTTGGTGGCATGCGACTGCCGGGCGGCAGAGGGGGCATGGGCCTCGGCGGGCTCGTGCTCCTGCTCGTCGTCGGCTACTTCATGGGCATCAACCCGCTGCACCTGCTGACGGGCACCGGCGGGTCGCCCGGTATCGCGGCCGAGAGCGAAGGGCCGGTTCACAGCTCGCCGGGCGAAGACGCGCTCAAGAGCTTCGTCGCCAAGGTGCTCGCCACGACCGAGACGTGCTGGCATGACGTGTTCCAGCAGAAGTTCAACCGCACCTACGAAGAACCGACGCTCGTCTTGTTTCGCGAAGGCGTGCGCTCGGCCTGCGGCGAAGCCGCCTCGTCGATGGGTCCGTTCTACTGCCCTGGTGATCACAAGGTCTACATCGACCTCTCGTTCCTCGACGAGATGGCCCGCACGCTCAGTGCTGGCGGTGACTTCGCGCAGGCCTACGTGATCGCGCACGAAGTCGGGCACCACGTGCAGAACCTGCTCGGCACGAGCCGCAAAGTACAAGCGTTGCACGGGCGCGTCGGCGAAGCCGAATACAATCGCGCCTCGGTGCAGCTCGAGCTGCAGGCCGACTACTTCGCCGGCGTCTGGGCGCACTACGTCAAACACCGCATGCAGGGTCGCACGGAGCTCGAGATCGGCGACTTCGAAGAAGCGATCCGCGCGGCGCAGGCCATCGGCGACGACACGCTGCAGAGGCGGTCGACCGGCCGCGTCGTGCCCGAGAAGTTCACGCACGGCACGTCGGCGCAGCGCGTGAAGTGGTTCCGGCTCGGCTTCGAGACCGGGGATCCGACGGCGCGCGATCCGTTCAAAGAAGAGAAGTAGCAACGGGAGCCGGGACGGCACCGGGCCGCGTCAAGCGCCCTCGCGCCACCGCTTCACCGGTTCTGCAGGAACGTCGCGATGTCGCCAAGGAAGCGCTCGAGGTAGGCCCGGTGCTCAGCACTGACCTGCTGCTCATCGATCGACGCCATCATCAACTGCATCCAGCGATCGCGCGCGGCCTGATCGACGACGAACGGCGCATGCCGCTGGCGCAGCCGCGGATGCCCGCGGTCGCGCAGGTAGTCCGGCGGCCCACCGAATCGGTAGATCAAGAAACTGCGCAGGCGCTGCTCCGCACCGGCGAGGTCGTGGGCTGGATACATCGGCCCAAGGATCGAGTCCTGCGGCACCCGCCGATAGAAACCGGCCACGATCGCGGTCAGGCAGTCGGCGCCCAGCAGTTGGAAGATCGGTAGTTCCGCTTCGGTCACCGCACCAGCGTGGTGGATCCGGCGACGAACACAAGTACGATCCTCGCCTCGATGGTGTTCCACGATCTGCCCGACCAAGGCGAACGCGAGTTCGACCGCAGCCTGCGCCCGAGCACCTTCACGGAATTCGTCGGCCAACCGCAGGTCCTCGACAACCTGCGCATCGCCATCACCGCCGCGCGCGAACGCGATGAGCCGCTCGACCATGTGCTGTTGTGTGGTCCCCCAGGCCTTGGCAAGACCACGCTCGCCCACCTGATTGCGCAGGGCATGGGTGCCGACATCGTGCTGACCTCGGGACCCGCCTTGGGCGCGCCGAAGGACTTGGCCGGCACCTTGACGCGGTTGCAGCGCAACCAGGTGTTGTTCATCGACGAGATCCACCGGCTGCCGAAGACGCTGGAGGAGTACCTCTACTCGGCGATGGAAGACCACGCGATCGACGTCGTGCTCGATCCAGGGCCAAGCGGCCGCAGCGTGCGCTTGGGCGTGCAACCGTTCACGCTGGTCGGCGCGACGACCCGCGAAGGGTTGCTGACGGCGGCGTTCCGCTCGCGGTTTGGCATCGTCGAACGGCTGGAACCCTACCCGAGCAAGGACATCGAGTTGATCCTGATGCGCGCGGCGAAGCGTTTGCATGTCGTCATCGAAGACGCCGCTGCTGCCATTTGCGCCGAACGCAGCCGCGGCACCCCGCGCATGGGGCTGCGCATCCTGCGCCGAGTGCGCGACCTGGCGCAGATCCAACAGAAGCCCACCATCGACGCGACCGTGGCGCAAGAAGGGCTGCAACGATTGCGCATCGACCACCTCGGGCTTGAGGAAGTCGACCGTCGGCTGCTGCGTGCGCTGGTGCAGCGCAACGACGCCACCGGCTTGAAGACGTTGGCCGCGATGATCGATGAAGCGGAAGACACGCTTGAAGAAGTGCTCGAGCCACACTTGATCCGCTGCGGGTTGCTGGCGCGCACGCCGCGCGGTCGTGTCGCCACCCCGCGCACGTTCGAGCATCTCGGTCTCGAAATGCCCAAGACCCGCCCCGGCGAACTGCCGTTCGCGTGACCGGCCTTACCGCGTGACCGCCTTTCGCTTCGAACTGCTCGGCCAGAACGGCAAGTTGCGCCGCGGTCGCTACCACACCCCGCATGGGTCGTTCGAGACCCCATGCTTTGCGCCGGTCGGCACCTACGCCACGTTGAAGGGACTGACGCCAGAGCAAGTGCACGCGACCGGCGCCGAGTTGATTCTCGCCAACAGCTACCACCTGCACGTGCGTCCCGGCGCCGAACGCATCGAACGGCTCGGCGGCTTGCATCGCTTCATGGGCTGGGATGGCCCGATCCTGACCGACAGCGGCGGCTACCAGGTGTTCTCGCTCGGCGGCAAGGTGAAGGTCGACGACGCCGGCGTGACATTCCAATCGGTGATCGATGGCAGCAGCCACCGTTGCACGCCCGCCTCGGTACTGACGTTCCAAAAGCAACTTGGTCCCGACATCGCCATGGTGCTCGACCATTGCCCGCCCGGCGATGCCGATCGCGACACGCAGCGCGATGCCCACGAACGCACGCTGCGCTGGGCGCGCATGGCGCGCGACCTGCACGAGCAATGGGGCGGTAGTGGCCGCGGGCAAGCGGTGTTCGGCATTTGCCAAGGCGGCATCGACTCGACGCTGCGCGCCGAGAGTGCGCAGGCGATGGCGGCGATGGACTTCGATGGCTACGCGATCGGCGGCCTCAGTGTCGGCGAGACCAAGCAACAGATGACGGTGGCGCTCGATGCCTGCGTCGACCAACTGCCCGCCAACAAGATCCGCTACATGATGGGCGTCGGCATGCCCGAGGACTTGCTGGCCGCGACCGCGCAAGGTGTCGACCTGTTCGATTGTGTGGTGCCGACTCGCCACGGCCGCAACCACACGGCGTTTGGCGCCGAAGGCACCTCGTTGAAGCTGCGCAACGCGCAGTACGCCGACGACCCCAATCCGCTCGTGCAGGGTTGCGGCTGCTACTGCTGCCGCAAGTACTCACGCGCCTACCTGCGCCATCTCGCCGTCGCCGACGAAATGTTGGCCGGCATCCTGCTGTCGATTCACAACATCCACTTCCTGCAAGACCTGATGCGCAGCATTCGCGCGCGGGCAGAAGGCAACGCATGAACCGCACGCTGTCGTTCCTGTTCGCGTCCTGGTTAGCGACGACGGTCGTCGCCCAAGGTGACGTCTCGTTCCGCATCGGCACCTGGAACCTCGAGTTCCTCGGCGCCGAAGGCAACTACCGCAACAACCTGCCGCCGCGCACCGATGCCGACTACGCCGCCATCGGCAAAAAGATCGTCGACCTTGGCGTCGCGGTGATGGCTGTGCAGGAGATCAACGACGAAGCGACGCTGCGCAAGGTCGCCGCCGGGGCCGGCAGCACGTGGCAGGTGCTGCTCGGCACCAGCGGCGGCTGGGATGACGGCAAGACGGCACAGAGCATCGGCTTCCTTTACGACCGCACGACCGTCGACCTGCTGTCGGCGGAAGAACTGCTGGTGCTGCCGCGCACGTTCGAAGGCCAGCCGATCTTCCATCGCGTGCCGGTCACCGCGTGCTTCCGGCATCGCGCCTCTGGCTGCGACTTCCGCGCCGTCACGGTGCACTTGAAGGCGGGCCAGAAGGCGCAGGACGAGCAGAAGCGCCGCGGCGAGTCGCTGGCGCTGGCGAAGTGGCTCGACGAACTGCGCAGCAACCCGGCGGAGGACAGCGATGTCGTGGTACTCGGCGACTTCAACAGTACCTACGGCACCGACCCCGAACGCAACTTCGAAGCGACCCAGCAGCGGCGCTATCTAGAGCACAAGGTGTCGACGCCGACGATCATGCACTTCCCGGAGCCGATCGATCAGGTGGTGGTGAGCACGCTGTTCTTAGAACTGCGCGCCGACTCACTGTTGGTCGACAACGACTGCGACGGCATGGCGCGTGAGGTCTGGAGGCAGTGCTACAGCGACCACTTTCCGGTGACCGTGACCATCGCGGCCCACAGCGACGACGATGCCAGCAGCACCTTCTGTCGCGGCGCGCCCGAGCAAGCGCTGCCGCGACTGCGCGAGGTCGCCCCGCCGACGCCGCCAGCACCGATCGTCATTCGGTCTGACAACTGGCCGCCCAAGATCGGGCAGATGATTCGGGTGCTGGCGACGAACAAGCTGCACGAGGGTCGCTTACTGCGAGACGTTCCGCAGGGCCCAGGTGGCTGGGTGGTGCTCGATGTGAATGGCCAAACGGTCGCGGTGCCGTGGTCCCAGGTGTACTCCCTCGTCGTGCAGTGACTCGCTTCGGGACGCCCGCGATCGGGTGAGCCCAACCGCGCTGGCATCGGCTGTTTCACGGCGTGGCGTCTCCAATCGACACCTCGCAGCCATCGGCGACCGCCGCTGACGGCGAAGCCCTGTAGACTGCCAGCTCCCGGGTTTGGTGATCCGGCGCGCCCCAGTCTAGTTTTGCACTCCTGCAACAGCGTTCTTAGCTCGTCGTTCTCGCGCGGTCCCAACACTTGCTGATGCACCGAAACCTCGCTGCCTTCGTCCTCCTGGCCGCCCTCCCGGCCGCCTTCGCCCAACAGGCCTTCGCGCAGCAGGCCTCCGCCCAACAGCCGATCTACCGATCGGTTCGACAAGCCGCCAGTGACGCGGCCGTCGCCACTCTCGCTGGCGGCACCATGCTGTCGATCCCGGGCGTGCTCACCGACTTCACGATCGCCGGTGGTGGCCAATTCGTTCAGCTGCCGAACGGCACGGCGCGACTCACGGGACGCATCTTCAGCGACAGCAGCATCTACTCGGCCTTCTTGGTCGACATCACCTTCACCGGGTTCGTCACCGTTGGCAGCCCCGGTTACCCGCCGTCCGGCGCCCCCGACGCGCAGTTGCTGGCCGGCGCCTATGCGCCAAGCGGCCCAGTGAACCCCAATACCTACGAGTACTACACCGCGGCCACCGGCACCCTGACTGGCGTGCGCAACCTCGATGGGGCGATCCTGTCGTTGCAGGGAACGGGCTTCGCGCAAGTTGGTGCGGGCGGCAACAACCGCAACCTCAACGAGGGCCTGCAGGCGTCGTTCGCAGTCAGCGTCGTGCAACAACCGCTGCTCCCGATCTCGCCGACAGGCGATGCCGCGCTGACGATCGACTTCCGCACGCCACCGGCCGAAGACACGACGCACCCCCAACCCGACCCGCTGCGCACCACACTGCCATTGGGCCGCGCGATGGTGTTGGCCGGCGTTGCCGATGACTACGTGTTTGTGCCGGCTGCCGACTTCACCGAGTTTGGCGATGGCCACGCGGAAGTCACCGGCTCGCTGGCGCGCCTTACGCAACTCGACGACGCCTGGGATGTCACGCTGCTGTTGAACGGTCGCGTGACGCCGGGCGAAGTGGCCCACCCACCAGCTGGCAGTCCGGTGCTGCAGTTGCTGCCAAGTGCCTACGCGCAAAACGGCGGCACCCTCGACCCAAGCCACTGGCACTACTACACGGCGGTGACCGGCACGCTGACTGGCACTGGCATCAATGCCGGTGGCAGCATCACGCTCGCGAGCGCCACCGCGACGCAGGTTGGCGGCGGTGCCAACCAGACCAACACCTACTTCGGTTTCTACGGCGCCTTCACGCCGTCCCTGGTGACCCAGCCGACGGGGCGAACGCTCACGCTCACCGGCAACGTCGAGTTGTTTGGCCTCACGGCGGTGTTCCCGGTGCTGCCGTTCCCGACGTTCAACGTGCCGACCAACACGCCGTCGCTGCCGACGCTCACCGACCAAGGCATCGTGCTCGCCGGCGACAACTTGGCGTGGATCGAACTGGTCGGGCTCAACTGGGACCTGTCGCCGCGCGGCGAGGCGGTGCGCTGGTACTCGGGCTACTTCAAGGTGCTCGACAACCAACACATCGAGTTCCACCCGCGCCCTGGGCAAGCGGCCGGCGTCTACAACGTCTTCGCCTACAACCCGGCGATCCCGACCAACACCATCCAGATGCAGTTGACGGCGCCAGCGACGCCCCAAGTGTTCGCGGAACCGACGGTGGCGAGCTTCTACACGACGCACGTTCTGATCCACTCCGGCCCGGTCATCGGCCCGAGCCTGTCGCTGGTGGTGCTCAGCCAGACCTACGGCGCGAGTGTCGCACCGGGCATCGCCAGTCTCGACATCGGCAACAACTTCACCGACCTCGTGCTCGATCCGAACGTCTACGCACACGACCCGGCGACCGGCATCGCAGAAGCCAACTACGGCCCGATCGACCCGTCGCTGATGGGCCAGCACTTCTGGTTCCAAGGACTGGTCATCGACCTCGCCGTCGGCACCTTCCCGCTGCCCGCGACGAACGCTTGGCGCGTCGACTTCTGACCTGGGCGCGCGTCAGCGGAACGCGAACACGCCGAGCACGAGGGCGATCATCACCGCTGCCGTCACCAGCGCTGTGACCACCACCCACGTCGGGGGCTTGCTCGACGGCAATCGATCGTGGGGCCGGTCCGGATCGCGATAGCCGTCCGGCAAGTCGACACTCGTCGACTCGATCTCCGCCTCGTCCTGCCAACCCGTGCTGGCATCACTGCCGCACTCGCGGCACACCCGGCTACCGACGACGACATCGGCGCCGCAGTGCGGGCACGCGAACAGTTCTCGCGTCAGCTTCGTCTTCTTCATTGCACTTTCTCCAGTCGCAGGAAGTCGAGGCCAACCATCATGCTGGGCTTCGCCTTTTCGTGTTTGCCGACCAGCGTGAACGCGAGTTCGACGTCGCCTGCCGCCAGCGTCACGACCCCAAGTTCGCGCGCCCCACTGCTGCGCACGCGTTCGTGGTAGCCATCGAACGGCGCCCCGAGCGCTTGGCCGCCGAGGGTCAGCTGCACGATGCCGAAGTCATCCGCTTGCGTCAGCGCCGCGCTGATCTTGTAGGTCCCTGCTGCCGCCACCGGCACTGCCAGCACGAGCCGATCGCCGACCTTGCCGTGCCGCCACCACCGATGCGCATCGCGCGAGAACGTGTTCTCAAGGAACGACAAGTCCTGCACCAGATGCTCGCCGCCAGTGCACGCGAGCACACGCAGCGCTTCGCCTTCGAAGGCGTTCTCGGCAATCAGGATCGGTGGACCCGGTAGACGCGGCAAGTCGCGTTCGGCAGCCAGCGGCACTGCCGGCAAACCTGCCGTCGCACCAGGCGCTCCGTACCAATACGCCACCGTCGCGTAGTCCACCTTCGCCTGCTCGACCCAGTGCCACACTTCAAGGTCGAAGCGAAAAGACTGCTGGAACGGCACCGAATCGAGCCCGTGCGAACGGTGCAACTGCGTGAAGCCATAGTTGCTCGGCCCTTGGCATTCGATCTGCGCGTGGAACGGTGCCTGAAACGGCGTCGGGTCGCACCACGCGTAGCCAAAGTAATCCTCAGTGCCGGTGCCAAACCACGAGGGGAACGCCTCGCCATCCACCGTGAACTTCTCGTCGCCTTCCCCCCACCAGATGCGCGACGGGTTGCGCACCAGCAGGGAACAGCCGACGAAGCGACCACGGCCCTTGGCGTCGAGCACCAGGTGGTCGCTAAAGGGCCGAGTCGGGATCGCCTGCTGTTGGTGGTAGCTGGCGCGGCAGAGCAGAACGTCGTTCGGCATCTCCACGATGGGCTCGACCGACAGCTGCAGGGAGAGCCGCACCCGGCCTGGGTCGCCCTCGGTGACGAGTTCGATGCGGCCCCCCCTGGGAAAGGGCATCGGCAAGCCACACCAACCATGGCCCTCGGCGTCGACCCCCAACCAGTAACCACGCCATGGGCGCCAATCCGGGCCGCCCGCAAAGAAATCAGTCACTGGTACATCGACGACCGTCTCGTCGCCGCAACGGACCACGAGGCGCGTGCGCCGCAGCACCGCCGCTGCATCCTGCCCGCCATCCTTGCCCACGCGCAGCTGCAGTCGCCGCACCAAGAAGCCGGCCTCCAGTTCCATGCGCACGAGGCCTTCGGCGCCATCGAAGGGACGCCCCGCGATGCGCCCACGCGGACCGCCGGACGGCTCACCTGTAGCTAACTGCTTGCCAACCTGCTCGATCAACGCCCGCTGCGCCGCCAGTTGGGCGACAGCAAAGCTCGTGGTCGCGGTGCCTGCCGCCCACTGCACCACATCGAACGCGTAGTAGCAGTCGCCCGCCGTACACGACACGACGAGTGAGTTCTGGAACGGGATCGGCAAGTAACAGTTGCCGCCGCGCGCTCGCATGCCCGCGATCGGCTCCGGCACGCCGTCAACCTTGCCCGCGCACAACGCTGCGAAGTCGACGCTCCACGCGCGCGCGCCATCGATATCGAAGTGCAGCGTGCCCGACGGATTCGCCGACCAGATGCGGGCGATGCAACCCGGGCCCTTGGCGTCGACCATCACGAACTGCTTTTCGCCAGCGCCTTCCTCGACGCGCAGGTGCTGGCCGCGATCGTTGTTTGCATACCAGGCGCCGTGGTCGCCTGGCCCCTGCTGCGAGGCGCGGTCATAGCTGCTCCACTGCACACACCGCTCGCCCACGGGCGGTGACTGCCACAGCCAATCGACCTCAGTCAAACGCGCCAGCAGAGCTGGGTAGTCGAGCCGCGATGCCTGCGCGTTCGCGATCGTTGCCAGCACGCAAACCGCGAACAGGAAGCGCAGCGAAGGCAGCATGCGGGGCATTCGAACCCAAGGTCGCCATCGCCGCCAGCGCATCGTTGCACCCTTGCCGCCGATCGCGACGATCCCCGCCCGTGCGCCGACTCGCTGTTCGCTCGTTCTTCCTGCTGGCACTGCTCGTCGGCATCCGTGCCGTCGCTGCCCAGGAGCGGCTGCCCTACGACCCGCTGCGTGGCATGGATGCCGACGGTCGCATTCCCAAACCGGCGATCCCCGACGACATCCAGCACCCTGAACGTTGGCGCTTCACGCCGGAAGCGCGGATGAAGCCGGGCAGCCTGTTCGAGCGCTTCTTGGTCAGTTCGTTCCTCTCGCCGATTCTCTTCCGCGAAGCAGACATCGGTTTTGGCGGCGGCGTGGCGTTGACCGACGTCGACTTTCGCGACCAGCGCTACCGCGAATTCGCCAACATCCTGATGACCTACAGCGAAGAGGGCCAGCAGGCCTTTCGCATCAACTGGTCGCGCTGGCTGCACCATCGCGAATTGCCTGGTGGCGGCGTCTTGCGCGAGGAACGCGGCCGCATCTACGGCCGTGCGGGTTACGAGAAGACCTTGACTCGGCGATTCTTTGGCTTCGGCAGTCGCACGCCCGAAGACGCCGAGACTAGCTACACGGAAGAACTCACCGCCGCCGGCTTCGGGCTGCGCATGTCGTTGCCCGATCCTGGCAGCGACTTCGTCCTGCGCAGCGACCTGCAACTCGAACGGCATGGCCTGTCGAGCGGGCGCGTGTCGACGGTGCCGAGCACCGAAGCGGTGTTCTTCGACGAATTCGCCGCGGGCGATGGTCTCGACCAAGCTTGGTGGCTCAACAGCTTTGGCTGGGACACGCGCGACAGCCTGCACCAACCGTACGAAGGCATCCGCATCGGTGGCGCAGCCAACATCGCCTACGGCAGCGGCGGCGAACTCGGCGCCATCGTCGGCCTCGATGGCCAGCATGTGTTCGCGTTGCCGCCGCTGCTGCACCGCGGCGCCCTCGGCAGCGAAGAGAACCCGCCCACCGACGTGCTGGCGTTTGGAGCCGTCGTCCAGGACACGATCGGCGATCTGCCCTACTACAGCCTGCCGACGCTCGGCGGCACCAACACGTTGCGCGGCTACATCCAGAACCGCTTCACCGATCGAGCCTCTGCCCACTTTTCGGCGGAGTACCGCGTCAACCTGATCGCACGCGGCATCACGTTCACCGACACCGTACGCATCGAGCGCATTGGCGTCGGCGTCTTCTACGACTGCGGCACCGTGGCCGCGGGCATCGAAGACTTGATCGACGCGCGCTTCCTCGACAGCTACGGCTTCGGCTTTCGCCTCGCGTTCTCGCGCGAAGCGATCTTTCGCATCGACTGGGGCTATGGCGACGAAGGGACCAACTTCACGTTGGCGTTCGGCAACAGCTTCTGAGGCACCCTCACTGCGGCAGCGGTACGCGCTCACCCATCGGACCCGCCGACGGCACGAACACCGCATCGACCTCGGCGGCTTGGTCCGCAGCCAGGGGCAGCCACTGCAGGCGACGACCGAACAGACCATGCCGACGCAGTCCCAAAGCGAAGCCGCGATAACCCTGCCGCTCAAGCAAGCCACGCAGAGCGGCCGCCGAGAAGCCCGCACGCTGCTGGTGCGCATCCGCGACTTCAACGAACACGAGCGGCCGATGCGTCGCCAAGGTCTGTTGCAGCCCACGCAGCACCGGCACTTCGAAGCCCTCGACGTCGATCTTGATCACCATCGGCTGGCTCGTCGGCACCGCCGCCAGCACGTCATCGCCGCGCACCACCGGCACGTTCCAAGTCGCTGTCTTGTCGGCTCCTTCTGGTCCCCGCGGCGCCAGCGAACCCCAGCCAGTGTGGCCAGCGTACTCACTCAACTCAGCCATCGCTGGCAACTCGCCAAGAGCACTCGCCACCAACTGCAACCGCTGCAGGTTGTTGGTGCGCACCAGTGATTCGATGCGTTCGCGCAAGCGCGGATTAGGTTCACACGCAATGACACGGCCGTGCACACCGACTAGGTGATGGCCGAGCAACGCCAGCATGCCGATGTTGGCCCCGATATCGACGAAGCAGTCGCCTGGACGCAGCACCACTTGCAGCGCCAACTGGATCGGCAGGTCGTGGTACCGACCCAAGCACCACGACAGCCGCTCCGACCAATTGGCCAAGTCGAGCGGCATCGTGTAGCCGTGAAACTTGCCGACGACCGACCTCACCCCGGCGTGCTGCCACTTCGCGGCCCGCGCGCCGCCAGCCAATGCATACAGCCGACCCCACATCGGCCCTTCGGCGCGCATGTAGGCCATGACCATCGGCCAGTACCAAGGCACCTTCGCAGCTGGCGTTGGCAAGGGGTCGGAGTTTGAAGGCAGCGAACGCATCCGCGGGAGCGGACCGTATCGGCGCGGACCAGCGGCGCCCCCAAATTTGCCTGCGCCGCAGCGTGACAGGGAATCGATGGCGGGTGAAGATCGCGGCGCGCGGCCCTGCCAGCCACGCCAACTTCCCATGCCGTCGTCGCTGCCTATCACGATCGGCCTTGGCGCCGTTCTCGCCTTCTCGCTGCCCTTGTACTCGCAGGTTGCTGCGAAGACGGTGCGCTACGGTCGCGACGTGCGGCCGATCCTGGCCGACCGCTGCTTTCGGTGCCACGGGCCGGACGCCGCCCAGCGCCAAGCGGAGCTGCGTCTCGATGACCGCGACGACGCGGTGCGTCCGCGCGAAGACGGGGTCGCGATCATGCCCTTCTCGCCCACCAAGAGCCTGCTCTGGCAACGGGTCACGGCGCACGACGCCGACGAACGCATGCCGCCGGCGGCAAGCGGCAAGCCCCCGTTGACGGCAGCCGAGTTGGCGACGATCCAAGCGTGGATCCAAGAAGGTGCTGAGTACGAACCGCATTGGGCCTTCGTGCCACCAACGAACACGCCACGGCAAGCGACCACGAGCGCCAACCCGATCGATGGTTTCTTGGCGAGCAGCCTGCAGCAACGCGGCCTGTTGCCGAGTCCCGAAGCCGACCCCGAGACCTTGGCCCGCCGGGCCTTCCTGGTGCTGACCGGTTTGCCACCGACTCCGGACGAGCTTCTGACCTACCGCGCCGATCGCCGCTCCGGTGCGTATGAACGGCTCGTCGATCGACTGCTCGGCGAAGAACCGTGGCGCACGCGCCACGCCGAACACCTCGCGCAGATGTGGCTTGACGCCGCTCGCTACGCGGACACCAGCGGCATTCATATGGACGCCGGTCGACAAGCGTGGGCGTGGCGCGATTGGTTGATTGCAGCGCTGCGCGACGACATGCCGTTCGATCAGTTCGTGGTCGAGCAACTCGCTGGCGACTTGCTGCCGGCGGCGACCCAGTCCCAACGCATCGCCACCGGCTTCCTGCGCAACCACGTGACGACCGATGAAGGCGGCGCCATCGACGAGGAGTACCGCATCGAGTACGCCGCCGAACGCACCGCCACCGTTGGCAGTGTCTTCTTGGGACTGACCTTCGGGTGCGCGCGCTGCCACGACCACAAGTACGACCCGATCCGCCAAGAGGACTATTACCGGCTGTTCTCGTTCTTCAACTCGAACCAAGAGCCGGGGCTCTACTCGCAGCTGCCTGACAGCAACCGCGCGCTCGAACCGTTCCTGGCGGTGCCGACGCCAAAGCAGGTGGAGACCCGCACGCTGCTACAGCAAGAGTTGGCGACCGCCGAACGAGTGCTGAGCGAACCCAGCCCCGATGAGCAAGCGGCGCTCGATGCGTTCCAGACGGCGTTCGCGCAGCGGGCAAACCAACAGTGGACGCGACCGACGATCGGCAGTGCGACGTCGGCGCACGGTGCCACGATGCAGGTGGACGCCGAGGGCACCGTCATCGCCAGTGGTACCAACCCGGATCGCGACGAACATGTGGTGACGATGACGACGACGGGCGGTGGCCAGCAGTGGCTCGTGCTCGAGGCCTTGCCGCATGCGGACCTGCCCGCGGGCAAAGTTGGTCGCGCGCCCAATGGCAATGCGGTGCTGCAACACCTTCGCCTTGAGCAACGCGCGGTCGGCGCCTCGGCTTGGCAACGCGTGACGTTCACCCATGCGTTGGCCGACGTCGAACAGGAGGACGGCGACTTTGTGGCCACCAACCTGCTCGACGACGACGACCGCAGCTGGGCCATTGCGGCGCACAAGGCGGGCCCGCGGCCAGTGCGCGCCATGCTGATGATGTCCGAGCCGCTGCCGACTGCGGCGATCGAACTGCGAGCGACACTGAAGTACGACTCGGTCTATACCCAGCACACCTTCGGTCGCGTGCGCTTCCATCTCGGCACCAGTGCCAACGACCTGCGCAACGAGCTGCCGCTGACAACCAGCGGGTTCTCGCTGGCGGGACCGTTTGGCGACGACACCAGTGCGGACCTCTACGCCACCAACCACGGCCCCGAGAGCGTGCGCACGATCGATCGTGGCGATCGCTGGGGCAAACGCGCGTGGCGCTTCGACGACGCACTGCTAAGCAAGCAGCCCAACGCTTCACTCCCGAAGGGACGCAACGTCACCTACATCGGCCAGCGCGTGCACAGTCCGTCGGCGCGCCGCGTCGAGGTGGCGCTCGGTAGCGATGACGGCTTCCAGTTGTTCGTGAACGGCAAGATGGTCGCGGAGCGGCGCGTCGATCGCGCCGTGGCAGCGGCCCAAGACATTGCGGCGTTCGACTTGCCAGCGGGCCCGAGTGCGATCGTGCTGAAGGTCATCAACACCGGCGGCGACGGCGGCTTTGCGCTCGCGCATACGCCTCGCGGCATCGACTTGGCAGGTGGGCTGCAACTGTTGGCGCTGCCCAGCGCCGCCACCGACGCCGAGCTGCGGCCGCGCATCGCCGACGCCTTTCGTGAGCAACGTTCCCCGCACCACAAACAACGGCGCGACGCGGTCGCCAGCCTAAAGAAGCAGTTGGGTGAGCTGGAGACGGCGATCCCTCGCGCCATGGTGATGGACGAGAAGGCGGCGCGGCCGACCTTCGTGCTGATGCGCGGCGAGTACGACAAACCCGATGCGGCGCGGCCGGTGGCGCGCGAACTGCCGCAGATGTTCGGCCCATTGCCCAAAGACCTGCCGAAGGATCGCCTTGGCCTCGCGCGCTGGATGGTGTCGCCAGACAACCCGCTGTTCTTGCGCGTGCAAGCCAACCGCCTGTGGGAATTCGTGTTCGGCACCGGTCTCGTGCGCACCAGTGAAGACTTCGGCCATCAAGGCGAATGGCCAAGCCATCCTGAGCTGCTCGATGCGTTGGCGGTCGAGTTCCGCCACAACGGCCTCAGTGTGCAGAAGCTCTTGCGGTTGTTGGTGACGAGCCGCGCCTTCCGTCAGCATCAGCGGGTGCACCCAGCGGCTGCCGCCGTGGATCGCGACAATCGACTGCTGGCGTGGTTCCCGCGCCGACGACTGACGGCCGAAGCGATTCGCGACCAAGCGCTGTTCGTCAGTGGGCTGATGGTCGAACGCGTCGGCGGGCCGAGCGTGAAGCCCTACCAACCGCCAGGCCTGTGGCAGGAAGTCGCGATGCTGCAATCGAACACGCGGCTCTTCGAGCAAGGCAAGGGCGACGATCTGTGGCGCCGCAGTCTCTACACCTACTGGAAGCGGGCCTGCCCACCGCCCAGCTTGCAGACGCTCGATGCGCCGACCCGCGAGTCCTGCACGATTCGCCGCGGCACCACCAACACGCCGCTGCAGGCGCTGGTGTTGTGGAACGACGAACAATTCGTCGAAGCGGCGCGAGCCCTGGCCCAGCGAACGTTGCGCAGCTGCACTGGCGACGACGAACGGCTGGCGAGCATGTTCCTGCGCTGCACGGGGCATGCGCTGACCGGCACCGCCATGGCCCGTTCGAAGGCCACGCTGGCGGAGTTGCGGGCGAGCTTCACGGCCACCCCCGCCAATGCGCAGGCACTGCTGGCCGTCGGTCAATCGGCGCGCGCGGACGAACTGCCCCCGGCAGAACTGGCGGCCTTCACCGTGCTCGCCAACACTTTCCTCAACCTCGACGCCACGCTGTGCATTGACTGATATGCGCGACCCCATTGATCAGGCTCTGTTCGCCCAGCGTCAGCTGCTCTCGCGCCGACGCTTCTTCTCGCACTCGGCGAGCGGTCTATCGGCGGCGCTCGGCAGCGCGGCCTTGGCCTCGTCGCTGCCGGCGGCAACTCGCCTACAAGGCGATGGCGGGCCCGGCCCGCACTTCGCGCCGCGCGCCAAACGCATCATCTCGCTGCACATGGAGGGCGGCCCGAGCCAGCTCGACCTGTTCGACTACAAGCCGGGGTTGAACGAGTGGTACGACAAGGATCTGCCGGACTCGGTGCGGCAAGGCCAGCGCCTCACCGGCATGACCTCGGGCCAGAAGCGCTTCCCGGTGGCGCCGTCGATGTTCCAGTTCACCAAGCACGACAACGGCGGCGACGGCGCCTGGATCAGCGAACTGATGCCGCACCTCGGCACGGTCGCCAACGAACTGTGCATCGTGCGCTCGATGCACACCGAAGCGATCAACCACGAGCCCGCGATCACCTTCGCGCAAACCGGCAACCAACAACCGGGACGCCCAAGCTTTGGCGCCTGGGCCAGCTATGGCCTTGGCAGCGAGAACCGCGACCTGCCGACCTTCGTCGTGCTGATCACGCAAGGCTTTGGCAACATGCAGGCGCTGGCCGCACGCTTCTGGGGCAGTGGCTTCCTGCCGAGTGAACACCAGGGCTGCAAGCTGCGCAGCAGCGGCGACCCGGTGCTGTTCTTGCGCGACCCGCCTGGACTCTCGCGCACCGACCGACGGCGCATGCTCGACCTTGTCACCAGCTTCTCGCGAGCAGAGCAGGCGGCCACGCTCGACCCCGAGATCGAGGCCCGCATCGCCCAACAAGAGATGGCCTTCCGCATGCAGATGTCGGTGCCGGAGCTCACCGAGGTGGCGCAAGAAAGCGAGGCGACTTGGCAGCTATACGGCGACGAAGCCAAGCAACCAGGAACCTTCGCCAGCAGCTGCCTGCTGGCCCGCCGCTTGGTCGAACGCGGCGTTCGCTTCGTGCAGCTCTACATGCGCGGCTGGGACCAACACGGCAACCTGCCGAGCGAGATCCGCCAGCAGTGCAAGGCCGTCGATCGCCCGATCGCGGCGTTGCTCACCGACCTACGCGCCCGCGGCATGCTCGACGACACGCTGGTGGTGTGGGGCGGCGAGTTCGGCCGCACGGTCTACAGCCAAGGTGGTCTCAGCCGCGACAACTACGGCCGCGACCACCATCCACGCTGCTTCACGATGTGGCTCGCCGGCGGCGGCGTGCGCCGCGGTCACGTGCACGGCGAGACGTGTGAGCACGGCTACAACATCGTGCGCGATCCAGTGTCCGTGCACGACCTGCACGCGACCCTGCTGCACCAACTCGGGCTGCACCACGATCGCCTGACCTACCGCCACCAAGGCCGCGACTTCCGCCTGACAGATGTCTACGGACGCGTCGTGCGCGAGTTGCTAGCGTGAACGGGCCATGACGCTCGCGGACCCCTCTCCTTGGTTGGCAGTACTCGGTCGCGCTCACCCGGTGTTGTTGCACGCACCGCTCGGCATCTTGCCGGCCATCGCGCTGCTTGAGTTCGGGTCGGCGCTGCTGCGGCGACCGCCGCCACGCGGGTCGGTGTTGGCCTTGGCGTGGTTTGGTGCTGCCACCGCCGCCGCCGCGGTGGCGTCGGGGCTCGTGCTCGCGGGCGAAGGCGGTCACGCCAACGAGTTGCTCGGCAACCACAAGATCCTCGGCATCGTGCTGGGCGGACTTTGCGTGCTGACGGCGGTGCTGGCGTTCTTCGAGCAGCGCCTGCCAATGCGACTCAGCTTGCTGGCAGCGCTCGGCGTCATGATTCCCACTGGCCATCTCGGTGGCACGATGACGCACGGCAAGGACTTCCTGTTCGCGCCGTTCCGCGAACTGGACGAAGCACCACCGCCCACGACGGTCTTTGCGCGCACCATCCAGCCGATCCTCGAACGCACCTGCACCAAGTGCCACAACCCCGAAAAGCTCAAAGGCGAACTCTTGCTGACGACGCCCGACGGCATCCGCAAGGGCGGTGAGAACGGCCCGGTGGTGGTCGCTGGCAAGCCCGAGGACAGCCCGCTGCTGGTCCGCTGCTTGTTGCCAGCCGATCACGACGACCACATGCCGCCCGAGGGCAAGGCCCAGCCGACTGAGGCCGAGCTCGCGGCGCTGCGCGCCTGGATCGCCGCCGGCGCGGCGTTCTAAGGTCAACTCTCAGTGCAGACGGAAGTCGCGTTCACTGACGCGCTGCTTCTCGATGCGCAACAACTCGATCGACGTCGTCGACCGCAGCGAATCGTCAAGGTAGATGCGACGGTGCGGCATGCGCACACCTTCGACTTCGCGCCAGTCTTCGAGCAACACGCGCCGGGTCTGCAGGCTGCTGGCGAAGCGGTGCACCAACTCCCGCGGCAACCCCGTCGCCGGCTCGTACAGCAGTTCGTAGCGGTCGCGCGGTTTCTCATCGAGATCGGGGCCGAGCACGTCGAGACCCGCGGGCGGACGGCGCTCGAGCAGAGCCTTGCGCAAGCGTTCGCCGTTGCGCTCTTCGATGTCCTTGCCAACGACCACGAAGGCGTTGCTGTCGCCAAAGCCCCATGGCAGACGCAAGTGCAGACCGAACAACATCAGCTCTTGCTGCGCCTGTTCGTGCAGCGTCGGGAACGGCATGCCCTGTCGCTCGGCGAAGACCTGCGCCCCGACGCGGCCAAAGACGCGGCCGTCGGCGTACTCGATGCGATCGCGTTCGGCGAAGGCGGTGTCGGCGGTGTGCGTCAACTCGCGCACGCCGATCTGTTCGCCTTGCGCGCCGTAGATCGTGACGCGCCACCACACCACCACCCCGCCGAGTTGCTTGAACGCACCCGGCGCTTGGATGGCTTGGTAGACGTCGAGCAGCGGCGAGCCGAGCTGCATTCCCGACGCCAACGGCGGCACCGCCGACCCGTCGTCGGTGGCCCTCGCCACCGCGTCTTGGCGCCCGGCCGCCTTGTTCCCCGCCGGGTCAGTCGGCTGCTTCTTCGTCTCGCCCACCGGCGCTGGTGTGCGGCCTTCGTCCGCACCGATTGGCCAACCGTGCTGGTCGAACGCGACGTTCTGCACGCGCTCGGCGGCGACCGGAGGCTTGGGCTTCGCTTTGCCGACGGGCGCGCTCGCACCCACCTGCCCAGGCAGGACTGCCGCCAACCACAACGGGAACACCAACCAGCAGGAGTTCATCGTGCCATGGCATCGGCATTCCCCGCCTCGTTCGTTGAGCCGGGCCCCGCACTTCGCGATGCTGGCCGCGTGCACGCCCCCTCTTTGCTGTCGCTGCTCCTGCTGGGCGCCTGCGCCGCCGCCCCCACGGCCGACGCCCCGCGAACGATCGCCCGCCCCAACGTGCCCGTGGTCTTCGCGCTCCCCCCCGGCACGCGCGTCGTCGCCGAACTTGCCGCCGGCGTGCCCGACGAACCCACATGGCGGGGTGCGGGCGTTTGGTGGCGCGAAGCCCTGCGCCTGAGCTTGACCCTCGAAGTGCACGACGGCCAAGCTCGCGACCTGCCGACGCTCGAACTGACCATCGACCCAACCAGCCAGACGCTCGCCGCCGTCTGGCGCCAAGGCACCACCGAACGCGCCCTCGCTGGCGGCAACTTTCGCGACCGCGACTTGGCGACCGCGATCGATGCCCTGGCCTGGGCGACGCGGCTGGCCCTCGGCGAAGACGCCCAGGCGCCGATGGCGATCGCGGCCGGCACTTCGGCGTTGGCGACCGTGGTGCTCGCCGTCAGCGATGCCCAGGATCTGCTGCGCGATGGTGGCTTCGCGGCCTGCCGTCGCATCCTGCAGAATGCCCGCGCGCGCGACGGCGCCTGCCCGTTCGTGCTCGAAGGCTTGGCCGCGGTCGCCCTGCTGCACGGTGAATTGGCGCTGGCCGAACGAATCGCACTCGAAGGGCTCAGCTACACGCAGCGCTTGCTGCCTTCGACCCAACATCGGCTCGCTCGCACGCTGCTGCTGACGCGGGCCTCGTCGGGCAGCCACGATGCCGCTCGCTGTGATCGCGACCTCTTGGCGCTGGCCGCGGCCGGGCAACGCGAACGTCCGCACGATCCCCAGCCACAGCTCTCGCAGGCGCTGGCCAGCAACTTCCTCGGCGACTTCGCCACGGCGCGCACGCTGCTGCTGGCCTTGCAACCGCGTCTGCCCGAGAACCCGATCCTGCTCTACCACCTCGGCTGGGCGATGCTGGGCAGCGGCGATGCGACGGCCGCCGCCGAACATTTCGCCAGCGCCGCCGTGCGCCTGCCAGCCACTTGGGTCTTGCTGCCGCGCGCTGTCGCCTTGTTCGACAGCCAGCAACACGATGCCTTGCACGATCTGCTGCAGACGGCCCGCGCCGACGCCGAGGCCAATCACGAAACGGTGGTCTACGACCTGCTGCGCATGCAAGCCGCGCATGCCTTGCTGCGCGGCGACTTGGCAACGGCGCGCGCGCACTTGCTGACGACGCTGACCTGGCTGCTAAAGAACCCACAGACGCTGGCGCAGCGCGTCGGTGAGTTCGCCGAGCAAGGCGCCCTCGCCGTACGCCTGGATGCCGCAGCGGAGTTTCCATCGATGCTGGCGGCGATCCAACAGCAACACGCCGGCAGTGAAATCGCCGATGTCTGCACGTACCTCGCGGCGATGGTTGAAGTGCACCGGCGTCACGAACGTGCCCTCGCCGCCGAAGAGACGCTGCGGCGCGGCGGCGACAGTCCGTGGTCCTCGTTGCTGGCCGCCTATGCGCACGAACTGCGCGGCGAAGTGGCGGACATGCAAGCCGCTCTGGCCCGCGCGGCGGCGCTGGCGAGTTCCCCGATGACCAAGGCGCTGTTGGCGCGCGGTCTGCACACCGCCGGTCGCACCACTGAGGCGAGCCAACTGTTGGCAACGCTGCGAGCGGAGATGAACACCAAGAGCCTGCGCGCGCCCTGTCGGCATGCGATCCTCGGCCCCGAGCTCGCGTTCGCATTCCTCGATCCGTGAATCAAGGCAGCAGCAGCAAGCGGCACTCGGCTGCGGCCGTCATGCCCGCGCGTTCATAAGCAGCCCTCGCCGGTCGATTGTGTTTGCCGACGTGCAAGCAAACCGGCAACGCCAACTCCGCCAAGCAACTCGCCACCAGCGCTGTCGCCAAACCCTGCCCACGTTGCTCAGGGAACGTGAACACGCCCTCCAGCACGCACCCACCCGGCCCTTGGCTGCCGAAGTCGAGCTTGCAGACGGGTGCACCGATCGGCCCGAGCACGCGCGTCGTGTGGTTCTCGATGCGTTCATCGATGGTGTCGCGCAGCCAGCGGCGATCGACGCGCGCCGGATCGACGTTGAGGTCACTCGCATTCAGCAGCAACGTCGCTTGCACCAGCCGGTCGCGGTCGGAGCGCTCCGCTGGGCGCATCTCGGCGCGAATGTGTTCGCGCGCAACCGTCGCCGCAGCACCGGTGTAGTAGACCTGATCGCGGCACATCAGCGGCTTCACCGGCAAGCGCTCGCGCAAGCACTCCACCACGCTGGTCGGCCCCATCGCGATCCGCCAAGCTCGCTTGCGGTCGCGGATGCCCTGCGCGCAGCGCGCCGCCAGTTCGGGACTGGTTTCGCCAACACTGACCACGACCAGATTGCCGCGCGGGCCAATCCACACCAACGCCGCATCGTGGCCGTCCACCGTCAGCACGAAGCCCTCGCCTTCGCCCGCGGTGAGCGCGTTGTGCACGTAGGTGCCGTGCGGTCCCGCCGCGCGCGCAATCGCGAGCGCGCCGTCATCGGCACTCGTCAAGTCGCGGTTCACGACGCGCATCGGCCCTCAAGATTCCGTTGCCACGGACCGATCAGCCTCTGCGTCATCGACCTGAGGACTCTGTGGACACCTACGACTTCCTTGCCGATCCCCGCGCCATCAGCCTCGAGCAACGCCACCGCGTGCTCGCCAGCATGCAGCGCGAACAAACTTGGTGGCTCGATCGCCTGCAAGCGCTGAGCGAAGGCCAAAAGCCGGAACGCGACTTCCCGGCCTTCCTGCTGGCGATGGCGCCATTCCAGGATCTGGCCAAGCGACTGGCCAAAGCGACCCAACGCGCGCAACTGGCCCCAGCCCTGGCCGATGAACTCGATTGGTTCGTCAACGCCTTCCGCTACTACCTGCGCACCAGTGAAGGCGAGGACGTCTTCAGCGGCCATCGCGGCTCTCTCGAACACTGAGTAGCGGCCCGGCGAGGCGCGCCGCGATCGCCGCCATTTGCGCAGCGGGCAACGGCGGCCCGTCTAAGCCCGGCACCTGACCTGGCGCATCGGTTGGCACCAAGTGCACGTGCGCATGGCGGACGACCCAGCCGATCACGCTGACGCAGACACGTTCGCACGGCAACTGCTCGCGCATCGCCGTCGCCACGCGCTGCACGAACGTCCACAACGCCGCGTGGTCCTTGGCGTCGAGATCGAACACCGCATCGACGACCGCTTTGGTCGCCACGATCACATGCCCCGGCCGCACCGGTCGCACCGCCAACCACGCCACGTGCGCGTCATCGCGCGCGACTAGGTGCACTGGCTCCGCCCCACTGACGATGTCGGCAAACGTCGCGACCATCAGCGACTCTCCGCCAACGCCTTCGCATCGGTGACCGGCGCTTGGCAGACACCGCGACGACAGACGTAGGCCACGGGCACGCCGTTCACTGGCACTTTGCCGGCGAACACCGGCGACAGCTTGGCCAGCGCTGCGCGGTTGCCGTCGTGCAGCAGCGCCACGACGTGATGGTCCGGGAATGTGCGCCACGCCGCTTGCAGCAGCGCTTGCGTGCGCGCATCCGATGGCTCGCCTGCAATGAGGATCTCGCGCGGCTGTGCGACATGGAACTGCAGCGCCCGCACCAACGCCGGTGCCGCCACCGGACTCTGCTCGAGCAGCGAGTGGTTGCAGCGCAGCGCCGCCACCCCGCGGGCGTAGAGCGCTTCGTCACCGAGCAGCAACCCGCCGCGCAAGAAAGCACTCGCCGCCAGCGCCGTGCCCGACGGCGTCGAGCCGTCGTAGGCGATCTTCGTGCGCGCCACCAAACCCTCATGGTCATCGGCGGTGAACCACAGCCCACCATCCGCGGCGACGAAGCGCTGGCTGATCGTGGCGAGCAACACCTGGCTGGTCGCCAACCACTGCGGATCACTGTCGACCTCGAACAGCGCCAACAGGCCATCTGCCAACGCCGCGTAGTCTTCGAGGCAACCCGCATGGCGCGCGCTGCCACTGTGCCACGCACGCTGCACGCGACCTTCCTTCACCATCTCGCGCACCAGGAACGTGGCCGCTCGCCGCGCCGCGTCGCGGTAGCGCCCATCGCCGAGCACGCGGAAGCCAGTCGCCAGAGCGCGCAGCGTCATGCCGTTCCACGCCGTCAGCACCTTGTCGTCAGTGCTTGGATGCACGCGCTTGCCACGCACCGCCAACAGCGCCGCCTTCGCCTTCGCCAGGCTGGCCGTCACGGCGCTCTCGCTCAGCCCACGTTCCTTCGCCAAGGTGGCGACGTCCTGCACCAGGGCGAGCACGTTGGTGTGTTCCCAATTGCCATTCGCGGTCAGACCAAAGTGCGCCTCGACCAGGGCGCTGTCGCCGCCGAGCAACGTGCGCACGTCCGCCAGCTGCCACACGAAGAACTTGCCCTCGACGCCTTCACTCTGCGCATCGAGGCTCGACCAGAACCCACCCTCGGGGCTTTGCAGCTCGCGCAGCAAGTAGTCGAGCGTCTCGGTGGCCACGGTTGCAAACTCCGCGTCGCCCGTGCGCAAGAACGCGTCGAGGTAACACGGCACCAGCAGCGCGTTGTCGTAGAGCATCTTCTCGAAGTGCGGCACCAGCCACTTGCGGTCGGTGCTGTAGCGATGGAAGCCGCCGCCGAGCTGGTCGTACATGCCACCGCGGTGCATTGCCCGCAGGGTCATGACGGCCATCTGCAGAGCCGGGGCCGAGTCGAGTCGCAGCAGCGCCTGCAGTTCGAGGGCAGAGGGAAACTTTGGCGCGAAGTGCGGACCGGGCGCGAACCCACCGTGGGTGCGGTCGAAGCGTTCTTCCGCTTGCGGCAGTACCTTCGCCAGCAACGCCGCCACCGGCTCGCCAGGCGTCAACTGCGGCGCCAGCGACGTGCGCAGATGCGCCGTCAATTCGTCCGCCCCCGTCAGCACTTCCTGGCGCCGCTCGCGCCACGCTTTGCTCAGCTGTTCGAGCACGCGGCGAAAGCCCGGCCGACCGTTGCCATCCTCCGGTGGAAAGTAGGTGCCGCCGTAGAACGGACGCCCGTCTGGCGTCAGCCACGCCGACAGCGGCCAGCCACCTTGCTGCCCCATCGCCTGCAGCGCCGCCATGTAGATCTCGTCGATGTCGGGGCGCTCTTCGCGATCGACCTTGATGCAGACGAAGTGCTCGTTCATCAACGCCGCCATGTCGGCGTCGGCAAAGCTCTCGGCGGCCATCACGTGGCACCAATGGCACGCGGAGTAGCCGATGCTGAGGAAGATCGGCTTGTCCTCCTGCTTGGCGCGTTCGAGCGCTGCCTTGCCCCACGGATACCAATCGACGGGGTTGTGCTGGTGTTGACGCAGGTACGGCGACGCTTCCTTGGCCAGGCGATTGGGCTTCTGCTTCTGGTCTTGGGATTGGCCTTGCACGTGCGGATCCTGCGCTGCGACCGCACTCGCGGCAACTAGGAAGGTGAACGCCACGACACCCGCCGCCAGCCGCGTGGGCAACCGCCAGTCGATGCTCATCGCGACATCGTCGCGCGGCGAACGCACCGGCGCGAGCCCTTCCCTGGCGGCCTTGCGATCGGCTACCCTTCGGCGATGCTGCGCCGCTGCTCTCTCCTCTCGCTGCCCTGCCTCGTGGTCGCGTGCGGCGGCGGCGGTGCTGCCGGCACGACCCCACCGACCACCCTGACGGCGCGCCTCGCTGCCGCCGCCGTCGACCTCGGCCCCGCCGTGCAGAGCGCGGACATCGTCGTGCAACTCGCGAGTTCGCCAGCCGAAGGGCCGAGCTTGCTAGAGGTCGCGATCGAGTTACCGCCGGCGCTGACGTTGCCCGCGAGCGACCGCCTGCAAGCGGCAACGGCCCTCGCGACCTTGGATGGGGACTTCGTCGGCAATCGCTTCGTCGTCTTGTGCGGCGATGCGCAGAACCCGGCCGCCAGCACGCTCGCCGTCGGTCCGCTGTTTCGCCTGCGCATCACCCCGTCGCTGCCGCGCCAAGTCGGCACCTTCACGGTGCGCTTGCACAACCTGCGCGCGGCGACGCGAACGGGGCAACCGGTGCCGGTCGAGACCAGCCCGACGGTCGTCGACGTCACCGTGCGCTGAAGGTCACTGTGCGCTGAAGGTCACCGTGCGCTGAAGGTCACCGTGCGCCCAAGCGCTGGCGCGGCGCTCACTTGTTGGTCGGCGGCACCGCTGGCTCGTTCAGTTGCTGCTGCAATGCTTCGAGGCTCGAACTCTGCACCTGCCGCACCTTCTCTTGCAGGGCGCCAAACCAACCAACCCAGCGACCGGCTAGGCCATCCCACGCGCCCGAGTCGACCCAGCGAATCTCAGCGCCCGCCCCCTCCGCCCGCCATTCGACCCGCCCACCACCCCGCGGGGTTGGCGCCGCGGCTTCGCCAGCGAACTGGAAGTTGAATTGGTAGTCGAGTGAGTTCGCGGTCGCCGCCGACAACGTCAACGTCGCCTTGCCCTTTGGCCCGCTCCACACGATTTGCTGACCGACCGCGCCCGCCGTCCCGACCACGGTCCGCGTCGTTTGTGGCCCCAAGTTCGCATCCGCCTGCGACCACTTTTGCCACGTGGCAAAGTCGTTCACTAAGGCCGCCACCTGCTCGGGCGAAGCCGTCAGCAAGCGCTTGGTGGTGACTTGCCAAGTGTCGGCGAGCAACTGACCAACACCCACACCGACCAGGATTATGCCGGCCAGCGAGAACACCAGGACACGGAAGAAGTGCTGCGACGTCGACATCGGGGCAGAGAACGTAGCGCGCGGCCACGACTTTCTCACGGCTGAGATCTTGGCGCCCTACCGGCCGAGCAGCAGCGGCGTGAAGTAGCGGTAGTAGACCTCCAGGCACAACACGCACATCGCCGTCGTGTAGCTGCGGTCGCGGCGGTTGTCGCCCGCTTCCTCGGCGTAGACATCGATCGGCTGGAACGACCCGTCTTGGCCTTGCGCCTGCGGCAGCACCGTCGACAGCCGTTCATTCCACTGCGCCCACGTCTCGCCACCGGCCAGGAAACAGGCCAGCGTGCCGTAGTACCAAAAGTAGACGTTGCCTTGCCCACGCAGCACGAAGTCGTCGTCGTCGTAGCGGCGGTATTCGAGCGGCCGCCGTTCCACGGTGAACGACAGCCCCGCCTGCACCTTCGCGTCGTCCGCACCAGCCCCAAGCAACAGCAAGCAGAACGCCGCCGCCGGCGTGCTGGCCGGCAACGTCGGCCACGCCGAGTTGACGCGACTTGGTTTGTGCGTGTAGCGGAACCAACCGTTGGGTTGATCGAACGACAGCTCGAGGAACTCGCGCGCGCCCGGCAGCACCTTCTCCGGCAACTCGATGCCGGACAGGCGCGCCGATTCGAGCGCCATGATCATCCACGACGACACCGAGACCCGCGCGTAGTCGTCCTCGGCTTGCAGCCCGGGCGAGAAGTAACCCCAACCACCGCGATTGCGCCGATCGCGCCGCGGCCCTTGGTTATCGAGAATCCACGTCAGAGCGCGTTCAAGCGGCTGTCGCAGTTCTGGTCGTTTGGTGAGGCCGTAGCACTCGGCGAGGGCATAGGTGGCGATGCCGTGGCCATAACACGAACTCGGCCCCAAGGCGCCGGTGTCCGGGTCCTGCAGCGCCAGCAAGTGCGCCACCGCGCGCTGCACGTTGGCACTGTGCTCGCTGTTCGATTGCGGCGTGTGACCGGCGCCGAGGAACGCCAACACGCACAGCGCCGTCTTGCCGACGTAGATCAGGCCGTACTTGCCGTCGAAGTCCTCGCGATTGCCCCACGAGCCGTCGGCGTTTTGGATGCGCGCGAGGTAGCGCAGGCCGTTGGCGACGGCGCGTTCCGTGGCGGCGGTGCCGCCAAACTGTTCGAGTGCCTTGGTTTTGGCCGGACCAAAACGATTGCTGTAGGCGGTGGTCGCGATCGGTGCGGCGAGGGCCGGGGCGGCGACGACGGTGCCGGGCAGCCGTTCGAGCAGCGAACCCGGCACGCTGGCGGCGATGGGCGTGGTGGCCCCACGTTGGCCAGCATCAACGCGCCGCTGCGGACGATCGAAGGTGGCGGCTTGGGGTCCTTGCGGCACCAGCCCAACGATGGGCACTGGCATCGCTGCGGCGAGGGCGACAGCGCCACTCGCCGCCGACTTGGCAACGGGAGCGGCGGCGGCGGCACCATCACGCAGTGCTACGGGTGCGGCCGGACGGCGCGAGGCAGCGCGGCGTGGAGCGCTTTCGGCCAAGGCGCCGACGCGCGGGGCGGCGACGACGTTTGCAACCCGATCCAAGGCGGTGCTTGGCGCTGGCGACGCGGTCGGCAACGCGGGGGTTGCCGCACCGGCGGCGCTCGCCGCGGCCGCCGGCTGCTTCGCCAGACTGGAGCCGACCGGGCCCGCCAACGTCGTCGCCAGCGGCACCACCGAGGCGGGTGCGGCGGTTGCCGCCGAACTCTTCGTCGCTCCTGCAACGGGAGCTGCCGCGGCATCGTGCAGAACCACCGGCACCGCGCGGCCCTTCGCCATTGGCAACGGCGAAGCGGCGTTGGTTGTCGGCGAGCCACCGGCGGCAAGCACCGCCGCGCTGCGCGGCAGTGCCACCGCTGGCGCCTGCACCACCACGGTGCCGGTTGCGACCGAAGATGGGGACGACACCTCGCGCTCGGCCTCGGCGGCACCGTTCGCCGCGTTGGTCGCCGCCGGCAGCGCGGACGCTTGCGCCGACAAAGCCACCGCCGCCGATGGGTCTTGGCCAGCGCGCGCCGTCGTCGCCACACCGCTCGCCGCGGCATCGTGCAACGCCGCCTCGGCAACGGGAACGGCACGCGCCGTCGGGGCCGCGAGGGCCTCGGTCGCCGGCCCGCTCGCTGCCAGCAAGCTGCTGGACGACACCGTCGCCAAGGCTGCCTTTGGCACCGTGACGACCACGGCACCCACAGCCCCGTTGGCGCGTTCGGCTTGTTGCGCGGCAATCGCCGCCTGCGCCGCGGCCCGCATCTCTGGCAGGGAGGCCGCCGACGGCGCCACCTCGGCATCGGCGCCAGCGCGCGGCGCCACAGCCGCCACCGCATCCTGCATCGCCACCGTCGCGGTGACGTCCCGCGCCTCGCTGGTCTCACTGCGTTCCGCCGCTGGCCCCGCCAGTTCCGCCGACGCCGGCTTTTCGACTTCGGCGCCGGGTGCAGCGGCCGTCAAGTCGCGCAACGATGGCGTCAACTGCGCCATCGCCGCGACCTCGGCCAGCAGTTGTCCATCCGCCGAACGTTCGCCACCGGCCGACGCCTGCGTGACGATGCTGACCTGCATGCCGCCGCCATCGTCGGTGCCACCCGGTGCCGACCCGAGGATCTCGACGCCCATGAGCCACAGGTAAATGAGCACGTGCAGCAGCAACGACAGCAGCAAGCACTGCGCGACCAGATCCAACGTCGACCAGCGCCGACCAAAGTGCAGCAGCAGGAGCAACAGCAAGCAGACGCCGACGGTCGCGAGCAGGACCCATTCGAGCCAGCGCTGCCCCGGCCACCACGGATACACCTCGTGGGCGGTCGCCACGAACCACAGCCCCGCGGTCTCGTCGCCGCGCCGTGGTTGCAGCAGTCCTAGCCGCAGCCCGTCCGCGCTCGGCAACGGCGCGCGCAGTTCTCCCGTTCCCCAGCCGCGACCGACGACGACCGGCGCATCAAACGCACCTTGCAACAAACTCGCGCGCAGCAAGCGCAGCGGCTGGCCCACTTCCTTGCGCACAAACCACAGCGCGGCGCCATCGGGCGTGAAGGCAGGATCGCGATCGACCGCGGCCTGGCCACGACGACGCGCAGGGGTCTCCGCAAACACCGCGAACGGTTCGAGCCCATCCTGCAGGCTGACGCGCTGCAACACGCCGTCGTTGCCAGCATCGTGTTGCGGGTCGATGCGCACGAACACCAACAGATCGCCATCCGGAGCGGGCGCCGGATCGGTCTCGTCAAGAGCGGTATTGCAGACCGCCAGCGCGATCGGCGCGCCAAAGCCGTTCTGATGCCACGTCGCGACATAGAGGTCGTAGCCGCCAAACCCACCGGCGCGATCCGAGGCGAACAGCAACCGCCCATCGCGAGTCATCGCGGGCGCCAATTCGTTCTGCGCGGTGTTGAGTCCGTAGGCGGGCTCGGGCGGCACCGCCGGTCGCTGCGGATCGAACACCACCAAGTCGGTGGTGCCGTCCGCCAGCGAACGCCCATACAGCAACCGCCCATCCGGCAGCGCCGCGACGCGGCCCTGCACCGGGCCAGGCAGTTCGGCGGTGCTCTCCGGCGTGCCCCATTCGAGCATGCCCGAGGTCGCGAGGTCGGCACCGGACCGTTCGCGCTGGCCGTCGGTGTAGTAGACCGGCCGCCCGATGCGCAGCCCGACCAACAACGACGCGGCCACCAACAGCCCGCCCCAGGCGAGCCGCATCAGCCATCGTCTTGGACCTTCGCGCAGCGCCATGGTTTTGGGGGACTATGTTTTGAGTTACTGCTTGTCGACGGGCTTGGCCGCGAAATCGACCTTGGCGAGCTTGGCCAACCGACAGGCATCGAGCACCTGCACGCCGAGACCGAACTGCGCCTGCTGGTCGCCGCGCACCAACACCGATTGGTTGCTGTCGCGCTGTCCCAACGCAGAGAGCTTCTGGCGCAGCGCCTCCATCGTCAGCACGCGCCCATCGACCGTCAGTCGACCATCGGCGAGCAGGTTGATGACGAACTGCTTCTTCGGCTCCTGCGGCGTGCCGGACTTCGCTGGCGGCAACCGCATGTTCAGTTCGACCTCTTCCTTGGCGAACGTGGTCGCCGCGAGGAAGAACAACAGCAGGTTGAACACCATGTCGAGCATCGGCGTCAGGTTGATCTGCACGTCCTCGTCCTGCTCGTCGAGATCAAGCCGCATGGCTGCCATCCTTGGTGGTCGCGGCGGCGTGCGCCAAGGGCCGCGCCGCCAGATGTTCGACCGCGGGCGACACCACGTGATCCACCGCCAGCAGCAAGCGGCGCACACGTCCCTGCAAGTGGGCTGTGATCAAGGTCGCGGGGATCGCCACCATCAGGCCGAAGATCGTCGTGTAGAGCGCGACGCCGATGCCCTGGGCGAGCAGTTCAGAGTTCTTGCCGCCACTTTGCTCGATCGCCGAGAACGACGTCGCGATGCCGAGCACGGTGCCCAAGAGACCACACAGCGGCGCCACCGCCGCCATCAGTTGGATGCCGCGCACGTTGCCACGCAGGTGCGTGCCTTCCTTGGCCAACTGATCCTCCATCGCCCGTTCGACGTCGGCGACCGGGAAGCCACGGCGTCGTAAGCCAGCGGCCAACACGCGCGCGGCAGGCGCTTGCCCTTCGCTGATGCCGGCGGCGATCACGTCGCTGCGCCCTTCACTGATCTGGATCACCGCGTCGGCGACGACACGCGGCAGCACGAGGCTCTTGCGCATGCTCAAGTAGCGCTCGAAGGCCAGACCAACGACGACCACCGAGCAACCGAGGATCGGCCACATCATGAAGCCGCCGGAGACGAAGAACTCGCCGACCGTCGCGATGACGTTCGGGGCCTCTTGGGATTGGGGCATGGGGTGCATGTTCAGCTTGTCCTGGTATCAGCTCGTCCTGTATCAACCGTCGCGCAGGTGCTGCTTGGCGGACTTCGCTTCCTCGCTGCCGGCGTGCTGCTTCACCAACTCCTGGAAGAACCGCTGCGCCTTGTCCGGCTGCTTCAACTGTTCGTAGACGAGGCCCGCTTGCAGCAGGCCGCGGCGCACCCATTCCACGTGGGCGTAGAGAATCGGCAGCTTGACGAAGGCGTCGGCGGCCGCCTGCAAATCGCCGCGCTGCACCCGCGCTTCGCCGATGCGGAACTGCGCCTCGGCGGCGAGCGGTCCATCACTGAGTTCGGTGACGCGCTGCAAACTGGCCTCGGCTTTGGCGTGCTCGCCGCGAATCAAACGGGCCCGTCCAAGGGCCAAGTGCGCGCGCGCCGCGTCGGCATCGACGCGAGCAGGCCCACGCAGAAACTCTTCGAGCACGGGCACTGCCGTGTCGCCGTCAGCGCACTGCACTGCACTCTCGCCGAGCAGCAGGCGCGCCCGATCGGCGCGCTCGTGCTTGCTGTCCTTCTGCAGCAACTGGCGCAAGCGCTCGCCAGCGCCGCGCGCATCACCAAGCCGCTGGCAGCATTCGCCGCCCAAGTACAGCGCCTCGGCCGCCAACGGTTCGTCGGGCATCGCCGCAATCGCCGCAAACACATCGCGCGCGACCGCCAGTTGCTTTGGCTCATTACCCGCCGCTTCGAACTCGGCAAAGCCAAGTCGGTAGAGGGCGCGCGCCCGATGGCTGCCTTGCACCTTGGCCAGTAGTTCGCGCGCCTTGCCCAAATCCTTCTGCTCCAGTGCGGCCACGCCAAGGTGAAGGTTCGCTTCGCCCGCCAACTCCACGTCCTGGCTGCTCGCCGCCACCAGTGCGAACGCACGCAACGCACCGGCTTCGTCCTGATGACGCCGACAAGCCCAGCCGAGTTCGTAGGCGACGCGATCCATGCGCTCGTAGCCGCCGTCCTTCTGCAGAGACGCCAAGGTCTGCACCGAAGCACCCTGGTCCCCCGCGCGCGCTTGGGCGACGCCGAGCGCGTAGCGCATGGCCTTGGCTTTCGCGTGCTTGCCAAATTGCTGCAGGAACGTCTGCGCCGCCGTCACCGCCGGTCCCCATTCCTGCCGCCGATGGTGCAGCGCCGATTGCAATTCCAGCAACCCTGCAACGTGCTCGCCAACGGCCGCGTGCGCCTTGCCCGCGTCCAGCCAACGCCGACACGCCTCGTCATCGCCGAGTTCGAACGCGCACCACGCACGGCCCGCGAGCGACCGCGCACCGAGTTCGTCGGGGCGGGCCGCCAGCTTGCCGAACAATTCGTCGGCGGCGCGATAGTCACCCTGCTGGTAGGCGAGTTCGGCTTGCTCGATCTGGTCGCCGCTGGCGTCACCACCCTTGCCAGCCACCGTCGCGGCCGCCGCCCGTTCAAGACGCTTCTGTGCGCCACCGAGATCCCCCTTCTGGCGCAGCACGCGCGCCGCGGTGCGTTCGGTGCGATCGAGGAAGGCCCCGTCGCGATAGCGCGCCCGGTAACGATCCGCCGTCGCCAACGCCGGCTCCGCCTGCCCTGACTCCAGCAAGCTCATCGCCGTCATCGCCAGCGCTTCCTCGGCGAACGGTGAGTTCTCGACCTTCGCAATGACTTGAAACCGGCTCGCCGCCTCGCCTTTGTCGCCGCGCAGATAGCGACACCACGCGAGCTTCCATGCAGCCTTGTCGCGGAATGTCGCGTGCTCCTGCAGAGCGCCGTACGCCTGCTCCGCCGGCTCGTACCGCTGCAACGCGAACAGGTTCTCAGCGATCGCGAACGCCGCCTGATCAGCGAGCCGGTGTGGCGGTTGCAAGGCCCGCAACGTTGTCGCCCGCGCCATCGAATCCTCGTGCTTGCCCAGCATGTGCAACGCAAAGCAGGCGCCATACAAGGCATCGCCATGCAACGCCGCGGCCGCCGTCGTCGGCACCGCTGCATACGCCGCCAGCGCCTCGTTCCAACGGTTGAGGTTGGCGTAGGCCTCACCCAACGCGAACGACAACCGCGGTCGATCCGCCGGCGGCGCCTCCGCGAGCGCCTTCTGCAAACTGCCGAGGGCCTCCTCGCCCGCTCCACTCGCCAACGCACACAACCCAGTCAGCTCGCGCGCTTGCTGGCGCAACTCCGCAGGCACTTCGGCGGCGAGCAAGGGCTGCAACGCGGCGGTCGCTTCCGCCATCTTCTGATCGCGGTAGAGCGCGCGCCCAAGTTCCAACCGCGCCTTGCCCGCGAGCGGCGAATCCGCGTGGTGTTCCAACAGCGCCGCGAACGCCCGCCGCGCCGCCTTCTGGTCGCCGCGGCCAAGCGCCACCCAACCCAACCCGAACGCTGCATCGTCGACAAACTCCGAGGGCACCTTCTGCGCCGCGACAAAGCCGCGCTCGGCCGCGTCGTATTGCTCGAGCCGCAGCAACGCATCGGCTTGCAGGTAGAGGCATTCGCCCTTGGCGGCGTCATCGGGCGCAGACTTCGCCGCTTCGCCGAACGCCGCGGCCGCCTCCGCCCCCGACTTGCCGCGCAGCAACGCAAAGCCAAGTTGGTACAGACCAGGGAACCGGAACGTCGCCTGCTCGCCGGTCGCCGCTGCCACCGCCGCCGTAAACGCCACCACAGCCCCGCGATCATCGCCCAGTTCGCGCCGTGCCTCCCCTTCCGCATAACGCGCCGCCGCCAACAGGTAGTGGTCCGCTGCCACTTCCTTGGCCAGCGCTTGGAATTGCGTCAAAGCCCCCTGATGGTCCTTCTTCGCCTCCAGCAGATTGCCCAAGCGATAGCGACACTCGGCGCGCAGCTTGAAGTTGGCCCCGCCCGCGACCAACGCCGCCTGCAACGCTGCCACCGCCGCGTCCGGCTCTTTGCACTCGATGCGCGCGAGGCCAAGGCGGTAGTGCGCTTCCGGCGCAAACGCGTGCTTGCCATCACTCTGCAAGAACTGTTCGAAGTGCCGCGCCGCTTCGTCGTGCAGGCCGCGCTGCTGCAATCCGACGGCGATCTGAAATGCTTCGGGCGGTCGATCGTTCTGTGCTCGCAGTGGCGCGAGCAAGACCCCGGGGATGGAAAGCAGCGACAGAGCGATGGCACGGAACGGGGGCATCTTGGCAGCTTCGTGTGGCGCGGCGAACTATTCGCACGCGGGTCGCGCACCGTAGCTGACGCACGAGGGAACCGCATGCTCTCGCTACGCCGCGCGCAGGCTCGCCAAGCCTGATCAGGAATGTGGCCCGAGACGCCAACACGCGCCAAAGCCCGGGGAAGTGCAGCGCCAGCCTTGGCTGGGGCGTGGAAGTGGTCATGCTACCGACCGTTCCGCGCTGGTCATTCATGCCGAGACTCGTCCTCGCCGTTCTCTCGTTGCTGCTGTCGGCGTGCTCCACCCGCGTGCAGGCGCAGCAAATTCCACCGCCGCCGCCGCTCGCGCGGGAGTTCCGCGGCGCCTGGGTCGCGACCGTCGTCAACATCGACTTCCCCAGCAAACCCGGATTGTCCGCCGCGCAACTGCGCAGCGAGCTCGACGCGATGGTGGCGCGCGCGTGTGAACTCAAGCTCAACGCGCTGGTCTTCCAGGTGCGACCCGCCGCCGATGCGTTCTACAAGTCCAAGCTGGAGCCGTGGTCGGAGTGGCTGGTCTCGGCGCAAGGCAAGGAGCCAGACGGCGGCTTCGATCCATTGGCCTACCTGATCGAGCGCTGCCACGACCGCGGGCTGTTGCTGCATGCCTGGTTCAACCCGTTCCGCGCTCGCCACCAAGACAGCAAGGCGGCTGCCCACGCGTCGCACGTGACGCAGAAGGCGCCGAAGATCTGCGTTCCCTACGGCAAGTACGTGTGGATGGACCCGGGCGAGCCGCTCGCAGTGAAGTGGTCGCTGGCCACCATCCAAGACGTGGTGCAGCGCTACGACGTCGATGGCGTTCACCTCGACGACTACTTCTATCCCTATCCCGAGGGCAAGACGGCGTTCCCCGATGACGGCAGTTACCAGCGCTATCGCGATGGCGGCGGCGAGCTGTCGCGTTCGTTCTGGCGACGGCAGAACATCGATGACTACGTGCAGCGGCTGTATGCGATCGTGCATGAGGCGAAGCCGTGGGTGGCGGTCGGTATCAGTCCGTTCGGGATCGCGCGGCCGGGTGTGCCGAAGGGCATCAGTGCGGGCATCGATCAGTACGAGCAGCTGGCGGCGGACGTGCCGAAGTGGCTGCGCGAAGGTTGGGTCGATTACCTGACGCCGCAGCTGTATTGGCCGATCGATCAGCAGGCGCAGGCGTTCTCTGTGTTGCTGTCGTGGTGGCACACGCAGAACCCAAAGCAGCGGGCGCTATGGCCGGGCATCAATCCGGGGCGGGCGTTGGCGATGGAGAAGAACTGGCGGGCCGATGAACTGGCGGAGCAGATCGCGTTGATCCGGGCGGCGGACTCGGCGCCGGGGCACATTCACTTCAGCTTTCGAGCGCTGCGCAAGGATGCGGTGAATGTGGGCGCGGCGTTGCGCGATCGGGTGTATCGGGAGCCGGTGTTGGGGCCGGCGATGGCTTGGTTGGGTGGTGTGGCGCCGAAGGTGCCGGTGGCGCGGGTTGAGGGTAGTGGGGCGCAGAGGGTGGTGCGGTGGCAGGCGGATGCGGAGGTGCGGTTTGTGGTCGTGCAGGTGCTGGAGCGGGCGGGGTGGCGGACGTTGGAGGTGGTTGGGGGTCGACGGGTGCAGGTGGGTCTGCCGGAGGGTGTGCGGGCGGTTGCGGTCACGGCTGTGGCGAGGTCGGGCGTGGCGAGTGCCGCCTCGACACTGTCGATCGCGAATTGAGCGATAGCCTCCTGTTTGGGGCCCATGACCACGGCCACCCCCGAAGTCCTCAAGTGCCTGGAACACTTGGCCGATCCCAGGACTTGACAGTTTCTGGGACCGATCTACCCTCCTCCCATGGCGAGCGACAACGACTTGACCAGCATGACCGTGTCCCTGCCAACCACGCAGAAGGACTACGTGAAGGAACAAGCTACCGCCTCGGGTTGCAGCACGCCCAGCGAGTACATCCGTCGGCTCATCCACGCGGACCAGAAGGCACGTGAACAGGAGGACCTCGAGCGCAAGATCCTCGAAGGGCTGGACTCTCCCGCGCGCCAGATGACCGCCGCTGACTGGAAGGGCCTTCGTGCCACCCTCAAGGCGAAGCTCGGCAAACGCAAAAAGGCGCAGTAGAACCGGCGCATGACTGGACAGGCCACATGGCGCCGCCTCGCTGAGGAGGACCTCGCCAAGGCCTACCTGCACATCGGCAGCGATTCCCCGAAGACAGCAGAGCGGCTGCTCGACGCCGTCGAACACGCAGTCGCTGTGCTGTTGTCGAGGCCACGAGCCGGTCGCGCTCGCGAGTTCCGTTCGTCGCGAGCCCACGGGCTTCGTTCGTGGGTTGTGAGTGGATTCGAGAACTACCTCATCTTCTACCGACCCCAACAAGCTGGCATCGAAGTGGTGCGCTTCATCCATGGCGCCCGCGACATTCCCAGCGTGCTCTACGACGAGTCCTGAGCATCTTGCTCGGCGCTCACGGACCTCAGGTCGCTTCCGGGCAACCACACAAGGCCTTCGAGGCTATGTCTTGGTTTCGCACCTCAACTTCCATCTCTTCCATCAGCATCATCATCAGGGTGGTTTTCGCTCCGTATCCTTCGAACATGCCAGACGGCAGTCCACAGCAGGCCAGGCAGCGTTCCACCGTCGAGCACAGCAGGCACCCACCAGTAGATCAACGAGCCTTCCATTGGAACAACAGCCAACGCAACGCAACCAATGCCAGCACCAAATATGGGGACCCACGAGGCTGTTCTGAATCCGCGCCATCCCTGCACAAGCAGGATCCAGTTGTCAATGGAAATGCAAAGGAACGCCAACGCACCAATGACCGCAATGGTCCAGCAGATAGGCTCCATTACAATTTGCTTACCATCCAGAAGGAAAGATCTCGGGCAGACACAACCGACACCACCAACGAGTGCGAGCGGAAGAGGAGGCGACGAAATGCGCTGGCCATCGAACTGCTTGTCTTGGTGACTCTGTTCGATGCCTACACCCAACCCCTACATGAACCCAGAGATCGCCAGATCCTGACCAAACACTTCGTACTTCACATCCGACAACCGCCAGGCCTCCGCCATGAACGGCCTTCCCTCACCCGCCACCGGCGTCGGCGCAAACCGCCCGCCAATCACCTTCGGCGCCACGAACGCCAGCACCTGATCGACCGCGTTCCACGTCAGCATCTGCGCCACCAACCCACCACCACCCTCCACCAAGACCCGCCCCAGCCCGCGCCGCTTCAACTCCTTGAACGCCTGCCCCAGATGCAGCCGTCGCGGCCCTTCCGCCACCCCGACGTGAATCACCGTCACCCCAAGGTCCTGCAACCGGCCACTGCGCAGCGGATCGACGTCTTCACTCGCGAGCAACCACGTCGGCGCCTGCCGCGCCGTGCGCACCAGATTGCTGTCGTCATCGATCTCGCCCAGCGGATCGACCACGATGCGCACCGGCTGCTTGCCCTCCACGTGCCGCACCGTCAGTTCGGGATCATCGATCTGCGCCGTGCGGAACCCCACCATCACGCCATCGCAGTGCGCCCGCAGCTCGTGCGTCTTCTTGCGCGCCTCCTGCCCACTGATCCACCGCGCCTCGCCCGTCGGCGCCGCCGTCTTGCCGTCGAGGGTCATCGCCCATTTGCACAGCATCCACGGTCGATTGAGCGTCAACGCCTTCTTGAACGGCACCACCAGCGCATCGCAGGACGACGCCAGCACCCCATCGAGCACCTCGATGCCCGCGTCCTCGAGCAGCGCGATGCCGCGCCGACGATGCCGCGGATCCGGATCGACGACACCGATCACCACTCGCTTGATGCCAGCGGCAACCAGCGCCTGCGCACACGGATCGGTCTTCTTGCCGTTAACGCCCTTTGGCGACGAACACGGCTCCAAGGTCACGATCGCAGTGTCAGGCTTCTTGCCGAGTCGCACCGCCTCCGCCAGCGCCATCGCTTCGGCGTGAGGCCCGCCAAAGTAGGCGTGGTAGCCGCGAGCGACGACTTCGCCGTCTTGCAGCAAGACGCAGCCGACGCGCGGATTGGGCTCCACCTCGCCGCGACCGCGTTCGGCCAGGGCGAGGGCTTCGCGCATCAGGTCATCGAGGTTCACGTCGCTGCCTCGGCCGGATCGTGGGCGCCTTCTTGCGCCGCGTCGTGGCGCAACATCTCGCCGACGCACGAGTGCGCCAGCGCTTGCGTGACGCGCACCGGAACGTACTGCCCGATCAGTTCGCGATCGGTGGTGGCGAAGTGCACGAGCCGATGGTGCGCGGTGCGGCCGGAGAAGCGGCCGTCGACCTTGCTGTCGCCTTCGACCAACACCTCGACGACCTTGCCGACGAGCGCCCGGTTCTTGGCGCCGGTCAGCTCTTCTTGCACCTCGAGCAGCACCGCGTTGCGCCGTTCCTTTTCGGGCTCGGCAACGTCATCGTGCAGTTCGGCGGCGAGGGTGCCGGGGCGCGGCGAGTACTTAAACACGTAGCTCTGCGCAAAGCCGATGCGCTGCACGAACGCCACCGTGGCGGCGAAGTCGGCCTCGCTCTCGCCGGGATAGCCGACGATGAAGTCACTGTGCAGCTCGATGTCGGGCGCCTTGTTGCGCAACTGCTCGATGCGCGCCTCGTAGCGTTCGATCGTGTAGCCGCGCCGCATCGCCTTCAGCACCGCATTGCTGCCCGATTGCGCCGGCAGATGCAGGTAGCGCGCGACCTTCGGCAGTTCGGCCATCGCGTCGATCAGATCGGGGCTGAGAAAGTTGGGGTGCGAGGTGATGAACGCCAGCCGCCGCAGGGACGGCACTTCGTGCAAGGCGCGCAGCAGCCGGGCCAAGGTCGCATTCTGGCCAGTCAGGTCGCGGCCATAGGCATTGACAGTCTGCCCAAGCAGCGTGATCTCAGTGACGCCGTCGGCGCACAGCCGCTGCGTTTCTTCGACGAGGTCGGCGATCGGTCGCGACACTTCATCGCCGCGCGTCGTCGGCACGATGCAGTAGGTGCACGGCATGTTGCAGCCGCGCATCACCGACACGAAGGCTTGCGAACGGTGTGGCCGCACGCGCACGTCGCGCACGATGGTGTCCCCACTCATCCCTTGGTCGACGCTCAAGACCCCGGCCCCTCTCACTTCATGGCGGGTGCGCGCCGGTTCGCGCTCGGCCGCGATTTGCAGGTTCTTGCTGCGGGCGATCTCGACGGTTTGGTCGATGTCGCCAAAGGCCGACGGCCCGACGACGAGGTCGACGTGCGGCATGCGCGCGACCAAGTAGCGTTTGTGTTCCTGCGCCATGCAACCGAGCACGCCGACGACCAGCCCAGGTTCACTTCGTTTGCGCACGCGCAGCTTGCCGAGCTTGCTCCACACCCGATCCTCGGCGTGCTGGCGAACGGAGCAGGTGTTGATCAGCACCACGTCGGCGTCCGCCTCGCAGGCGGCGGCGACGTAACCACGTTGGCGCAACTTGCTCTCGACCAGTTCACTGTCGAGCTTGTTCATCTGGCAGCCGTAGCTGGTCAGGTGGTACTTGGGTGCGGTCTCGACAGTCGGTGCGGTCATCGGCGGGCGCGGGATCTTACGGACAACGCCGCCTCAAGACAGCCTGCGAATGCGCGCGGTCACAACACCGATCTCACCGAGCACAGACGGCTAACGTAAGAAGCGCCATGCCCCTTTCCCTCACTCGTCGTTCGTTCCTCGCATCGACCACCGCGGCCGCGACCAGTTCCTTGTGGCTGCCGCACCACCTGCACAAGAAGAAGCGCATCTTGGTGCTCGGTGGCACCGGCTTCCTCGGCCCGGCCATCGTCAATGCGGGTCTCGCGAAGGGGCACGAGTTCACGTTGTTCAATCGCGGCAAGACCAACCCCGGCATGTTCCCGAACGTCGAACAGCTGCGCGGTCAGCGGCGACGACCGCGTCCCGATCGCCCGAAGGACCCGGCCCAAGACCTGTCGGCGCTGGCTGGCAAGAAGTGGGATGCGGTCGTCGACACCAGCGCCTACTACACCGGCGAAGTCGAAGACATGTGCAAGGTGCTCGCGGGCAACGTCGGCCAATTCGTCTACATCAGTTCGTTGTCGGTCTACAAGACGCTCGAAGTCGACGCGGTGCCGGTCGACGAACAGAGTCCGCTGGCCGAGTGCGCCGACAAGTACACCCAGGAGATGGGAGCCAACTTCGAGAACTACGGGGCGCTGAAGCGCTACTGCGAAGACGCGGCAGCCGCGGCGTTCCCCGGCAAGGCGACCCTGGTGCGGCCTGGCTACATCGTCGGGCCCGGCGATCCGACCGACCGCTTCACCTACTGGCCGGCCCGCTTCCTGCGCGGCGGTGAATGCCTCGCGCCGGGTGCCCCCGACAACGACCTGCAGTTCATCGACGTGCGCGACCTCGGCGAGTGGATCGTGCACCTGATCGAAGAAGGCGTCGCCGGCCCGCTCAACGCGGTCGGCTTTGACGGCAGCATCTCGGTCAGTGAGTTCTTGCACACCGGCAAGGGCACGCTCAACCACGGCTGCACGTTCACCTGGGCCGACGATGCGTTCCTCGAAAGCAACGGCGTCAGCGCCTGGGGCGACATGGGTTGCTGGACGCCAAAGGCCAAGAACGGGCATTGCAGCAATGCCAAGGCGCTGGCGGTCGGCGCCAAGTTCCGCCCGATCGCGGAGACGATTCGGGACACGGCGGCTTGGGTGAAAGATGGCCGCGGCGACCGCAAGTGGGGTGCCGGTCTAACGGCGGAGCGTGAACAAGAGCTGTTGGCGAAGTGGAAGGCCAAGAAATGAAGACGCCGGCGGCCGGCTGGCAACGCGGCCGTGCCTGTCGGCCCGTCTTGGCTAGCATGCGCGCCCCATGATGCGCTCCTTGCTGCTCGCACCGTTCGTTGGCGTGACCCTGACCACCGCCGTCGCCGCCCAAGTTCCCCCGATCGTTCCGTACCCTCGCACTCTCGACATGCTGGTCGTCGACAGCACCTACGACGGTGTTTGGCGGCTGTCGGATCAGAACCAGGACGGCGACTACAACGACGCGCTCGAAGTCGTCTCGTTCTACAGCGACGTCACCGGCAGCGTGGTGCTGACCAATCCCACGTGCGTGGCGTGGGCGCCGAACGGCACCACCTACCTCGGTGACAGCACGATCGACATCGTGATGGCTCTGCGCGACCAGAACGGCGATGGCGATGCGGTCGATGCCGGGGAGCATGGCGTGTTCTTCCATTCCGCCACCAACGCCAACGCCATCGTCATGGCGTCGATCCAAGGCATCACCGTCGATGCCTTGGGCCGTCTGTTCTGCGCGGTGTCGAACGCGGGCACTTCGGGCCAGGACATGATCCTGCGACTCGAAGACCAAAACGGCGATGGCGACGCCGATGACGCCAACGAGTCGCTGGTCTACTGCCTGATCCCCAACGGGGCTGGCGCCGTCGGCAACTCGATCCCAACCAAGGTCGTGATCGGCCCCGACGCCAACCTCTACTACAGCGAAGTCGGCACCACGCTGCTCGTCACCAAGGGCGTGTGGAAGCTCACCGACGGCAACCTCGACGGCGACTGCAACGATGCGGGCGAAGTGACTCTGTTCTGGGCGCCGCCGTTTGGCGTGTCGCCGTTCTATTGGAGCCTCGCCGTCGATTGGGCGGGCAACTTCTACGTCACCGACCACAGCACCAACGAGCAGGTGTGGCGGGCGCGCGATGCCGACAACAGCGGCACGATCGACGTCAGTGAGCAGCAGCTCTACTACCAAACGTTGGCCTCGACCTGGTGGGACGTCGTGTTGCGCGACGACGGCACCGTGCTGCTTGGCGAGGCCCAGAGCCCCGATCGCTGGACCGCGTGCAAGGACCTCAATGCCGATGGCGACGCCCTCGACCTCAACGAGGCGAGCCAGGCGTACGACTCGACGGCAGCCAGCCTCGCGATCTCGGTGCGCGGTGGCAGCATGATGCGGGCCCCCCAGCTGAGCCTGCAGCCACCCATCGTGCCGATCGGCCAAACCAGCAATCTGACCACCTGGGCGAGCAAGCCTGGCGATCTGACGGTGGTCGTGCTGTCGGTGGGCCTCGGTCCCAACTTCCCGCTGGCGCCGTGGGGCACCGTGGAGATCGATGTCAGTGCCTTCACGTCGATTGGTCTGGGCTTCGCCGATGCGGCGGGCTTCTTCACGCTGCCGCTCGCGTTGCCGAACTCCCCGTCGGCGATTGGCACCTGGGGGGTGCAATCTCTCTCCGGCGACAGCTTCCGACTGTTCCTTAGCAACGCCTCGCTGCTGACCGTGACGCCGTAGCCATCGGCGGTCGGCGCCGGCCACACGGTGAACCGCAGCGGCGGGAAGTGCGAAGGAAGGTGTCCCCATGCTGCCCAGCCGGAAAACTCACGCCATACTCCCATGATGCACGTCGGCCACCGCTACTCACGTCTCGTCACTCTCGGCCTTTGGGCCACCCTCGCCAGCTCTGCCTTGGCGCAAAACCTGACGCTCGACAAGGTCGGCGGCGCCCTTGGCGGCCTTGCCTCCTTCCCGGTGAAGGGCCTGCCGAACGAGCCCTACGTGGTGCTGTTCGACCTGATCGAGCAACAGACGTTCATCCCCGCGCTGAACATCACGCTCGACATCACCGACCAATTCGCGTGGTTCTCGTATGCGGCGCCAACGTTCTTCGGCACCACCAACGGCACCGGCAACGCCGCCGCCCAAGTCGTGCTGCCGAACGATCCGTGGTTTGCCAGCGTCGTGTTCTCGATGCAGGCGGTGGCCGGCACTGGCCCGTACCGCGTGTCCAACCTCATTCGCTTGACGCCGCAAGCCTCCGGCACCTTCAAGGACGCGCTCAACCAACCGGTGGTGCCCGTGATTGGCGGTGGCACGGCGGTAGCGCCCAACAACGAGTTGCTGTTTGTCGGCGGCTCGGGCCCGGTGGCGCAGCGCTACAAGTCGCGCACCGAAGAATGGGAACTCGCCGGCGCCACGTTCGGCGTTGGCCTGCTGTCGCAGACGACCGGGCTCGCGGATGGCCGCGTGTTGTTCACGGGCGGCCTCGATCTGACGACGGGCCAGACGACCACGGGGGCCGCGGTCTATGACCCGATCACGCAAACGACCACGACGCTGACGATGGCGTTCCCGCGCGCTGGCCACGGGGCGTCGCTGATGGGCAACGGCAAGGTGTTGGTGACCGGCGGCCTCGCCGCCTTCGACCTCACCAACCCGCTGTCGCTGTTCACCGGCATCCAGGTCACGACCGAAATCTTCGATCCGGTGACCAACACGTTTACGACCGGCCCGAACATGCTCGAGGCGCGCGCGATGCACACCTCGACGACGCTGACCACCGGGCAAGTGCTGATCGCCGGCGGCATCTCGCTGATCCCGATCGTCAACATCCCGACCGTCTCGGCGACGGCCTATCGCTTCAATCCGACGACCAACAGCTTTGGCTTGCCGGCCTTTTTCTCGGGCGGACGCTTCCTGCACTCGGCGACGCCACTCAGCAACGGCCGCGTGTTGCTCGTCGGCGGTCTGACGCTCGACCTGACGCTGTTCCTGCAAACGCTCAACATCGCCGACCTGATCATCGGCACGCGCACCGACTGCCAGATGTACGTGCCGTCGCTGTTCGGCTTCGGCACCTTCCAAACTGTGAACGGCATGCAGATCGGGCGCGCCGGTGCCGCAGTCGCCCCGCTGCCAAACGGTGGCGCTTTGATCGCGGGCGGTTTCCAGATGACGATCGACGTCTCGACGTCGACGTTCGTGCTCAGCCCGACCGCCACGGCCGATCGCTTCACGCAAGGCCCGAACCTGATCACGCCGATCGGTTCGATGGCAGCACCGCGACTGTTCCCGACCACGATCAACCTGCCGGACGGCACGGTGATGGTGGTTGGCGGCGGCCCCAGCAACGCTGAGATCTTCCAGAACTGATCCTGCTCGGGGGGTTTTTCGCCGACCCCACGATCAGGGCTTGACCGATCCAGAACGCCGCAACGCGGGGCCTGCCAGCCCCCGTTGCGGCGTCTGCATGCTCTGCCACCTCGCTCCGCACCATGCCTCGAAACCTGCTCGCCCCAGGCCTGTTCGTGCTTGCCAACGCTGCCACCGCGCAAGCAGTGCCGTCAGGCTTCGTCGTCGACACCCTGGTCGCCAGCGGCTTGGCGACGCCGAACGACTTCTGCTTCCTGCCGGATGGGCGCGTCCTGGTTGCCAACACCGCGGGTTCGGTCGCGGTCTATGCCGGTGGCAATGCGGTCACGATCGGCACCGTGCCGAACGTCGAGTCCTTCATTGAGCGCGGCTTGCTCAGCATCGCCGCCGATCCGGCCTTCCCGACCAACGGCCACTTCTACGTGTACTACGCGAGTACGGCCGACAACTTCCTGCACCTCGATCGCTTCACCTGCACGGGTGATCTCGGCAACAGCAACAGCACGAACCTCACCTTCGCCGCCGCCAGCAAGCACGTGCTGCTGGGCGCCATCCCGGACAACCTGTACTTCCACAACGGCGGCTGTGTGCGGTTTGGTCCCGACGGCATGCTGTATCTGAGCACCGGCGACGATGGCAATGACTGCGACCCGCAGAGTCTGGTGACGCAAGCCGGCTGCCTGCTGCGCCTCGATGCCAGCACGCGCGCACCGGGCAGCAACCTCGTGCTGCCTTCGTACTCATCGCTCGATCCGGGCAACAACCCGCTGAGCGCCAGTGCCGACTTCCGCCAACTCGTGCTCGCCCATGGCCTGCGCAACCCGTTCCGCATGGAGATCGATGCGCTGACCGGCAACGTCTACGTCGGCGACGTCGGGCAAGACGCCGTCGAAGAGTACTCCGAGTACGTCTATGGCACGGGCGCGCTGCCGCTCGTGAACTTCGGCTGGCCGTGGTTTGAAGGCAACCTCACGGGCCCGAGCTGCCCCGGCAACCAACCTTCTGGCATGGTGCCACCGATCGTCGCGGTCTCGCACACCGCCAATTGGTTTTCGCTGATCGGCGGCCCGCGCTACCGCAACCAGGGCGGGCCGTTCGATTTCGGCAGCAGCTACGAAGGCTCCAGCTTCTACCTCGACTACTTCCAAGGGGAACTGCGGCGCCTCGTGCACCCGACCACGTGGACGCCCGCCCCACCAGTGGCCGGTCAACCCGACGCCACCAATTGGGGAACGGCGTTCTCGTCGGTGACGAGCCTGCGGCAAGGACTCGACGGCGGGCTGTGGTTCACGCAGCGCATCGGCTCGGGCGTGTTGAAGCGCATTCGCCCGATCCTGACGAGCAACACGGTGGCGGCGATCAGCGGCGACGGCCAGGCGACCCCGGTGAAGGAAGTGTTTCCACTGCCGCTCGTCGTCCGGCTCTTCGACCCGCTGGGCGCGCCGCTCGCCTTTGGTCCGGCCAACTTCCAAGTCACCGGTGCCGCGACGCTGTCGACGACCAACCCCGTGCTCGCCGACGCCAATGGCTTGGTGCAGACCACCGTCACCGCCGCCAATGTCGGCGGCCCGATCGACATTCTGGTCAGCACACCGGGTGGGGCCAATTCGGCGACGTTCCGCCTGTTCGCGCGACGAATCACGGTGCGACCAGGACGGCAGCAATTCGCCTTGACCATCACCAACGCCACCACCGCGGTGCCACCGCTGGTGCCGTACGTGGTGATGATGTCGTTGCCAAGTTCGCCCACCGTGCCGACACCTATCGGCACGCTGTGCATCGATCCGTCCTACGCGCTGGCAGCCGTGATCGAGGATGGCACCGGCATCTTCGGCTTCGTCTCGCTGTCGGGCAGCGGCGGCGTCGGCGCGCCGAACCTGAGCAAGAGCTACCCGCTGCTGCCGGGCCTCTTCACCGGCCAGGCGATGCAGTTTCAGGCGATCGGCTTCGATTCGGTGTCGGGTTGGTTCCGCACCAATTGCGAGAAGGTGCGGTTCTGACCGCCGTCACTCGGCCAAGCCACCCGCCTTCCAGAAAGGCGTGATGGTGATACCGTCACCCGCCGTGCCAACGAACCTGCCGAACGCACCAGTGCCAGTCTTCCCGCTCGCGGGTGTGTTCCTGTTTCCCCATCAGGTGTTGCCGCTGCATGTGTTTGAGCCGCGCTACCGCACCATGGTGAACGACCTGCTCGATGGCCCCGGTCGCTTGGTGATGGGCACGCTGGCGAACGTCGACGCCGAGACCGCGGTGGCCGCTGCGGCCGCCGACATCGCCCCGCCGATCGCCCCGGTGGCTGGCCTTGGCGAGATCCTGCGCCACGAGCGACTGCCCGACGGCCGCTACACGATCTGGGTCATGGGCCTCGCCCGCGTTCACATCGAAGAAGTGCCGAGCGATCGTCCCTACCGCCAAGTGCGTTGCCTGCCGTTTCCAGAAGTGCCGGTGCCGGCCAACCTGACCGCTGACCTGACGGAACAACTGCGCAGCGCCGCGGCGGCGCGCTTGCCGGACGCGGTGCTGCCGGACCACACGCCGCCAGCACTGCTGACCGACCTGTTGCTGCAGACCTTGCGCCCTGGCCCCGACGTGCTGGCGCGAGCCTTCACCGAACCCTCGGTGTTGAAGCGCGCCCGCTATGTGCTGCGCCAAGCGGCTCAGGCGCCCGAACGCGATTCGCCGTAACCGCGAACCGCTGGCACCGCGGAAATCCCAAAACCGCGACGTAAGAAGCCGCCGTCCTCCGGCTCATGGCGAAGCGACGAGATGGGTCGGTTCGGCCCATCGTTCCCTCGTCGCCCTCCATGTCCCCGTTTTCGGTGCGATCGATGACCCGCAACCTCCTGTCCTGGCTGCCTCTGCCAGCCCTCGTCCTCACTGCCTGCGGCGGTGGAGGCGGCGGCGGCGCTCCTGCCAAGCCCATCGTGCGACTGCTGTCGACGAGCGGCTCGGTGCAACTCTCTCAATCCGCGCAATACGCGTTCGTGATCAACAAGAACGCGAGCCCGGCCCTCAGCGCGACCGCTGGTTCGGTGACCATCGTGCGCGTGAAAGCCGACAACGGCAGCGACGTCAACACCGTCGTCACCGAGATCGTCGTCGGCAAGGACCCGTTCAGCCTGACCGCGTCGGCGGATGGCAAGCGGCTATTCGTGACCAACAGCGAAGACAACACGGTGTCGGTGATCGACCTCGGCGCCACCGGTGAAGGCCCCTACACCCGCCTCGCCGACATCCTGGTCGGAGCGGAGCCGCGCGGCACTGCCGAACTCGACGACAAGCTGTTCGTCGCCAACTACGCCGAAGGCACGCTGACCGTCATCAACACCAAGACCTTGGCGCGCGAGTCGACGATCGACTTGGTCAGCGGCAGCACGCGCATCCAGAATCCGTTCGCGGTAGCGGCATTGCCCAACGGCCAACTGTGGGTCGCCGACTTCTTCGCGCGCGCCATTCCCGGCAAGCCCACCGACCAGATCGAAGGCTTCGATGATGGCAAGGAAGGACGGCTGGCGCTGATCGAGAACAACGCGATCAAGTCGATCGTCACGTTGCCGCCGATCGCCAACGCCGGCTTCAATGCCGACCGCACCAAGTTCGACACGGCCAACGGCGCGGTCAACAACACCTTCAAGGCGCCCGCGGGCGTCGACCCCTTGGCGGTGCCACAGGGTGCGCAGTTCAACCAACTGTGGTCGCTCGCCTTCGACGAAACCGGCAACCGCTTCTACGTGCCGACGATCGCCGCGCAGCCATCGCCGCCGGTCAAGTTCGACGTCAACGTGCAAGCGCTGGTCGGCGTCATCGACGTCGCGACCGCCGCAGCACAGCCCGCTCTGCATCGCAACCTGAACACCCTGATCCAGGACAACTTTGCCAACGAGCCAGCGCCGCCCACGCCGTTCACCAACGTCGTTACGCGCCTCGATCGCGCCTTCGCGGGTGATACCACGTCGGCCGTGATCAAGAACAAGGTTGGCGCCTTCGTCAGCCGCGCCGGCAGTTTCTTGATGAAAGCCACGATCGGCGCCGACGGCGCGCTCACCCTCGCCAAAGACGGCCGCGGCGCCATCCTGCGCGTGCCGGTTGCCAACATTCCCGGCGGCGTCGCCGTCAGCCCGGACGGCAAGCGCGCCTACGTGGTCTCCGACGTGATCGGCCAGATGACGGCCGTCAACCTTGAGAACGGCACGGTGGTGACCAACGTCGACACCGCCACCACGTCGACCGACGCAACCCGGCGCAAGGAACTGCTCGGCCAAGTGAAGTTCTTCACCGGCATGGGCGTCGCCGCCAACGTCAATCCAGCCCTCGATGCGCGCGAGATCGACACCCACCGCCACCGCAACATGCAGTCGGAGAACAACTGGAGTTCGTGCGCGTCGTGCCACCCGTTTGGCCACAGCGACACCATGACCTGGATCTTCGCAACCGGCCCGCGCCAGACGCTGACGCTCGACGCGTTCTTCAGCAAGGGCAGCACGATCGAGACCGGGCTGGCGACGACCGACCAGAAGATTTCAAACTGGAACGCCGAGCGCAACAGCTCGACCGACTTCAACAACAACAGCCGCGCGGTGCAGGGCGGCCACGGCTTCACGCCGCAAGCACTCGCCACGATTGATGCGGGCCTGGCGGCCGCCGCCGTGCCGGATGCAGCGCTCGTGTTCAACGGCGGCAATCGCCTTGGCATCAGCAACGCACTCGACTTCGAGACGCAGTGGATCGCCTCGCTGCGCGCACCCAACCGTTCGACTCGGCTCGACACGGTCTTGGTCGACCAAGGTCGCACCTTGTTCAGCGCCAACTGCGCCTCCTGCCACGGCGGCACCAAGTGGGCGCGCAGCGATCGCCCCGTCAACAACGCCCGTTGGCCGGATCCGGCCTTCAACGCGGCCGGCGTCAGCCTGTCGGCGTTCTTGCAAGTGCCCGCGGCAACCACCATCGCCGCCTTCAACGCCGACGGCGTCGGCGCCGGCGCCAACCAGTTCGAGACGTTGGTGATCGACACGACCGTGCCGAACTTCACCCTCGACCTCACCAACCCGATCGAATTGCGCGGGGCTGGCGGCAACATCGGCAAGGTGTCGGCTGGCTTGAGCAGTTCGTTCGCCATCCCATCCTTGTTCAACAACCGCAACACCGCGCCCTACGGCCACCACGGCCGCGCCCAGTCGCTGGCAGCGGTGTTCGAACCACGCGGCAACGCTGGCCTCGAGCATCCGCAGTTTGGCCTGTCGGCGACGCAGCTGACGGCGGTGCTGGAGTTCGTGCGCGCCATCGACGAGAACCAGCCGATCTTCCCGTGATCGTCGGTTGTGTCCGCGGGCGCACTGGCTAGCGTTCCGCGGACCATGCTGACGAACCGCGCCACAGGTCACAGCCAGCCCTCGAGGATCTACTGCGTTGGCGCCCACGCCACCGGCAAGACGACGCTCGCCCGCTGGGTGCGCGACCACTACGGCATTGCGATGATCGCGGAGGTCGCGCGCGGCGTGCTGGCCGAGATGGAGGCGAAGCTCGACACGCTGCGCACCGACATCGACCTGGTGAACCGCTACCAGCACGAAGTCTTCCGCCGTCAGATCGAAGCCGAGAAGACGGTCGCCGGACCGTTCGTCAGCGACCGTGCCTTCTGCAATCTCGCCTACGCGGCCCACCACTCGACGATCCTCGCCGACATCTTTCGCGACCGGCGACTCGCCGACTACATGAATTGGGTGCGCCAGGGCGTCGTCTTCTTCCTGCGCCCGCACCGCGAGCTCGTCGTCGCGGATGGCGTGCGCGCGGGACTCGAATGGGAAGAAGTCGTGCGCATCGACGGCATGGTCAAACTGCTGCTCGAAGTGTTCGACGTGCCCTACATCCCGGTCGAGTCGCTGTCGATGCAGGAGCGCGTGCGGTTGGTCGAACGGGTGCTCGACCTCGCCGGCTTGCCGCAAGTCACGGCCGCACCCGCCGCCAAGGTCGAAGCGAACGCCGCGCCGCGCACCAACTGAGCTGGCCCAAAACTTGCTTGCCCGAATCCCGGGGCAGCTAGGTAACCTGTCGCCATGCCCGCGCCAGCGCCGCACCGTCACCTCGCCCGTGAAATCGCGCAGTTCATCCACGAGCGCACGCCGCTGCGGCCGCGGGTCGCCATGCTGCTCGGTTCGGGGCATGCGTCGATCGCCAACCAACTGAAGGAAAAGGTCGTGCTGCAAGGGGACGACCTGCCGGGCACACCGCTCACTTCGCCGCTGCTGGTCGGCCTGCTGGAAGGCGTCCCGGTCGCGGTCGCCGATGCGCCGTTCGCCGCGTTCGAAGGCCTGTCCTCGGCGGAGCTGGCGTTGCCGGTGCGCGTGCTCAAGGCCATTGGCTGTGACTTGCTGATCGTCACCGCCGGGGCGGCGAGCCTCTGCCAGCAGATCGAACTCGGCACCATCGGCATCATCGAAGACCACCTCAACTTCAGCGCCTTGCACCCGCTGATCGGGCCGAACGACGACAACATCGGGCCGCGCTTCCCCGACATGAACGAGCCGTACGCACGGGAATGGATGGAGGTCGCGCGCGACGTCGCGCTGCGGGCCGGCATTCCTTGTGCACCGGGCATCTTCGCTGCGGTCGCGGGTCCAAGCATGCCGACCCGAGCCGAGTATCGCTTCCTGCGCGCAGCCGGTGCCGACCTCGTCGGCATGTCGCTCGTACCGGAAGCGATCGCCGCCGTGCATGCGGGCTTCCAAGTCTTGGCACTCGTTGGCGTCACGCAACAAGTGCTCGCTGGCAAGTCATCGCAGGCCAACATCGAGACGATGATCGACGCCGCCGATCTCGCTGCCCCGCGCATGGCGACGCTGTTGGTTGGCATCGTCGCCGCCACCCGCAACCGCTGAACCGCGTGCAAGACCTGCCATGACGAGCCGCGTGCAGCAACCTCCGCGCCTAGCTGTGTTGCTGAGCGGTGCCGGCCGCTCGCTGCAGAACCTGCTCGATCGCATCGGCGATGGCCGCCTGCGCGCCACCATCGTCGGCGTCGCCAGCGACCGAGCCGACGCCTTTGGCCTGCAGCGCGCCATGGACCACGGGCTCGAAACACGGCACCTGCGCGAACCGTCGGCCATCTGGTCGTGGCTGATGGAACAAGACGTCGACCTCGTCGTGCTCGCCGGCTACTTGCGGTTGTTGCCGATCCCACCGGAATGGAACGGGCGCGTGCTCAACATGCATCCGTCGCTGCTGCCGCACTTCGGCGGCAAGGGCATGCACGGCGACCGCGTTCACGCCGCCGTGTTGGCGGCCAAAGCAACCGAGTCTGGCTGCACGGTGCACTTGTGCAACGAGCGCTACGACGAAGGCCGCATCCTGCTGCAGGCGCGGGTGCCGGTGATGCCAATGGACACGTCGTCGACGTTGGCGGCGCGCGTGTTTGCGGCGGAGTGCGAGGTCTACCCAGCGGCGATCTCGCTGCTCTGGCAGCAGATCAGCAGCGCCTGAGTTCGCCGCGCCGCGATCAGCGCCGCGGTCGGCGCTGCCACCAACGCGCCAACACCGCATCGGCCGCCGCCCCGGCGAGGATCACGCCGCCGACGACCGCGAACTCAAGCTTGTCGCTGTCCCCGAGCAAGCGGATCGTGTTGGGCAACAACTGCATCAACGCGGCACCGAGCACGATGCCGAGCACCATGCCTTCGCCGCCACGCAGCGCCATGCCACCGAGCACGGCCCCGGCGATGGCGTAGAGCTCGTAGAAGTTGCCGAAGTTCGAAGCTTGGGCCGAGTTCACATCGAGCACGAACAGGCAGCCACCGAGCCCCGCCAGCAGCGAGCACGCGATGTAGGCCGCGACGGTGAGGCGCGCCGTCGGCACGCCGGCAAAGCGCGCCGCTTCTTCGTTGCGACCGAGCGCGAACAAGTGCCGCCCCCACACGGTGCGCGTCCACAGGAATGAAGTCAGCACGGCAATGCCAACCAGCAGCAGCATCGGCACCGGCAAACCGAACTGCTCGGTCAACGCGACCTTGCCGGTCGCGAGCCAGCGCAACTCTTCGGCGGTGTCGCCGAGCCCCATCGTCTGGTCGCCCGTGAAGCCGCGCATGATGCCGCGATAGAGCAACAGCCCACACAGCGTGACGACGAACGGCTGCAGGCCAAGACCAACAACCAACAAGCCGTGCCAGGCGCCGATGGCCGCGGCAATCGCCAGGGTGGTGAGAATCGCCAGCGGCGCCGACCAACCGAGGTCGCGCAAAAACCACGGCAGCAAGCAACCAGCGACGCACACCACCGCACCGATCGAGAGGTCGATGCCGCCAGTGACGATGACGAACGCCGCCGCCACACTGAGCACGCCGAAGAGCCCGACGCGCTGCAGCAGGTTCTCCAGGTTGTAGGCCGACAAGAACGGGTTGCTGTCGGTGATTGGGTCGTAGCTAAAGGTCGCCGTGATGACCGCGATCACCAGCAGCAGCGCCACGAGGCCAACGATCTTCTTCATCGCGACTCCATGCTCGTCGCCAGCATCATGACGTTCGCTTCGGTCAGCGCCGCACCCGCCAGTTCGCCAACGATCGCACCTTGGCGCATCACCAAGGCGCGATCGGCAAGCGCCAGCACTTCCTCCAGCTCGGAACTGACGAACAGGATCGCTAGGCCCTGCGCGGCCAAGGCGTGCAGCCGCGCATAGATCTCGCTGCGCGCGCCAACATCGACGCCGCGCGTCGGTTCGTCGAGCAGCAACACCCGCGGGTTCGCCGCCAGCCACTTGCCCAGCACGACCTTCTGTTGGTTGCCACCAGACAAGGTGCCGACGATCTGGTCGGGCCCGCGCGCCGCGATCTCGAGTTCGGCGATCGCGCGCATTGCCAACGCTGCCTCGTAGGCACGATCGATCAACACGCCGCGGCCGCGCAACGTCGGCAGCGACAAGTTGTGCCGCACCGACATGCCGAGCACCAAGCCCTGCTGCTTGCGATCCTCCGGCAACAACACCAGGCCAGCCGCCGCGGCAGCCCCTGGTCCACGCCCGGCTGTGGCTTTGCCCGCGATCGTGACGTCGCCAGCGAGCGCCCGATCCGCACCGAACAACGCCCGCAACAATTCGGTGCGCCCTGAACCGAGCAAGCCCGCGATGCCGACGACTTCGCACCGGCGCACCGCCAGCTCGACCACGGCCTGAGGGAACGCCGCAGTACGCAGCCCCTTCACCTGCAGCACAGCGTCGCCAGGGACGTGGGCCACGCGCCGCGTCGCCGACAGCGTGCGCCCCACCATCAACCCGACCAAGCGTTCGTGCGTGATCTCGGCGCGCTGCAGTTCGCCGCTGTTCTTGCCATCGCGCAGGCCGACGACCCGGTCGGCCAGCTCGCGCACTTCGCCAAGACGATGCGAAATGTAGACGACGCCAACACCCTGGTCGCGCAACTCGCGCACGAGGGTGAACAAGCGCTCGGTCTCCGGCAACGTCAAGCTCGACGTCGGCTCGTCCATGATCAGCACACGCGCCTTGGCCCGCAGTGCGCGTGCGATCTCAAGCAGTTGCTTCTGGCCAGGACTCAAGGTCGCGACCAGCGCGGCAGGCTCGACGGTGAGGCCCAGGCGCAAAAGCCAATGCCGCGCTTGCACATCCATCGCTCGCCGTCGCAAGAACGGTCCACGCCGCAACTCCGCGCCAAGGAACAAAGCCCCCGCCACCGTCAGGTTGTCGCACAAGCTCAGCTCTTGATGGATCAAGGCGATGCCTAGGCGCAGCGCCTCCGCCGGCGACTTCAGCGCCACCAGTGCGCCGTCGAGCCACAGCTCGCCAGCATCGGGGCGATACACACCGGCCAGCACCTTCATCAGGGTGCTCTTGCCCGCCCCGTTCTCGCCGATCAGAGCGACGACTTCGCCGCGCTCGATGGTGAGGTCCACATCCTGCAAGGCGCGCACCCCAGGGAACGCCTTGCCGATGCCGCGCAATGCCAGCAGCGAAGCCGTCATCGCCTCACTTCTTCTTCCCAGTCTTCTGCAGCAAGTCGTCCCAGAACGCGCGCACGTTGTCCCGCTTGATCTGCCGCGCGGGGATGTCGAGGAAGCCACCCTTCGGCAGCAGCGCCTCGCGCTTCTTCGCATCCACCTCGGCGACCAGCTTGGCGAGCAGCTCCATCGAACGGCGGCCGTACTCGTACGGGTTCTGCACGACCGTGCCGTGAATGTGTCCGTCGACGATGCCCTGCAGCGTCGCCTCGTTCTCGTCGAAGCCAACCAGCGCCACCTTGCCGAGGCGATTCGCCGACTTCACCGCTTCGAGCATCAACGGTGGCTCGTACTCAAACAGTCCGACCATGCAGGCCACGTCACTCCAGCGCGTCAGCGCGTCCTGCGCCGCCGCTTTGCCCTTCTGGCGATCGAACTGATCGGTGAAGGTCGCGCGGATTTCGTACAGGTCGCCCTTGCACACCGCATCTTGCTTGTCGAAGCGCGTCGCATCGTGCGTGCGGCCGAGCAGTTCATCGATGACACCCTGCCGCCGTCGCCGCGCGTTGTCTTGGTCGAGATTGCCGACCAGGATCACCACCGCACCACCACCCGGCAGCGCTTGCTTGACGAGCTGCCCACACATGCGGCCGGCGTCGTAGTTGTCCATGCCGATGTAGCAGAGACGCTTGCTCTTCGGGGCGTCGGAGTCGTGCGTGATCAGCACGGCGCGACTCGCCACCTTGTCGAGCAGCGCCGTCATGTTCTCCGGATCCTTCGGCGACAGCGCGATGCCCTGCACGCCTTTGGCGAGCAGGTCTTCGAGGATGCGCTTCTGTTCGTCGGCGGTGCCGTTCGCGGGCATGCGCACGACGGCCTCGACGCCGAACTCTTGTTTGCCCGCTTCGACGCCGAACGAGCCGACCGTCCAGAACTCAGCGACGCAGTTGGTGACGAACGCCAACCGTGGCTTCTTGGCGACGACGGGATCCTGGGCGACCGCGGCCGTGCCAACGGCGATCGCCAGGCAAGTGAACGCCAACGACGAGAGTGTGTGCATAGTGCGGAACCAATCAGCAGAGGGTCATGCCGCCGTTGACGGCGATGTCCTGACCGGTGATGAACGCCGACGCTTCGCCGGCGAGAAAGGTGCAGACGCCACCGACGTCAGCCGGCACGCCCCAGCGCCGCATCGGGATCATGGCCTTGTAGGCGTCCTTCTGCTCCTTCGGGTCGGCGGCGTGGCGTTCGACGGGAATCCAACCGGGCGACACCATGTTGACGGTGATCTGCCACGGCGCCAACTCACTCGCCATGCTGCGCGTCCAACCGGCTTGCGCGCCCTTCGCCGCCACGTACGGGGCAAAGTTGGGCACGCCGCGACGGAACACTTCACTGCCGATGTTGATGATGCGGCCGTAGCGCCGCTCCTTCATCGCGGGCAACACCTCACGCGTCAGCAAGAACGGCGACTTGACGAAGAAGTCGAGCATCTGCTGGTGGAACGCCCAGTCGTACAACTCGAACGGCTTCTGCGGCTGCGCTGGCGTGGCGTTGACGACGACGATGTCGATCGCGCCCAGCTTGTGCGCGATCGCGTGGCACATCTTGACGACGTGCTTCTCGTTGGTGGCGTCGGCGCGCACCAGCAGCCCTTCGTAGCCGCGCGCTTCAAACTCAGCGAACGTCGCCTCGGCGGTCGGCTGATCGTTCGCAAAATTGAGCGCCACCTTGGCACCGGCGTGGCCGAGCGCGAACGCGATGGCCTTGCCGAGGCCCTTGCTGCTGCCGGTCACCAGTGCGGTGTGACCGACGAGAGTGAACGGCCGCGGCTCGTGATCGAGCGGAGCGAAGGGAGCGGCCGTGCGGGCCGAACTGGTGCGTGTGACTTTCTTCATGACGGGCGCGAAGTGCGCACCCTACCGGGTTGCCCGCTTTGTCGCGACCATCTACAAGCCACGCCGCCATGGCGTCTCTCTCGTCTTGCTGCCCCGCCGCGCCATTCGCCTTGCTGCTCGGCACGCTGGCCAGCGCCGTGCACGCCCAGATTCCGCCGCCCGTCGGCACCGACGAGTTTGCGCGGCGCCAGACGACGCATTGGGCCTGGCACCCGTTGCGCACCGAGGCGCCGCCGACCAGCAGCCCGCACGCCGTCGATGCGTTCCTCGACGCGCGCTTGCACAAGGCCGGGCTACAGCGCGCCCCGGCTGCCGAGCCCACCACCCAACTGCGCCGACTCTGGTTTGATGTGGTCGGCCTGCCGCCGCCACCTGACGCCGTGCAGCGCTTTGGCGCCGATCCGAGCGATGCCGCGTGGCAACGCGAAGTCGACACCTTGCTGGCATCGCCTCACTACGGCGAACGTTGGGCCAGGCACTGGCTCGACCTCGTGCGCTACGCCGAGACGATGGGCCACGAGTATGACTTCGAAGTGCCCAACGCCTGGCGCTACCGCGACTACGTGATTCGCGCGATCGGCGGCGATGTGCCCTACGACCAATTCGTGCGCGAGCACATCGCCGGCGACTTGTTGCCGTCACCGCGGCGCGACGCCGACGGCAACAACGAGAGTGTGCAGGCGACGGCGGCGTTCTGGTTTGTCGAACAGACCCACTCGCCCATCGACGCCGCCCAGCATCAAGCCGATCGCATCGACAACCAAGTCGACGTGCTCGGCAAGGCGATGCTCGGCCTGACCATTTCGTGCGCCCGCTGCCACGACCACAAGTTCGATGCGATCCGCGCCAACGACTACTACGCGCTGGTCGGTTTTGTGCAGAGCTCGCGCTACGTGCAAGCACCCCTGCAGCCGGTCGACGTTCACGGCGCCGCCTACCAGGCGATCCTCACCGCCCAACGCGACCTGGCGACGGCGTGGGCGGCTAATGCCGCGGGAACGACCTGGCCCAAGCTCGCCACCACCGCGCCCGAGCAGTGGCAAGACGAAGCGACGCCGCCGCTGCGCGAGGGGGAACGGCGGTTGCTCGACAGTGAAGGTTCACTCGCCGAATGGTTCGTCACCAACGACGGCTTCGCGGCCGCACCATGGCGCGGGCCGTTCTGCCCCGATGCCTCGGCCAAGACGCCGCAACTGTTCGTGTTGCCCGGGGCCTTCTGGCACAGCGGCACAGCCGGCGCCAGGCGGGAAGGCACCCTGGGCTCGCCGACGTTCCTGCTTGCGCACCGCTACGTGCATGTGCGCACAGCCGGCGTGGGCAGTCGCATCAAGTTGGTCGTCGATGGCTTTCACCTCGTGCGCGACCCGATCTATGGCGCGCTGCACCGCGCCGTCGACGATCCGAATGCGCACTGGGTGACGTTCGACACCGCGCCGTGGGCTGGGCGCTCGGCGTTCTTGCAGTGCATCGATCAAGTCGCCCCCGACCTCGCCGATCCCGACCACGATCGCTCGCACTATCCAGAGCACGGCTGGCTCGCGGTGCAAACAGTCGTGCTGTCGCCGCATGGCGAAGCCCCGCCGTCGACCGCGGGCAATCCGCTCGCCGCCGCCGGTTGGTCCGAGTTGCCCGCGAACGTGCAGCAAGCGCTGGCAACACTGCGAACGGCGGCGGCGAGCCTGCCGGTGTCGCCGACGATTCCGAGCCTCACGGATGGCACCGGCCGCGACAGCCATGTGGCGTTGCGCGGCGACCATCGCAAGCCAGGTGCGATCGCGCCGCGGCGGTTCTTGTCCGCATTGGTTGGCAACGAGGCGATGCCGACCGGTCCCGGCAGCGGCCGCCTCGCCCTCGCCGACGCCGTGCTGCACCCGAACAACCCGTTGCTAGCGCGTGTGTTCGTCAATCGAGTGTGGCACCACCTGTTCGGCCGCGGCCTCGTGCGCAGCGTTGACAACCTCGGCGCGCTAGGCGACCAACCCACGCACCCCGAGCTGCTTGATTGGTTAGCGCGCGATGCGATCCACCACGGCTGGTCGCAGAAGCACGTGCTGCGGCGGCTGCTGACCTCGGCCACGTATCGACAAGACAGCCGCGTGCGGCCAGAGGCGGCGGTGGCGGACGGCGCCAACGTTCTGCTGCACCGGCAGAATGTGCGCAGGCTCGCCGCGGAAGCCGTGCGCGACAGCTTGCTCGCCGTCAGCGGGCGGCTCGATGCCAAACAGTTCGGCCCCTCGGTCGAGCTGCCAAAGGATGCACACATTGAGGCGCGCGGTCGCCCAGCTCGCAGCGGCCCGCTCGACGGCGACGGCCGCCGCAGCATCTATCTGGCCGTGCGCCGCAACTTCATGCCGCCGATGCTGCTCGCCTTCGACCTGCCGACCCCGTTCGCGACGGTCGGCGCGCGCAACGTCTCGAACGTGCCAGCCCAAGCGTTGACGTTGGCGAACGACCCGTTCGTGCATGCCGAGTGCGCGCGCTGGGCAACGCAGCTGTTGGCGACCAGCGCGGCCGATGTCGACGCTCGCATCACCTTGGCCTACACCGGCGCCTTCGCACGTCTACCGAGCCACGACGAACTGACAAACTGCCGCGCCTTCCTCGCCGACACCGAAGGCAGCTGGCCGGATCTGCTGCACGCGCTCGTCAACACCACCGAGTTCTCGTACCTGCGATGACACGCCCAGACTGCCCACCACCATCGCGTCGCGACTTCCTGCGCACGGCCTGGAACGGCTTCGGCATGCTGCCGCTCGCCCACCTCGGCCTGCGCACCGATGGCGGCGCGCAGCGGCGCCATCACGCCCCACGCGCGCGCGCCGTCATCTTCCTCTACATGGACGGCGGCCCGAGCTGCCAAGACTTGTTCGATTACAAGCCGCGGCTGATCGCCGAGAACGGCAAGCCGTTCGGACTGAAGAAGGAACCGACGCAGTTCAACGACAACGGCAACACCCTCGGACCGTGTGCGAAGTTCGCGCAGCACGGCGACAGCGGCCAGTGGATCAGCGACCTGCTGCCCAACCTCGCGACCTCGGCCGATCGCCTGTGCGTGGTGCGTTCGATGGTTGCGGACTTCAGCGAACACACCAACGCCAACTACTTCTTGCACACCGGCCACGGCCTGCAGGGGCGGCCGAGCATGGGCGCCTGGATCGGCTACGGCCTCGGCAGTGACGCCGACGACCTGCCTGCCTTTGTGGTCTTGAACGGCGGGCTGATTCCGCCAGGCGGCATCGACAACTTCCATTCCGGGTTCCTGCCAGCCCACAGCCAAGGCTCGGTGTTGCAGATGCGCGGCGATGCCGTCGCCAACATCACGCCGAAGGAAACCGTGGCGAGCCGCCAACGCCAGAAGCTCGCCTTGGCGCACACGCTCGACACCGCCACGCAGCAGCGCTTTGGTAAGGACCCAGCCATCGAGGCCGCGATCGCCAACCACGAACTGGCCTTCCGCATGCAAGCGGCGGTGCCCGATCTGGTGGACCTGAGTGGCAAATCGAGCGGCGAATCGAAGGCCCTGCAAAGCCTCTACGGCCTCGACGACGAGTACGAGCCAACACGCACCTACGCGCGGCAATGCCTGCTGGCGCGCCGCCTGGTGGAACGCGGCGTGCGCTTCATCGAAGTCACCTGCCCAGACACGCACCACGATCGGTGGGACCAACACGGCAACTTGGCGAAAGGCCTGCGCGACAACTGCCGCATGGTCGATCGGCCGATCGCCGGTCTGCTCGCCGACCTCGATGCCCGCGGCCTGCTCGACGAGACGATCGTGGTGTTTGGCGGCGAGTTCGGCCGCACCCCGTTCGCCCAAGGCGGCAGCGGGCGCGACCACAATCCGTTCGGCTTCACCATGTGGATGGCGGGCGGCGGCTTCAAGCCAGGCACCAGCTACGGCGCCACCGACGACTACGGCTACAAGGCCGCCGTCGATCCGGTGTCGATCCACGACCTGCACGCGACGATCCTGTGGCAGCTCGGCATCGACCACGAGCGATACACGTATCGCTTTGGCGGGCGCGACCTGCGGCTCACCGACGTCTACGGGCGCGTCGTCAAGCCACTGCTCGCGTAGCCAAAGCTGTCGAGGCCGTTTGAGCGCAGCGTGGGCGCCGCTGGCCGCGTCGGGTATACCGCCGCCATGACGCTCTCTCGTCGCTCTCTGCTCGCCGCCGTTCCAACCACTGCCTTGGTGGGACTTGGTGCGCCGAGCCTCGTGCAGGATCCCGCGCTCGCAGCGCCGAGCAAACCGGCGGCGACGCCGAAGACGCGTTTTGCTGCCAACTGCGAGATGTGGTGGGGCAACCTGCCGTTCCTCGATCGCATTCGCAAAGCCCACGCGCTGGGCTTTCCGGCGATCGAGTTCTGGCCGTGGCGCGGCAAGGACATCGGCGCCATCGCCGCGCTGACCAAAGAACTGGGCATCACGGTCGCGCAGTTCACGGCATGGGGCTTCTCGCCCGGCCTCAACCAAGCGAAGCACCACGAGCAGTTCACAGCCGAGATCGACGCCTCGTGCAAGGTCGCCAAACAACTCAACTGCCCGATGATGACCGTCGTCGGCGGCAACGACGTGAAGGGCATGACGCAAGCGGAGATGCACGAACAGATCATCGCCGGCCTCAAACTCGCCGCCCCGATCGCCGAACGCGAGCAGATCATGCTCATCCTTGAGCCGATGAACATCCGCGTCGACCACAAGGGCCATTGCCTCTACGGCAGCGAAGCCGCGGTGCGCATCTGCCGCGCCGTGAATTCGCCGATGGTGAAGATCAACTGGGATCTCTACCACTGCCACATCAGCGAAGGCGATCTCTGCGGCCACCTGCGCGACGGCTACGACCAACTCGGCTACGCGCAAGTCGCCGACCATCCGGGCCGCACCGAACCCGGCACCGGCGAGATCCACTACCCGCGCGTCCTGCGCGAGCTGCACACGCTCGGCTACCGCGGCTTCGTCGGTGTGGAATGCAACCCGAGCAAGCCCGAGGCCGAGGCGGCGCTCGGGCTGTGGAACGCGGACAAGTGGTAGAGGGCTGGCGAAAGCGAAACCCGCGGTGACAATGCCGCGCCTGACGGCACCCGCCGTGATGAGGCCTTCATGCTCTCGTTGCTAGTTCTGCTCACCTGCTTGCCGCAGGATCCCAAGCCGGCGACAAGCACCGAAGTCGAGGCGTGGTTTTCGCGTGAGCAGTCGCAGCGCTGCGCGGCGGCCGCCGAGCGTGGCCTCGCTTGGTTGAAGAACCAGCAGCTGGAGTCGGGTGCTTGGGTTGGGTTGGTCGGTCACAAGATGAACGACGACTACCAGCTGCAACCGGACTCGCCGCTGCCGGACGCGCAGCGCCGCAGCGGCCATGGCCATGTCGGCGTCACCGCGCTCGCCGGCATGGCGTTCCTAGCGGGCGGCAGCCTGCCCGATCGCGGCCCCCACGCCGTCGTCGTGCGGCGCACGCTCGACTACCTCACCACCACCGCCCACGAGAACGGCTACCTCAGCGATGCCGGCACGCGCATGTACAGCCACGCGTTCGGCACGCTGTTCTTGGCTGAGGTCTACGGCATGGCGGCGACCGACCGCACCAAGGTCACGCTCGAACGCGCCGTCACGCTGATCGTCGACACCCAAAACGCCCACGGTGGCTGGCGCTACAACCCGTTCGACCGCGAAACCGACCTGTCGGTGACCGTCTGCCAACTGCAAGCCCTGCGCGCGGCCCACAACATCGGCATCCGCGTACCGATCGAGACCATCGAGAAGGCGATGGCCTACGTGCAGGCGAGCCGCGTGCGCAGCGGTCGTTCCGAAGGCCTTTACTACTACAAGATCTACGGGGCCCGCGGCGCCTACGACAAACCGGAAGAGTACGCGATCAACGCCGCTGCCTTGACCGCCCTGCGCTGCGCTGGCCTGCACGACGACAACCTCGCCGACCCGGTGCTGCAGTTCCTGACCCGCGAGTACCCAGCGCTCGCCGACAGCTACTACCGCAGCCACTACTACTTTTGGTACGGCAACTACTACGCAGCCCAGGCCTTCTACCAGAGCGGTGGCCCGCGGCTGCGCGCGTACTTCGCCCGCCTCTCCGCCGACTTGCTGGAGTCGCAGGCAGCCGACGGCCGCTGGCGTAACAGTGCTGGCCCCGGCGATGAGTTTGCGACCGCGGTCGCCTGCATCCTGCTGCAGATGCCCAAGCAGTACCTGCCGATCTTCCAACGCTGACCGGCCCTCCCTCCGGACTGTCGTCGCTGCACCCTTGAATCCCCGGGCCAGCCGGTGACGATCCGCGCCGGTCAATCAACGGTCAGACAGGGCGTATGCGCTACCACTCCGCACGTGTCGTTCTCGGCGCGTGCCTCGTCGCCGCCTCAGTTGCGGCGCAGGCACCCGCTTCCATTTCTAGCTCCGCTCTCACCGGCGGTAGCAGTCGCTTCGAACAGCTTCCCGATGGCAACGAGTCCGCACTGCGCACTCGCCCACTCGGCGAACGGCTTGCCGACGACGACAACCCCACGGGCTATGCCCAACAGGTGAACCCCTTGGGCGGCGCCCAACAGCAGGACGGCAACTACACGATCTTCGAGTTGTTCCGGCTGCACCACGGCGAGTTCATGGATCGCCGTGAGCGCTACACGCCGCAGATCGATTTGCGCGCGCGCATTCTCAAGAACGCGAGCATCGACCACGAGCCTGGCAGCTTCGACATGCTCGGCTACGACTTCGACATGAAGATCCCGGCCTTCATCTCGACCGAGTCCTACCTGACGTTCGGCGCCTACTACCAAGGCCGCCGCTACGTGACGTCGAATGAGTTCGGCAGCGCTGGCAATGCGCCTGGCAATACGTTCGGCGATGAGACGTTGGTTGGGGCGGGCGGCGTGCTTGGCCTGGGCGTGTTCCTCGACAACAACTGGTTGCTCGAAGCCGAGACGCGTCCCGGTGTGTGGTCGGACCTCGACGACACGCTGCATCACGAAGACGTCGATTTCCCGTCGATGGCGCAGTTCACCTTCCGCGCCACCGACAGCTTCTTCTTCAAGTTCGGCGCGCGCTACAACCAGGTCTACGCCGACGCCCCGTGGCTGCCGATCCTCGGCTTCAGCTGGGAAGTGGTGGAAGGCTTCCGCGTCGACATCTTGGCGCCGGAAAGCATCGAGCTGTCGTTCTGGCCGAGCAGCAGCACGGGCATCTTGCTTGGTGCCAACGTCACCGGTGCGGAATACGGCGTGCACACCTCCGAGGCGATCAACCAGCGCGACGAATTGCGCGTGCAAGAAGTCGTCACCTACCTCGGTCTCGTTTCGCGCATGAACGACCACGTGTCCTTCATGGCGCGCGGCGGCATGGTGGTCGCTGGCGACTACGACCTGACGAACGGCACCACAGGCTTCGATCGCGCCGAGGGTGCGCTCAGCCCCGGCTTCTTCGGCGAGATTTCGTTCGGCATCACCTTCTGATCAGGCTGACGCCGGCGGGCTGACGGCGGCGCGCTCAACGCACGAAGGCACGCAGCGCCAGCGCGCACAGCCCCACGACCAAGAACCACGGCGACAGGTCGCGGGCCTCGCCACCGAACGTCGGCAAGGCTCGGTCGCTGGCGCGCGCGGCCGCCAACAGGTTCTGTTCCCCAGCGGCGACCGGCCGCGACTGCACAACCGGCGCTGCACCAGCTCCGTACGACCGCACGAACGCCCGCCGCAACAACTGCGGGAACGCCGGCAGCAGCGGCAGATTGCTGTCCTGCAACCGGAACGCGAAGTGCACCGACGCCACGTCTCCCGCCCCCACCACCACCGCCAGCGGTTCGCGCCCCGCTCCATCGTCCGCCCACAAGAAGGCCTCGCCCGACGGCAACAGCGAACGCCACGCTTGCTGGATGCGCAACTCGGACAGATCGAGGCCCATCGTCAGCGGCGAGAGGCGATCCCAGTCGGCAACCGTCGGTGAGCGCCAGAGCGTTGGCGCCACACCGCCCGCCAGTGCGGCCCCGAACGTAAGGGCGCGCACGCGGCCCGCCCCGAGGGCTGCCTGCCCACCATCCACCAGCAACAGGCTCGCTTCGCTGCCAGCAGCCGCGGCGACCACCGTGCCGTGCACTTCCTTGGCGAGCGCGTTCGCCGCGGCATCGGCGAAGGGCCCGGCTTCGCCATCGACCAAGACCGCAATGCGCGGGGCTGGCAGCGGCGGCAGCCACACCGACCACGTGTTGTCGGCGGCCAGATGATCCCCGGCCACGACGAGTTCGACGCGCAGCGGCCCGCCGGCGGCGGCGCGCGTCAATTCGAACGTCTCGTTGCGCACCACACCGTGGGGCAGTTCGACCGCGCGCGTGTCGCTGGCGGCCCCTTCGATGCGCAGCTCGCCGGTGATTTGGCTGTCGGCGAACGCGACGACCTCGACGACTAGCGAGAACCCTGGCAACGGCCACCGATCTTGCAGGCGCGCCGCCAACACCGCCCCGTTGCTCCCCGACCCGTCGAGCACCGTTAGCCCGCCAGCCGTCGGCAACGACGCCGAGCCCTGCCCGTCACTCAGCGTCCAAACCGCAGTTTGCGCATCGTTCTCGATGGCTGTAGCCAACGCCGACAGATCGATCGCAAGCTCCCCGCTCGGTTCGCCGAGGTCTTGCAGCGCGCGGGCTGAGGCACCATGCCGCCGCACCATCGGCCCCCCAGCGCGCAGCAGCGTGACGTCGACATGCGGCGGCACGTTGGCGAACGTTCGCTGCAGCAGTGCTATGGCCCGCGACCACGCCGAGATGCCGGCGGCGTCCACAGCCGCCATGCTCGCGGAGGCATCGAGCACCACGACGAGACGGGTGGGGCCTGAGGTCGCGACCAACACCGGTTGCGCGAAGGCAAGGACCGCGGCGATCGCCGCCAACGCGAGCAACAGGAACCGCCAACGCGCCAGACGCGGCGGCCGCCATCGCAACGCCGACAGTGCCAATTGCCATTGCGCCAGATGCGGCGTCCACGTCTGCGTGCGCGGGCGGCTTGGCAGTGACAACCAATACAAGACCGGCAACACCAACAGCCAGAACGCGTGCGCCGGCGCCAGGAACGTCATGCCACGCACCCGGCCACGATCAGCCAGTACGACTGCAGCCGCCAATCGTCGACCGCCGGCACTGGCCACCGCACGAGCGGCGCACCAGCCTGCGCAAACAGCCGATTCTGCTGCGTCGCCAACATCGCGAGCTGACGCTCGAGTTCGGCTCGGAAGCGGTCGTCCATCGGCACCACCAACTCTTCGCCCGTTTCAGGATCGGCGACGCGCACGTAGCCGTTCGCGGCCACGTGATGATCGCTGGCCAGCTCCGGCAACCAGCCATGCACTAAGACGCCACGGCGGCGCAGCGCTTGCAGCGGACGTTCGATGTCCTTGGGCACGGCGAAGTCCGACAACCAGTGCACGCGCCCCGGCACGCTTCGCTTCAACACCAGCGCGATCGCATCCGAACTGGCGACCTCGACGACGGGCAACGCCTCTAGGTGCGTCAGCAACGCCGCCAACGCGTGCACACCGACGAACGGCCGCACCGCGAGATCACCAGCGCCCGGTGCCAGCACCGTGAGACCATCGAGATGCGTCAGTGCCAGGCCACCGAGAATGGCGGCCGCGCGCAGCATGGCCAGACGACGCGGTGGCGCGCCCGCCAGCAGGCTCGGCGACAAGTCGAGCAAGAGCGCGGCGGTGCGCCGTTCTTCCTGTTCGAGTTGCTTGACGAACATCTCGCCAGTGCGCGCGTAGGCAGCCCAATCAATGCGGCGCAGGTCGTCGCCGCGCACATACGGACGATGGCCGACGAAGGTGCCGCTCTGGCTCAACACCGCGCGGCGGGCGCGCAGGCGCTGGTCCGACGTGCCGCCGACCAGGACCGGTTGCGCCAATAGCGAATGCAGCGTCGTCAAGAACGGCGCCGGGAACGGCGGCGGCAGGGTTGGCAGCGCACGACGGCGACTCACTTGGCGGCCTTCTGCAGCGCATCGAAGTAGCTGCGCACGATCGCTTGCTCGGGCAAAGGCACATGGCGCGACGCCAAGGCGGCCTCGGCGGCGCGCGCAAACTGCTCTTGGCTCGGTGGTGCAATCGGCAAAGGCGAGCGCTCGCTCGTACTCGCTGTCGACGAACCCGCTGGTGCACCTTGCTCAATCTCGGCGGCGTGCATGCGAGCGCGCCGGGTCGGGCCATCGCCGACAAACTCAGGGACAACGAAGTGCTGCTGGCTCGGCAGCTCGAGCACAGGCGCGGGTGCTTCTGGGCGCACGGGCTCGTTCTGCGGCGTTGGCGGCGGTGGTGGCGGCGGCGTTCGCGGTTCCGGCCGCGGCTTCGGCGTGCTGCTCGACGGCGGTTGGTTTGCGGCCGTGGGTTGGTCCGTGCTGCCATCACCCGGGCCCTGCCCACGACTCGGATTTGGCTCGGTGGTGCGCCCGCCCAAGACACCGGGCCACGGCGGCGACAGCAAGTTGGTCAGCCACCAGGCCAGCAGCAGCAGCAACGCCATGGGAAGCAGCCACAACGCCCCACCAACGGAACGGCGCCCCGCCGCCGTGACGGCGATCGATTCAAGTCGCGGCAACTTCTTTCGCACGTCCTGCGCCAGCCAAGCGTGCATCGAACTGCCTGCAAGCCGTCGGCCTTCCAGCCACGTGGCCAGTTCATCGCCGAGTTCGGCCAGGGCCACCGGATCCTCGATCGCTTCGTCGTCGGGCAAACGCAGCAGCGCGGCATCGGCCATGCGGCTCGCACGCCACGCCGCGAGCCCGGCGGCCACCAGGGTCCAGGTCAGGAGACCCAGAGCGATCGGCGTTCGCCAACTGGTGACCAGCCACGCCACCAGAATGCACGGCACCGCCAACGTGAGCAGCACCCGCAGCCCCGCTTGCCCGACGGCGGCGCGCACGTGACGGCGGCGCACCCGGCGCGCAAACGCCAGCAAGTCGTCGCCCATGGCGATGCGTTCGCTCATGCGGTTGTCGGCGCTACTCGCCGCCCTTCTTGTCGTCCTTCTTGTCGTCTGGCGCCTTTGGCACTTCGTCCGGCTTGGTCGGGGCTGGCGCCGGCGGGTCGAAGAGTTGCGCCTTCACGTCGAGTTCGAACTGCGCCACCGTGCCTGCAGGCCACGTCATCAAGAACGCGCCGTCGTTGCAGGTCAGGTAGTACTCGTTCTTGTCGTCCAGCTTGTTGCCGACCGCGAGTTGGATCGTGCGGTTGCGGTCGCCTTCCTTCACCACCAGTTCGATTTCGATCTGCGGCGGCGCCAAGCCGAGAGCCGCTGGGTTGCCGGCCGTGCGCAGGGGCGAGCGGAAATCCTGGGCCCCGATCCAGCGCAGCCGCTGCACCAGGTTCTCGACCTCGATTTGCCGCACCGCACCAAGTCCAGCCGGTGCATCGATCGCCTGCCACGACGCTTTGCCGTCGCGTCGCTCGAACACCATCTTCACACCCGCCGTCGCCGCATTCTTGATCGACAGCCGCTGCACCTTGTCGGGTTCGAGCTTGGCGATCGTCTTGTCGAGCCACTGCTCGGGCAGCACATCGCGTCGCCAGCCCTTCTCGAACTCGTAGAGCACGACGTCCGTGCTATCCGTCTTGCGCACGAAGACGCCGTTCACCGCTTCGCTGCCCGCTTGGCCAGCACCGGCTTCGCGCCCGATGAACAACTCGGCGATGACGTTGCGCTGGGTGACGTCAACCGCCCGCACGACGAAGGCGTGCAACTCGTCGAGACCGAACTGCGCGAGCTGCTCGGGCGTCGCGTTGGGCTGCACCAGCACATCGCGGTCGGCGCGAATCGTGCGCAGATGCGCGAACACGTCCCGCTCGACCCGCTCCATCAGCACCGGGGCTCCCGTCAACACGCCGGTGCCGAGCACAAAGCCCTTGTCGGTGCGTTGCAGCAGCAACTGGTCGTAGGCGACCTTCGCCGGTTGCGGGTTGTTGGGGTCGAGCGGCGGTTGTTCTGCCTTCGGCTGCGCCAGCGTGATGAAGGCAACCTGGTCGGCGGTGAAGCCATCGAACAACAACGGCACGGTGCTGATGTCGACGAACGAGTCGGCGTCACGGCGCAGTTGCAAGGTGGTCGGCACCGCGAGCGCCGCCGCGAGCACGGCAAGCATGACGTTGCGTCTGGCGAGGTTCATGGGCGGTTCAGCTCAAAGACGACAGGAAGGTCCGCTTCTGGGCGCGGCGGAAGAGGAACACCAGCAGGCCCAGCGCCGCCATCAGAGTGCCTGGCACGACGACGTTCAGCATGCGCAACCACGTGGTCTTGCTGCGCAGCGCTTGCTCGGCGAGCCGCGGGTCGGCATTCGACGCCGTGGCGGTTTCGACGAACTTCAGCGAGCGATCGACCGCACGCCTTGACTGCAAGTCGACCAGGTCGCGATCTTCCGCCAACCAATCGAGCATCTGCGCAAAGAAGGGCGCCGCGGTGATACCGGAGAACGGACCGCCCGCTTTTGCGTACTGGCCGCCCACAACGTCGTCGCGCAAGAAGTCCGAGTCGCCTACCAACAGAACGCGTCCTGGCTCTTCACCACGCGTGACCATCGCCGCCTCGGCGACCACCGCTGCGGCGTCGGTCTTTTGCTGGCCAGCATCCGGCTGTGGCCCATCGTCAGGGTTCGGCTTCGACTCATCCACCGGCGTCGCCGGATCGTCGACCTTCGGCTTCTTGGCCTGCTCCTCGGCGATCTCGCTCTTGCGCTTGGGGCGGTCGTGGCCCGCAAAGAACGACGAGAAGCGTCCCTTCACCTCGACCATCAGCGGCGCTTGTTGGCGCGGCTCAGCGGCCAGGCGCTCGCGCAGCTTGCTCGAAAACTTTTGCATTTCGGCGGCCTTCTGCAGGTTGTCGCCAAGGCCGAGCGGATTGAGCGACTGCGGCGGGTCTTCGACCAACACCGCCGGGCTCGACCACAACAACACCCGCCCCTCCACCTCGGGCGGCAGGTCGGCGACGCCACCAGCGCGCTGCCGCAAGCCCACCCACGTCGGCCAGTAGAAGCCGGGGCCGCGACCGACTTGCTTGAACGCCTTGAACAGGAACTCGTCGCTCGGCATGCCGCTGACAAACTGCTTGCGGTACTGCGCGGCCAGAGCCTGGTCGAGTTCACCGCGGTTGTTCTTCGCCAACTCGTCGGCGACTTTGCTCCAGTCGTCCGCGATCGCATGGAAGAAGTACGGATACGGCACGCCCACATGCTGCGCGCGGCCAAGGCTGTTCTGCTGCAGCACGGCGAAGTACTCGTTGGCGCCGCCGAATGGATCCGCCGGGCTGTGCGCGCGCTGGGCCATGTCGGCGAGCACCTTCACCTTCCAATCCAGCCCATAGTGCAGCAGTTGGTCGGTGAACTTCTGCTGGCTGCCCGCGGCGTCGAGCACCATCGGCACCCGACTGAACGTGCGCTGCGGACCGATCAGGTACTCCGCCGCATCGACGAAGGCGACCAGCGTGCCGCCTTTGACGACGAACTGATCGAGCACGTACTTGAGCCGGTCGGTGAGATCCTTCGGCCGGTACAGAAACAACGTCTCAAGGTCCGCGGGCAGCAAGGCCCCGTCCTCGTCTTTGAAGTTTTGGAACTCGTAGCGATTGGCGATGCCATCCAGCGTGCGCAGCGTGTTCCAACCGATGCCGCCTTGCTGCGGCCCACCGGCGGCGGTGACCGGCCACTCCATGTAGCCGAACTTGCGTTTCTGCGCGGTCAGCACTTCCTTGACGGCGGGCGTCAACACCGCCTCCGCCAAGAAGCTGCTGCCCGGCGTGAACGTCGCGATGACCTTCTGCTTGCCGCCGCCATAGAGCAAGCGCAGGCCTTGCCAGTGGCGATCGAGCGACAGCGACGTCGATGTCTGGCTGCGCAGCTCGAGCGGCTTGACGCCAACGCGTCCGGCTTTGTCGGCGATCGCCTTGTCCGAGTTGGGATCCAAGCGCTGCACCACCACGTTGCCGCGGCCGAGCTGCACCATCTCGTCGAGGAAGTTGTCGGCCCAGGCGCGGGTCTCGCGGTAGAGCACCGGCAGCTTCTCCTTCGGGCTGAAGTAGGCCTCGATGACGAGCCGCTTCTCCAGTCTGCCGAGCAGCTGGCGGGTCGAGTCGGTCGACGACCACAGTTGGTCCGACGTCAGGTCGACACGCACGCGATAGCGCGACGCCAGATAGACGATCTGGCCGAGCACGTGCAGCAACAAAACCACGTGCACGGTGACGGTGAGGGTCGACCCGCGCGCGGTGGCCAAGGTGTTTCTGGTAGCCATGCCGGTTAGCCCCTCTGGCGCCGCGCTTGCAGCACGAGCGTGTTGGCGTGGAGGAAGAACCCGCAGAAGCAGGCGAAGTACACGAAGTCGCGCGTATCGAGCACGCCGCGCGCGATGCTGACGAAGTACTTGAACGGGCTGATGCCGTTGACCAGGTCGACCATCGAGGCCGGCATCCAGTCCGACGCCAGTTCGATGTTGAGTGGATTGCCGAGTTGGTAGAGCACGAACAGCGACACCAACGACAGCAGCATCGCAACGATCTGGTCGCGCGTCAGGCTCGACCAAAACATGCCGACCGCGATGAAGCTGCCGGCGAACAACAACGACGCCAGGTAACTGCCGAGCACCGGCGTCCAATCGAGCTTGCCGTAGGCGCCGAGCGTCAACGGCAGGCCGATCGTCAGCAGCAGCACGAGGCCGAGGTAGGCGACCGACGCGAAGAACTTGCCCAGCACGAGCTGCCAGATGGTGACCGGGAAGGTCATCAGCAACTCGAGCGTGCCGAGCTTTCGTTCTTCGGCCCACAACCGCATGGTGAGGCCAGGGACGAACAGGATCAGCATGAACGGTAGGGTGCCGAAGAAGGCCTCCGCACTGGCGCGCGCCCCATTTTGCAGCGTGACCTCGGTTGAGTACCACAGCAGCACGGACACCAGCAAGATGCCGAACACATACGCAATCGGCGACAGGAAGTAGCTGCGCAGTTCGCGGCGGAAGATGACAAGGGACTCACGCATGGAGGGCCTCCTGCTGCACCTGCAGCGTCAACGCCCGGAAGACATCTTCGAGCGTGGCGCGGTCGCGCTGCAACTCGAGCAGGTCCCAGCCGTTTTTGACGACGAGCCGCGCCAACGCTTCGTCGATCGGTGCCATGCCAGCCGCAACGTCGACGCGGTAGTCGACGGCGTCGGCGGTGCGCTTGTCGATCGTGACTGGCGTGCCCTTCGGCAGCAGCTCGCAGATTTGCGCGAGCACATTCTGCTCCGGCCCGCGCACGCGCAAGCGCAGGCCACCACCAGGTTGGGCCGCGACCAATTGCTGCTGGGTGCCATCGGCCACGATCACACCCTGGTTGACGATGATCACGCGCGTGCAGGACTTCTCGACCTCCTGCAGGTAGTGCGTGCTCAGCACCACTGTGTGCTCTTGGCCGAGGCGCTCGATCAGCTTGCGCACTTCGACGATCTGGTTGGGATCCAGGCCCGACGTCGGCTCGTCGAGGAAGAGCACCGGCGGTTCGTGCACGATCGCCTGCGCCAAACCGACGCGCTGTTTGTAGCCCTTGCTCAGCTCGACGATGTTCTTGCCGGTGACGCGCTGCAGGCCACACAGCTCGACCGCGCGCGCGATGGCGGACTTCTGCTTGGCCGACGACACACCGCGGATGTCGGCGCAGAACTGCAGGTACTCATCGACCCGCATCTCGCCATACAACGGGGTGCTTTCCGGCAGGTACCCGATGCAGCGGCGCACCGCCAGTGACTTCTCGACCACATCATGGCCGGCGACCGACGCCCGACCGCCCGAAGGCAGCAGGTAGCCGGTCAGGATCTTCATCGTCGTCGACTTCCCAGCCCCGTTGGGACCGAGGAAACCGATTACCTCGCCCTTCTGCACCGAGAAGGAAATGCCCTTCAAGGCGCGGGCGAAGCCGTAAGACTTCTCGAGCCGTTCGACTTCGATCATCGTGGTAGACAAGTCGTGCTAGACAAGTCGTGCAAGAGAACTAGAGAGGGAAGGCAGCGACGTCGTGGCCGTCGCGGCGAGTGATAGCCAGCGCGGGGCGCGGGGCAACGTCGGAATGACGCCGCCGCCCCGCCCATGGCCGACCTCTGCTCGCGACGCACCCCGCGTTGCGGCGTCGCCCACAACGCGGCAGCCTGGTCGCCACTTGGCGAACCGGCCCACGCTCAATCCTCGAGACGGAAGGAATCGAGGAACTGCTTGTTGCTGTCGGTCTTCAGCAGACGGTCAATCAGCAGCGGCATCGCGTCGAGCGCGTTCATGCGCGCCAACACACGACGCAGCGTGTAGAGGCGCTTCGTCACTTCGGGGCCGAGCAGCAGCTCTTCTTTGCGCGTGCCCGACAGCTCGATGTCGATGGCCGGATAGGTGCGGCGCTCGGCAAGTTGGCGGTTCAACACCAGCTCCATGTTGCCGGTGCCCTTGAACTCTTCGAAGATGACTTGGTCCATGCGCGATCCGGTGTCGACGAGCGTCGTCGCCAGAATCGTCAAGGAGCCGCCTTCTTCGCAGTTGCGGGCTTGCCCGAAGAACTTCTTCGGCACTTCGAGCACCTTGCTGCCGAGGCCGCCCGACATGGTGCCGCCGCCGCGACCACCCAAGAAGCTGTTGTAGGCGCGCGTCAAACGCGTGATCGAGTCGAGCAAGATGACGACGTCGCGACCGGTCTCGACCAGCCGCTGCGCGCGCTTCAGGCACGTCTCGGACACGGCGATGTGGTGCTTTGGCCCTTCATCGAGCGTCGACACCATCACTTCGCGGTTCGGCCCTTCGACCGTGCGCTTCCAACCAGTCGCCTCCTCGGGGCGCTCGTCGATCAGCAGCACGATCATGTGCACTTCGGGATAGTGCTTGGAGATGGCTTGGCAGATCTGCTGCATCAGCACGGTCTTGCCAGAGCGCGGCGGTGCGACCACGAGGCCGCGCTGGCCGTAGCCCAGCGGACACAGCAGGTCGACCACGCGCAGGCTGATGTTCTCGTCGTCGCCTGGCGCCAACACAAACATCGGCTCCGGATCGATGACCGTCATCTCGCGGAACGCGGGCAGCTCGCGCCGCTCTTCTGGTGGCAACGCATCGACCGATTCGATGGAGGCCAGCGTGTAGCGCTGCGGACCGCGGCTCGGCAAACCGGCTTGGCCAATGATCTCGCTGCCTTCTTGCAGCCGCAGCGTGCGAATCAACGCCGCCGGCACGAAGACGTCGCCGTTGGGGATCGAGTCGGGCTGGTAGCTGTTCTGCTTCTTGCGCAGCCAACCATTGCCTTCTTTCGTGTACTCCAGCACACCGACGGTCTGCTCGGTCGGGCCGTCGACGAGGGCCGCGCCAACTGGGCCGCCGCCGCCGTCATTGGGGGGGCCGTCGTGGTAGCCACCGCCACCGCCGCCGCCGCCACTATTGCCGCCGCCGCCAAAGCCGCCACCACCATTGCCGTAGCCGCCGCCGCCACCGCCGCCACCGCCGCCTTGGCCGCCACCGCCGAAGCCGCCGCCGCCTTGGCCGCCGCCGCCAAAGCCACCGCCACCGCCTTGGCCACCACCGCCACCACCACCACCACCGCGACGGCGCCGCCGACGACGACCTCCACGCCAGCGTCGACGCTCAGGGCCACCACCATCGGGGGCTTGTTCAGTGCCACCGGGAAAGTCGTTCTCCGTGATACTCATGCCATCCGTTCCAAAAGCCGGCGTTAGAGCGCGGCCTCACTGGACGACGGTCCTCTTGCCGGATCGTCGAAATCTTGGCGACAGCCAACCCAACATCGCTTCGCTGCATAACGCGCGGAGCGGCGCGAGCTGCGTTTCACCACGTCTGCGTCCACAGGCCGAGCCAGAGAACCTGCTGCCAGGTGACCTCTAACCCGAGGTTCGCTCGCGGACTTCGTCGCCAGGACCACCTAGCTGCGAATGCGACGGCCTGTCACGGCCAGAACGGCACGCGACACCCCGTCGCTGACTCACCTGTAGCCCGGATTCTGGTTCTGTTCGGACCGGCGCCTGAAGTGAATCCAGGGCCTGACCTGAGGCAAAACCAAACGCGCGTTGCGGCAACCTGACCGGCGGCGCGGGCTCGTCTTGGCGAGCCGGACCCTGCGGCCCGGCGCCACCAATCGGCGGCGAGTGTTATTGGCCTGCTGATTCCACAGCCGACGCAACAACGCGGCGAACGCTAGCGAGCGGCCCGGCGCGGCGCAAGGCGCCGGATTCAATTTCTCCTGCACGCGCGAACCGCCCCATCGCGCCGTCCACACCACGCCAAGACGCGCCTGTTGTTGCGAGTGCAGCCTCGCTGCGCTATCCACGGCCCATTGCGATCGACGGTTCGGGCTCAACTTCGCCCCCGTCGATCACCGAAATGGCAGGCAGCGGGACTTCCGCCCCGCCTCCTAAACGAACGACGCCACGATGCCGAATCCCATCGACTTCGATCCCCGCCGCCTCCGTCTCGACGAAGACGAGGACGACGATCACGAATGCCCAACCCCCGGCGGTGAAAAGAACAACGGCCACGGGGCCAACCCCTACGAGAAGGCACTCTTCGAAGCCCGCACGGTGCTCATGAGCGGTCCGGTCGACGACAAGATGCTGCGCGACGCCACCGTGCGCGTCTTGGCGATGGAACAGAAAGACAGCAAGAAGGCGATCACGGTCTACATCAATTCGCCCGGCGGCAGCGCCGACGCCGGCTTTGCGATCTACGACCTGCTGCGCTTCATCAAGCCGCCGGTCATCACCGTCGTGAACGGCCTGTGCGCATCGGCCGGCATCTTGATCCACCTCGCCACGGACAAGAAGCGCCGCTTCTGCCTCACGGAGAGCCGCTTCATGATCCACCAGCCATCGACGATGGGCCGCGGCACCGCCAGCGACCTCGACATCACGGCTAGGGAGATCCTCAAGCTGCGTGATCGCTACAACCGGATCATCGCGGAGACCTGCAGCAAGAAGCCCGAAGAGGTCACCGAGTCGGCCCGCCGCGACTTCTGGCTCGATGCCGGGCAGGCGCTGGAGTACGGCCTCGTCTGCAAGGTCGTCAAGAAGCGCGACGAACTGCCGGAGTGACCCTGCGGCGAGCCGACCCGGCTCCATATGCACCAGAACGCGCGACGCCGGGGTTGAACCCGCGCCGCGCGTCGTCGTTGATGGCGTCCATGTCGCGCGCTTGTGCTTTGTCGATCGCGATCGCCGCCGCCGCCACCGTGGTTGCGGCGCAGGGCCCCGACACCACCATCGTGCTGTTGCGCGATCCTTCGGGTGCCAAGGTCGAAGGCGCCACCGGCACCCACCTGGGCGAGAGCCAGTCGAACCTCGTGGCCCTGCGCGGTAGCGGGTGCGCCGAACGGCTTGGCCCCGCGCCGACCTTCCTCACCGCGCGCAGCGATGCGAAGGGGCAATTGCGACTCACGGCTCCTGCCGATCGTGGCCCGCTGGCCGCGGGTGCGGTGCTGGTGCGCAGCGATGCAGGCCTGGGGGCGTTGTTGCCGCGCGCCCGCCCTGGGCAAGCGCAGGTCGTGCAGTTGCAGCCGATGGGCGAAGTGACGACGCCGGGCGGCAGCGAGACGTTCACGCTGTGGGCCCGCGCGATCCTGCCGAACGGTGACGGCGCGCCGCTGCCGCCGGAGACGAGCGACCGGATCCGCTTGCCGGTCGGCAGCTATGACGTGTGGGCGCAGAGCACGGACGGTTGGACTTGGCAACGACTGACCGTTCGCAGCAAGCAACGCTCGCTGTTGTCGTTCGCGGGCCCAGCCCGCCGACTGCACGTGCGACCCGAGGCGCGTGTGCACCCGGCCGGCCGACCCGAGATCCAGCTGCTGCCCGTGGGGCGCGAGCTGTCGCTGCTCGGCAGCGCGCTGGCGGCACCGCTAGTGACGTGGGTCGGCGAACGTTGCCTTGGCGAACTCGTGGTCCCGAGCCTCGCCACCAACGATGGGCTCGTGTGGCCACCGCCGCCGATCGGCGAACAACCCACCGTGCAACTGATTGCCCCCGGCGCGCCACGCGATGCCGTGCTCTTCAGCCTTTCGCGTACGGCCGCGGGTAGTTGGCAGGTGCTGGCGGCAGCCACGGCGTCGTCCGGCACGTTCCAGCTACCGCCGCCGACCACGGGCGACGCCTGGCTGTTGCTGGTTGGCAGCGAGCACGCGCCAACCGCCACACCGTGGGCCGTCGGCGTCGTGCCCAAGGCACTGGCGATGCAGAAGGGGCTGCCGTTGCAGGTCAGCGCCCGCGACGAACAGGGCTTGCCGATCGTCGATCTCGCCGTCGACTACACGCCAAACCAAATGGATGCGGCGAGCGTGCACGGCCACAGCGACGGCCGCGGCAACGCGCAGCTTGGCAGAGTGCTGAGCCCCGGCCTGCTGCGCGTCAGCGATGCGCGCTTTGCCAACCAAGAGCTCGAAGTCGACGCCCCGGGCGCGGGCGTTGTGGTCACCGTGCACAAAGGCAGCGAATTGCGCGGCGTCGCCAAGTGGCCGGATGGCAAGGCGGCGCGCGGCGTCGTCATCACGTTGCGCGATCCGTCCGGATCCCTGCGGCCGGCTCATCGTGCGGTCGCCAGCGGCGACGACGGCGCCTTTGCGTTCGCAGGCTTGCGTGAGAACCAGACGCTGCTGCTGTTTGCGTCGACGCAGCGCGACGGCCGCACGTGGTCGGCCAAGCTCGATCGCTTGCGTGCCGGTGGCGAGGACGTCGAACTCGTGCTGCACGACGAAGACCCACAGCTGGTGCCGCCGACGGGTCGCTGACGGGGCGCTGACCGACCCACCGTCAGGCGGGGGCCAGAGGCTCGCTCACTCCCACTCGATCGTCGCCGGTGGCTTGCTCGAGATGTCGAGGCACACGCGCGAGAAGCCCTTCACCTCGTTCAGGATGCGGTTGCTGATGCGCTTTAGCACTGCGACCGGCAGCAGTTCCCAGTCGGCGGTCATCGCGTCTTGGCTCGACACCATGCGCAGCACGCACACATCTTCGTAGACGCGGGCGTCGCCTTTCACCCCAACCGTTTTTTGTGGCACGTAGACCGCGAAGTACTGCCACAGCCCTTTGTGCAGGCCGCGGCTCTCGACCTCTTCGCGCACGATGCGGTCGGCGAGACGCAGCGGCTCGAGCTTCTCGCGAGTCACTTCGCCAAGGCACCGCACCGCCAAGCCAGGCCCTGGGAACGGTTGGCGATCGACCAACGAACTCGGCAAGCCGAGCTGGCGCCCAAGCGCACGCACTTCGTCCTTGAACAGATCGCGCAGCGGCTCGACCAACGTCATGTCGAGATCCTTCGGCAAGCCACCGACGTTGTGATGGCTCTTGATCACCGACGTCGCGCCGCCGTGCGCCGCCACCGACTCGATGACATCGGGATACAGGGTGCCCTGGCCGAGGAAGCGCGCGTTGCCAAGGCTCTTGGCTTCGCTGCGGAACACCTCGACGAAGATGCGGCCGATGATCTTGCGTTTCTGCTCCGGGTCGCTGACGCCCTTCAGTTCGCCGAGGAAGCGCTCGCTGGCATCGACGACCTTGAGGTCCATGTGGTAGTCGTCGAGAAACAACTGCTCGACGCCTTCGCGTTCGCCGGCGCGCAGCAAGCCGTTGTCGACGAAGACACAGTGCAAGCGCTTGCCGATGGCACGATGCACGAGTACCGCGGCGACCGAACTATCGACGCCGCCGGACAGGCCCATCACAACTTCGCCGTCGCTGCCGACCAGCTTCTTCACCGCCGCGATCTTGGCATCGACCAGGTTGCCTGGGTTCCAGTTGGTGTTGCACTGGCTAATGCCGAGCACGAAGTTCTTCAGCATCGCGCCGCCGTCTTCGGTGTGCGCGACCTCCGGGTGGAACTGCAGCCCGAAAAACTTGCGGGCGCGATCGGCGACGACCGCGAAGGGGCACGGCTCACTCTTCGCCAGCACGGCGAAGCCAGGGCCGAGCTTCGCCACCTTGTCCCCGTGCGACATCCAAACGGTGCCGTTCTTGCGCACGCCAACCAGCAAGTCCTTGGCGTCGAGCACATCGAGCTCGGTGCGCCCGTACTCAGCACCCGACTGCGCGGGCGTCACCTGACCGCCGGTGTGCTGCGCCATCCATTGCAGGCCGTAGCAGATGCCCAACACGGGCACGCCTTGCTGCAGGATTAGCGGGTCGAGGGTCGGCGCGTCGTGTTCGTAGACCGAGCGCGGCCCTCCACTGAGGATCACCGCCTGCGGCCGCATGTGCTGGAACGTGAACATCGCTCGTTCCGGCACCGTGATGCGCGAGTAGACGCCGAGTTCGCGCACGCGACGAGCGATCAGTTGGCAGTATTGCGCCCCGAAGTCGACGATGAGGACGCCGCCGGACGGGCCTTCTTCTGCAGGTTGCGGGCTCATGCTTCGCCGCTGTAGTTCGGCGCTTCCTTGGTGATCTGGATGTCGTGCGGATGGGACTCGCGCAACCCAGCCGCGGTGACGCGCAGGAACTTCGACTTGTCGGCGAGCTCTTGCAGCGTGCGCGCGCCGTTGTAGCCCATGCCCGAACGCAGGCCGCCGACGAGCTGGTAGACGAAGTCAGCGACCGAGCCCTTGAACGGCACCATGCCTTCCACACCCTCGGGCACGAACTTCTGCTTCTCCTTCACTTCACCCTGCGCGTAGCGATCGGCGGAGCCTTGCTCCATGGCGCCGAGCGAACCCATGCCGCGCACGGTCTTGAACTGGCGGCCGCGGAAGAGAATGGTCTCGCCTGGCGATTCTTCGACACCCGCGAGCATCGAGCCGAGCATCACCGTCGAGGCCCCGGCCGCGAGCGCTTTCACGATGTCCCCACTCTGCCGAATGCCGCCGTCGGCGATCACCGGCACCCCGGCGGGACCACAGGCCTTCATCGCCTCGAGCACGGCGGTCAACTGCGGCACCCCACAACCGGTGACGATGCGCGTCGTGCAAATCGAGCCCGGACCGATGCCAACCTTGACGCCGTCGGCGCCGGCGTCGACCAGGGCTTTGGCGCCGTCGTAGGTCGCGACGTTGCCGGCGACAACCGGGATCGCGCAAGCCTTCTTGATCGCCCGCACGGTGTCGATCACGTTCTTGCTGTGGCCGTGCGCCGTGTCGACCACGACGACATCGCAACCAGCCTCCAGCAAACGCGCCACGCGGTTGAGGTCGTGCACACCCACCGCTGCGCCAACGAGCAGGCGACCGCGCGCATCCCGCGCCGCCGCCGGAAATTCCTCGGTGCCGCGGATGTCCTTCATCGTGATCAAGCCCGCCAGTCGCCCGTCGGGTTGCACGAGGATCAGCTTCTCAACTTTGTTGCGACGCAGGATCTGACGCGCTTGGTCGAGCGTGGTGCCCGGCACCGCGGTGACCAGGTTCTGCTTCGTCATCACCGCACCGACTTTGGTGTCGCGGTCGTCGACGAAGCGCAGGTCGCGCTGCGTGAGAATGCCGACCACGACGCGGTTGCCGTCGATGACGGGCAGGCCGCTGATCTTGTGCGTCGTCATCAAGTCCTTGGCGCGGCCGACGCTGTCGTCGACCACGAGCGCCACCGGATCGAGAATGACGCCGTTCGCCGAGCGCTTCACCTTGTCGACTTCGCCGCACTGCTTCTCGATGGAGAGATTCTTGTGCACGATGCCGATGCCGCCCTGCTGGGCGAGGGCCACCGCCATGCGCGATTCGGTGACCGTGTCCATGGCGGCGCCGACAATTGGCACCTGCACATTCACGCCACGGCAGAAGCGCGAGCGGGTGTCGACGTCGCGGGGCAGCGCCGAGGCCATTTGCGGCACCAGCAGGACGTCGTCGTAGGTGAGGCCTTCACCGAGGAATTCAGGCAATTGCTTTCTCCGGAAGGGTCGGGAAAGCGTGACGAGCCTAGCGATTGCCGAGGGCTCCTACCATCGAGCACTCGCGGATTCTGTGGGCCCCGGCGACTAACGCGCGGCCAACCGTCGTCGCGCTTGTTCGCGCAGCAGGTCCGCCGACCAGCGCGTCGATTCGTCCGCCGCCGCGGTGCCGACCAAGCGCCATTGCACCTCGGCGCCACGGGGGTCGCCAGCCGCCGCCAACACGTCCCCGTAGAACAGGTGGTTGACCGGCAAAGACGCCCGTTCGACCGCGCGCGCGAGGGCGGCCTTTGCCACCGCCAGATCGCCGTACGGCCATGGCGCCTTGCCGCGAAAGCGGCCCTGCAACCGCAGCGGCGCCCCATGGTCGAAGTCGCGGTCGATCGCCAGCGCCGCGTCGATCGCTACCACCAGCCGCGGTCCGTGACCAGCCATCAGAGCCCGCATCGGTCCGTTCGCCCAGGCGATCAGGGACAGGTGCAGTCCCTGGTGCAAGCGCGCGGCGATCTGGTCGGGAGCACTGGCCGCCGCGCGGTCCGCGAACTCCAGACCCGCCGTACACAGCGACAGGATTTCGGCGCGCACCGGTGCGGCGACCTGGTCTTCGGCCGTCAGCACTTCCGGCCGCGTCGCCTCTGCGTGCGCGACCAGCCACGCGACGGTGGCGCGCTGCAGGCGCAGATCCGCCGCTTGGAACAGGCACCTGGAGGCCGCGACCTGCAGCGCCACATCGGGCTCGGCAGCCCGCGCGGCAGCGACCGCATGCTCAGTCAGAGCATCGAGCTCGGCGGTTGGCTCGGCGCGAGCGTTCGCGGTTGCTCGCAAGGTGTCGTCGACGGGTGCGGCCACCAGCGCACAGGCGGCGTGCAACCAGCACAGCATCACCAAGGTCCATGAACGGCGTCGCATCGGTGGCACGGTAGGCATCACGGCACGTAGTTCGCCGGTGTTTCAGCAAACGGCAACGGCTAGGTCGCGGCCGGTCAGAACCCGAACTGGGCGCGGCGGCGCGAAGCCATCGCGTGGCGTGCTACCATCGCATCGTGGCCAAGACCCCAGAACAGCGACTACAGCGGCTGCGTCGTCACGCGCTGTCGGGCTGGCACCGTGCCCGCAACGATGTCGCCATCGCCGAACGGGCACAAAACTGGCTGGCGCTGCATCCGACGGCGATGCCGACCGTGGACCAACTGTGGTTCGATGCACTTCAAGGCCGCGGCTCCTTGGCGCAATGGCTGTTGGCCGACGCACCCATCGCGCAGTGGAGTGAATCAGTGCCACTGCACTCGGTGCTCGCCTGCCACCCCTTCCCAGACCTACCGCAATGGATGGAAGTGCCGAAGTAAGCAAGGTCGTCGCCGATGCGGCGCGACTCATGGGTTCTGGCGAACTGATCGTGTTCGGCAGCTCGGCACTTTCCTTCTGGATGCAGGCTCCTCCACGCAGCAAGGACGTCGACGTGTGGTGCGCCCCGCGACGAAAGGGACACGCCATCGAGGCGCTGATGGGCGAACTGTCTTGGTACCACGACAAGCATGGCATGTTCGTGGAGGTTTGGGGACCGGAGACATTCGCCGCACCAACCGATTGGAGAACTCGCAGCAAACGACTCGTGTTCAACGAGAACACGCGCGTCAACATCATCCTGCCGCACCCGCATGACGTCGCCATGGCAAAGCTGGAACGGATGGAGTCCAAAGACCGGGATCACATTCGTGCCGTGCTGGCCGAGTTCCCGATGGACGAGTCGACGTTGGATCACTTGATCAGCCAGATGCCTCACCGCCGCAGCATCGTCGCGGCGGATCGCACGGCCCGGTTTGAAGCAGGGCTGGCAGAACTGCGAGCAATGAGAGCGACGGGCTAGCCGAATCCGCCGCCGCGGTCGGTGAGCCGATCAGTGGTCGAGTGACCAGACCACCGGCTCCATCGTTGCCGCCACCCGCAGCGCCAGTTCGTAGCGACGCCCATTGGCCAGCAAGACCAAGGCGACCGGCCCCTCGGGCAACATCAACGCCACCGACGTGCAGCCCGTGCGCACGAGGCGCCGTTCCCCACACTCGTGAGCGCAGCGCAGCTCGCCGGGCACCAACAGGGGCGGCTCGAACTCGAGGCGAAGGGCAACACGCGGCACCTCGCATTGCTCGGGGCTGACGATAAAGGGCTCGGCGACGCCCGCCGCCGCGCAACCGACGAGCAGCAACGAGAGCCACGCGCCCCCGCGCATGTCAGTGGTCGCCCAACCGGCGCGTCGCTCGCAAGCGCGCCGCACCGGCCCAATACAGACTGATCTCGTGCCCGTCCGGATCCCGCAGATAAGCGTGCTTCCACCCCCAAGGCATGCTCTTTGGCAACTGCGCGAACACCACCCCGCGCGCCACCATGGCCGCGCAGAACCGCTCTAGGGCCTTCACTTCGAAGTAGAGCCGCATGCCTTCGTTCGCTGGTGCAAACGACTGCCCCGGCAGAAGCGTATGCAGCGCAATCGTCGTCGTGCCACTGGGCGAACACAGCCGCGCGTAGCCGCCAGGGAACTCCTCGACGACGCGGAAGCCCAGAGCGTCGCGATAGAAGGCCAGCGAACGCCCGACGTCGCGCACGTAGATCATCGCGTGATGGAACGCGAGCCCCGCCGCCGCGGCTTTGCTGGCGCGAGCCCGCGGCTTGGCGACCGGTCGCTTGCTCTTGCTCTGCTTCTGGGTCGCCATCGTGGCCTCACTTCTTGGTGAACATCGCCTGAGCTGGATCGTGCGCGCGCACGCCATGCACTTCCGGCCGATTCGCCGCCAAGTGCTGCAGAATGGGCCAGCAATCGGCCGCGTCGGCACCGGCCTTCGCCGCCAACGCACGCACGTCCTGCGGTGTCGAGCCCAGCGCCGTCACCAACTTGTGCTGCAACTCAAGCACCTGCGCCGCCGCCTTCTTGCCCGCTTCGACGCCAGGTTGATGGAAGGCATTGACGTCGATCAATTCGGCGTAGATCGCGACCGCGCGCTCGAACAAGGCCACGATGGCGCCAAGCGTGCGTTCGTCGAGCCGATCGATGCCGATCGTCGCCGACGCGCGCCCCTTGTCATGCAACGCGGCGCGGGTGCCTTGCCACAGCCCGTCGAGGAAGTCGCCCGAGGTAACCCCCGGCTCGACTTCAAAATGGCCGACGGCCCGATCCTGCAACACCCGCACGAACACCGCGAAGAAGTCGTGTCGACCATCGCGCAGTTGTTGCACATACGCGTGCTGGTCGGTCGAACCCTTGTTGCCGTAGACGGCGATGCCCTGGTTGACGACCTTGCCCTTGCGATTGTGCTCCTTGCCGAGCGATTCCATCAGCAACTGCTGCAGATACCGCGACATCAACAGCAGTCGATCTTTGTAGGGCAACACCACCATCGCGCGTTCGCCCTTGCCTTTGCCCTGCTGGAACCAGAACGCCGCCATCATCGCGGCCGGGTTCTGCCAGACATCGACGCGCCGCGTCGCGTCGTCCATCGCCGCCGCACCCGCCAGAAACGCGCGTACGTCCATGCCGAGCAACGCCCCCGGCAACAGCCCGACGGCGGACGTGATCGACGTACGGCCACCGACCCAATCCCACATCGGGAACGTCGCCACCCAACCTTCCTTCGTGGCCCGTTGGTGCAGCACCGAACCTGGCATCGTCACCGCGACCGCGCGCTTACCGAACTGGATGCCTTGCTGCTTGCACGCGCGCTCGACCTCGAGCATGCCGTTGCGCGTCTCCGGCGTGCCGCCGGACTTGCTGATGACGATCACCAACGCGTCTTGCAGCGAACCGAGCTGCTCGATTGCCAGGTCGATGCCTTCCGGATCGGTGTTGTCGAGCACGCACAAACTGAGTGGTGCCTCGGGACCGCCGAACACATCGGCGAGCAACATCGGGCCCAGCGCCGAGCCGCCGATGCCGCACAGCACCACCTTGGTGAAGGTGCCGCCCTCGGGCGGCGCGATGCGCCCACTCTGCACCGCTTGCGCAAACGCGTCGAGGTTGGCGACCGTGCTGGCGATGGTGTCTTCCAGTTCTGGATTGGGCGCGAGCCCTGGCGCGCGCAACCAAAAGTGCCCGACCATGCGCTGCTCATCGGCGTTGGCGATGGCCCCATGTTCGATGGCTTGCATGGCGGCGAGGGCCGCCGTCAGCGGACCGGTCAGCGCCGCGATTTCGCGTTCTTCCAGAGTTGAGTGGCCAAGATCGAGCTCGACGAACGGGTCTTCGAGCACGCTGCGGAAACGGAGATACCGCGCAAAGCGGTCGGGACGAGTGGTCTCAGTCATGATGGCTCCGGCGGTCGACGGCGATGGTAGTCCCGCACCACGCGACGCTCCACGCGTTCCTCGACGCTCTCGCCGTCTATTCGCGATGTCGCTTCGCGACGGGCCAAAGCCATCCTGCTCGTAGTCGCCGCCCCCACTCTGCCGATAGCCTGCCGACCTTCTCTGCTACCTGCATGCGCTCCAACTACCTCGTCTTTGGCCAACCCCTCATCGAGCAACCCGAAATCGACGAGGTCATTGGCTGCATGAAGAGTGCCTGGCTCGGCACCGGTCCCAAGGCCGCCGAGTTCGAACGGCGCCTCGCGGCCTACAAGAACGTTCCCTACGCGGTCGGACTCAACTCGTGCACCGCCGGCCTGCACCTCGCTTGCGTCGTGCTCGGGTTGCAACCGGGCGACGAAGTGATCACGACACCGATGACCTTCTGCGCCACGGTCAACGCGATCGTGCATGCAGGCGCCACGCCGGTACTCGCCGACGTCGACCCGGTAACGATGAACATCGACCCGGTGCAGGTGAAGGCGAAGATCACGAAGCGGACCAAGGCGCTGCTGCCGGTGCACTTCGCCGGCCGTGCCTGCGACATGGACGCGCTGATGGCGATCGCCCGCCAGCATGACCTCAAGGTCATTGAAGACTGCGCGCACGCGATCGAGACGGAGTACCACGGGCAGAAGGCCGGCGCGATCGGCGATCTCGGCTGCTTCTCGTTCTACTCAACGAAGAACATCGTCACGGGCGAAGGCGGCATGGTGCTGACGCGCGATGAACGGCTCGCCAAGCGCACCAAGATGATGGGCCTGCATGGCATGTCGGCAGACGCGTGGAAGCGCTTCACCGACGATGGCTACAAGCACTACGACGTCGAAGAAATCGGCTTCAAGTACAACATGATGGACCTGCAGGCGGCGATCGGCCTGCACCAGATCACGCGCATCGAAGGCTATTGGCAACGCCGCCTGGTGATCTGGCAGCGCTACATGCGCGAGTTCGCGGACCTGCCGATTACCCTGCCAGCCCCGCTGCCGACCGACGAACGGCATGCGCTGCACCTGTTCATCCTGCAAATCGACGGCGCCCGCTGTGGCGTGACGCGCGACCAGATGCTGATGAAGATGCACAAGCAGAACATCGGCACCGGCGTGCACTATCGATCGGTGCCGAGCTTGTCGGTCTACCGGCGCCGGTTTGGCTGGAAGCCTGAGGACTATCCCAACGCGCAAGCGATCGGCGACCGCACCTTGTCGCTTCCGCACTCGGCCAAGCTGACCGACGACGATGTCACGGATGTCATTGCCGCGGTGCGCCAAGCGCTCGGGGCGTGATCGGGGGACCGGCGCCGCTAACGCTCGTCGCGAGGCGCGCGCCTAGCCTTCACTAATGCGTTCGATGTCCGCGCCGATGCACTGCAGCTTCTCTTCGATCCTCTCGTAGCCACGATCGATGTGGTAGACGCGGCGCACATCGGTGGCGCCGCGCGCCGCCAAGCCAGCCAGCACGAGACTGGCAGAAGCCCGCAGATCGCTCGCCATCACCGGCGCCCCGCGCAGTTCTTCGGTGCCTTCGATGATCGCACTCGCACCCTCGCGGCGAATGCGCGCGCCAAGGCGCTGCAACTCCGCGGCGTGAATGAAGCGCTCGGGGTAGATCTTCTCGGTGATGACCGAGACGCCGTCCGCGCGCGTCATCAGCGCCATGAACTGCGCCTGCAGATCGGTTGGGAACCCGGGATACGCCATTGTCGTAACGTCGCAGGCCCGCAGCCGCGCGGCGGCGATCGGCACGTTGCGGATGAAGTCGCGGCCAAGCTCGAGGGTCGCACCCGCGGCGCGCAGACGATCGACCACCGCCAGCATGTGCATCGGGTTGCAGTTCTGCACCACGACGTCGCTGTTCATCATGACCGCACCGCACAGGAAGGTCCCGGCTTCGATGCGGTCAGGGATCATCTGCCACTCGCAGCCATGCAGCGTGTCGACCCCTTCGATCACCAGCAGGTGGCTGCCGATCCCGGAAATGCGCGCGCCGCACTTGTTCAGGAAGTGACACAGGTCCTCGATCTCCGGCTCCATCGCTGCCGATTCGAGGTAGGTGATGCCGGTGCCGAGCGTGGCCGCCATCAGCACGTTCGCGGTGCCGAGCACCGTCGAGCCCATGTTGCCGCCGAGGAACACCACCCCACCACTGGGTCGCCCACTGAGGGTCACGTAGCCGTCGATGTGTTCGATCGTGCCGCCAAGACCGGCCAAGCCCTTCAAGTGCAGGTCGACCGGACGGTGACCAAACACACAACCGCCGGGGTAACTGACGCGGGCGACGCCGCGGCGCGCCCACAGCGGCCCGAGCACCACGAAGCTGGCTCGCATGGTGCGCACCAAGTCGTAGGGGGCGGTGTAAACCGTCTTGTCCTTGGCTTCGAGTTCGAGCGTGTCGCCCGACCAATGGTGCACGACGCCGAGCTTGCCGAGGATGCGGAGCAAGTTCTCGACGTCCGTCAGCCGCGGCATGTTGCGCAGCACGATCGGGCCATCGACAAGCAACGCGGCAGCCAAGATGGGCAGCGCGCCATTCTTGCTACCTGAAACACGAACGGTGCCGCGCAGACCGCGGCCACCCCGGATGCGAATTCGATCCAAGGAGCCCCCTCAGGCCATGGATGGACAGGAGCTCTCGAACTGAGGCAACCCACCGCCCACCAACAAACAAAACGAACGGGACGAGCTGGTCGCAATCGCGCGGCATGACCACCCGCACACTCTTGTGGATGACTTTCCACAGCGAGCCGGACGGGCCTGACCGGTCAAAACACGTAACCGCAACAGCACAAGCACTCTTAGCGAGCGTGCGGGCGGGCGCAAGCTTGGGCCGAGGAGTTTTTCACAATCGCCCTGCACGCGGCTTCACTCGCGGCTTTCGGAGCCGTGCGGCGCGTCACTCAAGTGCTCTTCGAGGTCGACCACCACGCGCTCAAACGTCATCGTCGGCGAGAAGCGCACAACCCGTTCGCCGCCGCGATCGAGCACCAAGACGCGCCCCGTGCGATCCTCAGTCAGTGCAATCGGGTCGAAGCAGTGCTCGCGCACGTCGTCGGGCAAGGCCCGCGGCGCGCCGTCGGCGCCGAGCGCCCGCAGACCCGCCTCGTCACCACGATCGATGAACAGGTAGCCGCCGGCCACCTGCCGCATGACGGCGATCGGTCGCGACACGCTCTTCCCCGGCGAACACTGCAACTCACTTAGGAAGGTGCCGTCGCCGCGAAACCGCTGGATGGTACCGCGCAGGGTGTCGGCCACCAGCAGCCCGTCCGCCTCAGCCCACAGGCCGCGCGGCGCCCCAAACTTCGCCTCAGCATCGCCGCGCGAGGCCAGCGGCCGCAGCCACGTTCCTCGGCGTGTGAAGCGTTGCACGGCGCGCCGCCGCGGCTGCTCCCCACCTGCCACGTAGATCACGTCCCCGCGCCAGGCGACGGCCTGCGGGCGATCGAGCACGCCCGAGCGATCGCGCGCCGCATCGCCGGAAGCAGGCACCGCCTCGCCGAAGTTGCCGAGGTGACGACCGAAGGGGTTGAAGTGGCAGACGCGGTTGTTGTGCGGGTCGGCGACGAACAGGTGGTAGTGCTCGTCCATGGCGACACCCGCGGCATCCGAATAGCCTGTGGGCCCAACCGGCAACACCCACGTCGACACCCGCTGCTGGGCTTCGAGATCAAACAGGAACACATGGCCTCGCGCCGCGGACCACGTCACTGTCAGCAAGTTGCCGCGCACTGCGATGCCGCCAGCCATCGGCGCATGCTAGCCAGATCACTCGCTCGAACGGCACGCGGTGACGGCATCGGCTCGCGGCTGCTGCTGTGCATGGCGCTGACGGCGTGCTCGACGCTGCCAACCGCCGCATTTCCCAAGTATCTCGACCATCACGTCGCCGCCGAGTTCGTCGTCGGCAGCGGTGGCGTGCTCGAACTGCCGAGCAGCACCGCGCAGTTGCTCGTTGTTGAACTGGCTTGCTCGCCAACGCCGTTGGCCGAGCGCTTCCTGGCGACGCGGCGGCAGTTTCTCTTTGCGCCGGACAGCCAGGTCACCGTGCGCTCGCGCTTTCGCACCTACGCGCCCGACGGTTCGGTGCCAGCCACGGCGGCGGCTGTGTTCGTTGGCGCCAAGAGCCTGCGCTTGCTGGAGGCGCCGTGACCGCCTGCGCCCGGTGGCAGGGCAAAGGCACCGCGCTACAGTCGCCGTCGATGCGCATTCGCTGGTTGCTAGTCGCGTTCCTCGTCGCTGCGTGCAGCACCACGGCCTTGCAGGAGAGCAAGCCGGTGGCGGTGCCGACCTGGAACGACCGCATGCTCGAACTCGACGAGCATTGCCAAGCGTTGAAGAAGGCGCTGCTCAGGCAGCCGCAGGGCAACTTGGTGACCGCCGCGGCAACCGCGCGGCAGGCCGCGTCGATCTTGCACGATGGCTACGGCATTCACGAAGACCGCACGGTGCCAGGGTTTGCTCGCTTCGCGCACGCCGCGGAGTCCTGGCTCATCGGCGTCGCGCTCGAAGCCCGGCAGGCACACGGGGAGCTGGCGGCGGAGCAGTTTCAAGCAGGGTTCGCGCGGCATTGCAGCGCCTGCCACGATGCGGTGGACGCGGCCAAGAAGAAGAAGCCATGAGCAGCGGGCCAGATTCACAACCGCGCACGGTGATCGATCCGACCACCGGCAGGCCGATCCTGATGGCGCCGCAGCGACAGCAGCGGCCGATGCACACGGGTCCGCAGGCGAAGGCCAGTGACTGTCCTTTCTGCCAAGGCAATGAGGCCGAGACGCCGCCCGAGACGGCAGCGGTGCGCAGCGTGGCCTCGCCGGCCAATGGACCCGGTTGGTCGGTGCGCGCGTTCCCCAACAAGTACCCAGCCAACGCGCACCACGAAGTGCTGGCCGAAGGCCAAGCGCACCGCGAACACCCCGCCGAGCTCGATGCCGCCACCTGGCGCCAATGCGTTGGTCTGTGGCAGCGCCGGGTGGCTGCCATCGAGGCGCGACCAGGCGTGCGCTGCGCCTACCTGTTCAAGAACGTGGGTTCACTCGCCGGGGCATCGATCGCGCACAACCACAGCCAGATCCTCGGACTGCCAGAGCTACCGCCGCGGTTGGCGCTCGAGCAAACGACCGCGAGCGCGCTGGCTCGCTGTCCCTGGTGCACTTCGATCGCCGGTGCCGAGCGGGACCAGCGGATCGTGTATGCGGCCGCGCGCCACGTCGTGCTGTGCCCCGATCCGCCGAAGCTGCCGTACGAAACCTGGCTGTTGCCGACACGCTGCGACGACGACTTCTTGACGACGGACTTGGATTCGCTGAGCGAAGCGTTGCTGGCGCTGTTCGTCGCGGTCGACGGCAGTTTGAAGCGACCGTCGTTCAACCTGTGGCTGCACCGCATTCCCGGCGCGCCCTTCCACTGGCACTTCGAATTGCAGCCGCGCACCGGCCAGATGGCGGGGCTCGAACTCGGTGGTGACATGTACATCAATTCGCTGCCAGCGGCGGCGGCGGCGGCCAAGTTGCGCACGGGACTCACGGCCCGTTAGACCCTACGGCGGCAGCACGAGCACGAGTGGCGGCGCGCCCGCCGACACCTCCGCACTCACCAGAGCGGTGGTGATCGCGGCGGGTCCATTGCCGTCCGCACGCGCAGCCACGACGTAGACCCGCAGCGGTATGCCGACCGGCAACGCGAAGGAGAACTGCGCATTCTCGCCAATCGCGCTGCACTCGAGCTGCCGCTGCCCATCGTGCACGACCACGAAGCGGCCGCTGGCGGCCGACTCGTCGGCGTTGCGCACGCTGCCCTGAATGGTGCCGAGCACGATCAGTTCACACTGCAGTGCTTGCGTGCCAGCGGGCACGTGCGCGAACTCGCGCGAGGCGAACGACCGCCCGACCGCGCGATCGACGTCCGACGCGTACGGATAGACGGTGACCTTGTAGTTGCCTGGCAGCAGGCCCGCGGCGCGGAACGTTCCATCCGCCGCGCATTCGACGTCGCCGCTGGTGGCCTGCCCGTCTTCGGGATCGATCGAGCAATAACACTTCGGCACGGCGGCCCCGTCGTTGCGCACGACGCGACCGGTCAGCGGGAAGCCGCGGAACATCACCAGACGCACGTCGGCAACCTCGGCACTGGCGGCGACCGACGTGCGAACCTCGGTGTGCTTGTGGCTGTCAAACTTGGCAGCGCGCACGACGTAGTCCCCCGCCGCCACGTCCGCGAAATGGAATCGCCCCGCCTCGTCGGTGCGCGCTCGTCGCGTCGCGGCGTAGCCATCCAGCACACGGGGCTCTGGGGCTGGCGGCGCGGTGAGCAGCCGCCAGCGATCGCGGTTGTGACCGACGAGTTCGACCTCATACCCACCGATCGGTGCCTCGCGCTCGTCGACCACCACACCCGCCACGGACGCCGCCGGCTGCAGGCGCACTTCGCCGACATCGACCACGGTGGCTGCCGCCGAACGCGCGGGGCAGGCGTAGATCGCAGTCGCCAGGCCAGCTCGCGCGAACACCAATTCGTGCTGCATGTCGGGACGCAGCGATGGCAACAGGAAGCGACCATCGCTGCCGGTCGTTTGGCTGCGCCAATCGGAACGGAACCAATTGTGGTCGCCACCGTAGTCGGCGGCCGCCGCCGCCACGTAGACACCAGCCAACGGTGCACCGCCCGCGTCGACGACCACACCGCCGATCGCGTACCCGCGCTGCAGGACGAATTCGACCTCGCGGGCGACGTCATCAAGCGTGGTGCCAGCACCGCGCACAATCTTCTCGCTCGGCGCATAGCCGGTGGCGGCCACGCGCAGCGATAGGTTGTGCAACGGCGCGAACCCCACCAACGTGAACCCACCGGCCGCATCGGTGCGCACGGTGCGCCCGACGAGACCTTCGCCGACTTCGGCGTCCACAATGCCCTGCCGGGTGTCGGCATCGAGCACACGTCCACGAATGGTGATGCCGGCCAGCAGCACCACATCGAGCACGGTCACCGCGGAAGGGTGCAGCACCACGTCCGCATCGCGTGGCGCGGCGAGCCTGGTGGGCTGGACATCGACCTGCGCCGCACCGGGCGGCAACCCATCGATGCGGTACGTCCCGCGAGCATCGGTGACTGCTTCGCCGATGCCCACGCGAACAAGACCACTGGAGATCGTCACGATCATGCTGGTCCCGGGCACCGTCAGGCCCTGTTCGTCGCGCACGACGCCCGCCAGCGTGGCGCCAAAGCCCAGGCGAAAGTCGACGGTCGAACCTGCTTGGCAGCCATCGCGGAACGCCGGCGCGAAGCCCGCGGCGCGCACACGAAGCAAATGGTGGCGTCCAGCCGGCAGTGCTAGTGCGTAGTGCCCATCCCCATCGCAAGTCGCGGTGGCGACGACCGCCCGCGCGCGGCGTCGCTCGGCATCGAGGAAGCAGTACTCATCGACGCCCGAACTCTCCGCCGTGACGGTGGCACCCGCGCACGGCGTGCCGTTCGGCGCCGACACCGTGCCTTGCAAGGGCGGCACAACGCCAAGGCCGATCGGGCTGGCCGCTCGCCGCGCGGCCGCTGGATCGTTGCCCGTGGTCGTTGGTAACGCTGCCTGCGACGTCACTGTGCCATGGGCGCTGACGGGGACCTGCGGAGCGAAGGGTGCCTCTGGTAGCGGTGCCGACAACGAAGGCCAAATCACGAACAGGCCGATGGCGACGACCGCGATCCACACCGTGAACAGGACAGCCCGCTTGCGCATACCGAACCTCGACGCCCGCAGCGTTCGCTTGGTAACCGATGCAGCAACCCGCCTCAGGTCGACGCCGCCCCAGCCACGGCGGCAGGCATCTCGACCGGCGTGAAGAAGACCAACCGATAGCCATCGAGGTCGGTCACGTGCACGTCGCGGATGCCATAGAACTGCGTCTTGACCGGCAGCATCGGCTTGATGCGGTTCTTCTTCAGCTTGCGGGCGAAGGCGTCGACGTTGTCGACCTTGACGTAGTAACTGACGCCAACGCCCAGCGCCCCGCGGGCGATGGCGCGCGCGTCCTGCTTCAACACGTCGATCTCTTCTTGGCTCATACCGAACTGCTTCGCTTCTTGCAGCGACGGCAGTTCGCCGAGCATCACCGCTTGGCCGCCGAGCACGAGGGCTGCCCACACCGGCTTCTCCGGCGGGAACGACTCGGTCATCTTGAAGCCGAGCTTCTCTTCGTAGAAGCGCACGGCGCGCGGCACGCTCGCGACGGTGAGGTGGATCGCGTTGGGGTGCCGTTGCTTCGACTTCTTCTTGGACTTGGCCATGTCGTTCTCAGCCGGCCTGGTGCTTGCTGTGACTGCGGCTGTAACCAAAGTAGATGAGCAGGCCAAAGGCCATCCAGCCGACCGCCACCAACTGCGTGTGGCCATCGATCGCGACCAGCATCAGGCCACAGACGAGAATGCCGAGCAACGGCACCAGCGGCACCAGCGGGGTGCGGAACGGTCGCCGCGTCTCGGGGTTGGTCTTGCGCATGATCCAGATGCCAGCCGACACCAAGACGAACGCGAGCAACGTACCAAACGAAGTCAGGTCGCCTGCAACCTTGCCAGGCACGAAGGCGGCGAACAGGCCAACCAACACGAACAGCAACATGTTCGACTTGTGCGGCGTGCGGAAGCGCGGGTGCAGGTCGCTGAAGATCTTCGGCAACAGCCCATCGTTCGCCATCGAATAGAACACCCGGCTTTGGCCGAGCAGCATCACCAGGATCACCGAGGAGAAGCCGGCGAGGATGGCCACGGTGACGGCGGTGGCGAGCCAGCCATAACCCGGCATGTGGTTTTGGATGGCGTAGGCAACCGAGGCTTCCTTGCCCGTGGTCACGAACGTCTGCCAGTTGGTGACACCCGTCAGCACGTGGCCAAACAGGATGTAGAGCACGGTGCAGATGGCGAGCGACCCGAGGATGCCGATCGGCATGTCGCGTTCGGGCTTCTTCGCTTCTTGCGCCGCGGTCGACACGGCGTCGAAGCCGATGAACGCGAAGAACACGATGCTGGCGCCGCGCAGCACGCCGCCCCAGCCCCACTCAAGGAACCCGCGCGTTCCCTCTGGCAGCGCCTCGCCGAGCGCCTTGGCCTTGATCTGCGCCGTCGTCAGCGCGTCTGCTGGGATGAAGTACGGCGTGTGGTTCGCGGGGTTCACGTACTGCCAACCCACCGCGATGAAGATCAGCACGATGCCGACCTTGACGAACACGATGATCGAATTGACGAAGGCGGATTCCTTCGTGCCCTTGATCAGGATCGCGGTCAGCAACGCCAGGATGAACACGGCGGGCACGTTGCACAGTCCTGTCACGCCACCTGGCCCCACGTCATCCCACGGCGAATGGCACCACTGGTACGGGATCGAACCGTCGAGCAGTTTGTTGAGGTACTCACTCCACGCAATGGAAACGGTTGCCGCCCCGAGTGCGTATTCGAGCACCAGCGCCCACCCGATCACCCACGCGACCAGTTCGCCCATCGTCACGTAGGCGTAGGCATAGGCGCTGCCGGAGATCGGGATCATCGCTGCGAACTCGGCATAGCAGAGTCCCGCGAACAAGCAGCCGATCGCCGCGACAACGAACGACATGATCACGGCGGGGCCAGCGACGGTGCCGGCCGCATCCGCGGTGCGCACAAACAGCCCAGCCCCAATGATGGCACCGATGCCGAGCGCAATCAGGCTGCCCGGCCCGAGGGTGCGCTTCAGCCCCGATTCCTTGTCCCCCACCTGCTTCATCAAGGCGGCGAGTGACTTCTTGCGGAACAGACTCATGGGTTTCCTTGCGAGTGGCGCCGAGAAGTTGGCGCTGCACGAGTTGGGTAGAGAGGATTAGGAAGGGCGACGGGCACTGCGCAGCAGGCTGACAGCGGTGTAGGTGATCACGGCCGCGATCAACCACTTGACCCAGTAGAGATCCATGCTCGTGACCAGGTAGGCGGCGATGAACACCGCGGGCAGCCCCGCGAGCGTCAGGCCGAGCGCGGCGCGCGCGTCGTAGCTGCCGGCGCGAAGGAAGGGCACGCTCGCGAGCGGCATCAGGAAGGCGCACGAACTCATCATGATCGGGAACCCGGTGCCCGGGTTCATGCCGAGCATCGACACCAGCACGAGGCACGGCCCATAGAGCCCAACGCCGATCGTCATCAAGGCACCCAGCACGAAGTTGCCGAGTGCCCCCGCCAGCAGCAGGCTGCCGGTCAGGCCGTTGGTGCCGACGTTCTCGATGTCGAACTGCCGGTAGACGAGCACGGCACACAGGATCAACAACGCACTGCCCAGCCCGATCTGGATCTGTCGCCGCGGCAGCCGCGCGACGATCGGCGCGCCGAGCAACGCGCCAGCGACGGCCGCGATGATCATGGTGATCAGCGTCGTCACATCGACGTCGATCTTGTCGGTGTAGATGTAGGCCTGCACCACGGTCGGCAGCGTGTGCCCGACGTTGAGCGTTCCGGGAATGTGCTCGTCGGCGATCGTTCGCCGGGCCCGATAGAACGACGTCGTCGTCGCGAACGAACCGATGCCCAGCGTGTCGAAGAAGTCGGTGATGAAGCCGACGATCAGTTGGTACGGCGTCGGCGCGATGCTGCCAGTGCGCTTGCTCTGCAGCAGACAGCGCAGCCAAAACGCGGCAAAGCCAATCGCGACGACAGCGAGCACGAGCAGCAGCACCGTTCTGGGGTCGAGCATGGGGCGGTGGTGTCCACGCGGTGCGACCGCGCCTTTGGGTGAGGGCGGTGAGGCTAGCGAGGTCATCAGTGACTGCAACCTTCGACTCGAAACTGCACCGCGCCCGGCAGTCGTCGGGACGATGGTGAAGTCCGACGTACCGGAGCCGCTAGGATCGATGCCATGCCTAACGACCGATCCGCCGCCGAGTGGGCGCATGAGCTCGCCACGAATTGGGAAGCCCGCGCCGCCCTAGCTTCGCGCGACTTGTTCGTCGCGTCGCATCCGGGCTGGAACGATCCGACTGCCTGGGAGCAGCATGCCGCCACCGAGGTCGAACTGTTCCTCGCCGGCCTCGACCTTGCTTGGCTGCGCACGGTGCATGTGCTCGAACTCGGCTGCGGCTCCGGCCGCCTGGCGCGCCGCTTGCGCAGCGCAGCGCACAGCTACACGGGGTTCGACATCGCCATGGGCATGGTGCAGGCAGCCCAGCAGCGCTGCGCCAACATCGACGGCATGCGCTTCTTCCACGGCGACGGACTCTCGGTGCCGGCGGCAGCACAGGATCGGCAGTACGGCCTCGTCCTGGCGGTCGCCGTCTTCATTCACTGCCCGCGCGCCGTGATCGCAACCAACATCGAGAACGCCTATCGCCAAGTCCAGCCTGGCGGGCAGCTGCGGCTGTCGGTGCTGGCTTTCCACGATGACAAAGAAGGCATCGTCGGGCCGCAGGCGGCCGTGGCCGAAGCGACGCATTCGATGCAGGACGATATGCAGCAGGTCATCGCCAGCCTGACGCCCGAAGAGCGCCGGCTCGCGTTCGACACGTACTACATGGGCGAACGCTTCCGCTACGCGGAGATGAAGCCGTTCCTGCATGGCCTGACCGGCGGCGAGGTGGCGCTGTATCGCGGCGATCCAGGCTGCATCTACGCCGCCGTGACGCGCCCGCCCGCTTGAAGGGGCGACGCTCGCATGCGCGCGTCGCGCATATCGAGCCGTTCACCGCGTGAAGGCCTGTGAGAAGCGTCGCCATTCCGCCGCGGACACCGCTGTCTCCCACGAAGCGATCGTGCGCAACATCCTGTCACGCCCGACAACACGCGGGATTGGACAGGCACCCGGATCGCCACTGCCCCCCCAAGGACCATGCTCGAACGATTCGCGCTCGCCGCCTCGCTAACCGCGCTACCCACGCTCGCCCAAACTGGCCTGACCTGGATCCCCAATCCGGCGACGGGCAACCAGTACGCCCTGACGACGCTCATGACGTGGGACACCGCCCACGCCTACGCCCAGACTCTCGACGCCGACCTGTGTGTCGTCGACGACGCCGCGGAGAACGCCTGGGTCGCCCAGAACTTCCTGACGTTCCCCTTCTTCGGCGTCTATCTCGGCGGCACGGATGCCCAGGTCGAGGGCCTGTGGCTCAACCCCTATGGCTTCCCGCTCGGCTACACCAACTGGGCGCCGAACCAGCCGGACAACAGCAACGGCGGACAACATCGGCTGATGATGTGGCAGGGCAATCCACAGCTTGGCGTCCCGTTCGCGACCTGGGACGACCAGGCTGGCACGGCGCCGTCGTTCGCGGTGCTCGAACGGCCGATGCCGCAGTGGGTCGCCTACGGCAGCGGCTGCAGCGGCAGCAACGGCGTCCCGCAACTCGCGGCGGCGGTGAACTCCCCCGCACCGCAACCTGGGGCGCAAGTGCAGATGGCGCTGTCGAACCTGCCGACGACTGGTGGGTTCGGTATCGGAGTGCTGTCGCTGTCGTCCGCGAACGTGCCACTGGGCCCGATCGGGTTACCGGGATGCCTTGCTCTCGTGGATTTGCAGGGGGCACTGACCGTGACGCTTCCGTTCGCCGGTGCCGCGACGACGTGGTTGCAGCCATTGCCCAACCTCACATTGATCCGCGGACTGCATCTGCACGCGCAGGTGCTGGTGCTCGACCCGAACGCCGGCAATTCGTTCGGGGGGGTGACCTCCGCCGGCCTCGAGATCAGGGTCGGCTACTGATCCCGCAAACCAACCCATCCCCGGCGAACGCAGGGTTTGGCTTGGTCGCAGCTGCATCGGCAAATCAAACCCACGCATGAACATGAAGCAACTCTTCGCCTGGCTCCCGAACCCCGCGGGATACATTTCTCGAGTCGCGGCGCTACTACTCGCGATGGCCTGCCTGCGCAGCCAGAGCTACTACGTAAACGGTAGCACCGGCGTCGATGCCCCAAGCCATGGCACGACGGCCGCCTCACCCTGGAAGACCATCACCTACGGCATCGCCCACATGCCAGCGCAGACGCCGACGACGACTGCGACCCTCTACATCGAAGGCAACCAGGTCTACTCGCCCAGTACAAACGGTGAGACTTTCCCACTGACACCCGCCTATAACGTCAGCCTGGAGGGCACTTTCGTCGGTCATGGCGTGTGGCCGGTATTGCAGGTTCCGCCGGGCCAGACTGGGGTTCTGTTTCCCGCCAACCAGACCTTCAACCGCAACGCAGTGACCTTCCGCTACTTGGACTTCCGAGGCGGTGCTATCGCGATGCTCATGGGTGCAAATGCGGGCCAACGCCACCGCCCCCGGGTGCAGGACTGTCAGTTTCACGGGCAGACATTCGCCAGCATCCAGCTGGCGACCCATGGCGCCACCGTCGACGACCCGCGCTTCTTCCAGGTGCTGTTCGACGGAGCGCCGACGGGAGTCCTCCTGGACATCACCCAACCGGGCTGCAGCCTCGCGCCGGATATCGAGGAGTGCACGTTCCTCGGCGGTACCGGCGTCCAGTTCCAGATCGCACTTTCTGCCGCCGTCGGTGCCGGGATCAACCTCGGAACGATCCGGTCGTGCCATTTCCAGTCTTGTTTGTCCGGAGCGTCCTTAGTTCGCTATCTGATGACGCCCAGTGTCACGTTCCACGCCGAGCGATGCCGGTTCGCTTCCTGCGACACCGGCATTGCACTCTCGCCAGGCATCATGTTTGGAACCTCGCAGGACACCTACAACATCGAATCCAGCAGCTTTTATGATTGTGTGCAGGCAGTGCGGCTGCAGACATCGAACATGGGCGGCAACGGGACAACGACCGTCAATTTGAATGAATGCATGATGTCCGGCAACCAGATCGGGATCTACCAACGTGGGGCGTACGGAACCGTCTTGATGAACGTGTCCGGAACGACCTTCCGTCAGTGTGGCACAGCCGCAGACCTGGATATGGGAGGCGACAACGGGTCGATGCGAGCGGACTTCTCGGCCTGCGTCGTTAGGCAGTGCGGCAGCGGCATTCGCGCCAACATGAACACAGGCAACGGTTCCCGTCTCATGGTTCGCAGCTCCATGCTGGTGGCGTGCAGTGGAACTGCCGTGACATTCAGCGGCGCCGGCGCTGGCCCGATGGTCCTCAGCCCGGACTATGCGGAGATCGAATCCTCGACCATCGCCGACAACCACATCGGGATCGCCGTGGGATCGGCGTACTACTGCAGTCTCACTTCGTGCCTCCTTGCGGGGAACGCCACGGAATTGGCAATCGCACCAACCACGCCGACCTACGCGAACTGGTGTTGCCTGCAGTCAGCCGTCTTGCTTGGCATTGGCAACTTGCAGATTGCGAATCCGATGCTGAGTCCGACCACGTACAAGCTCGGCCCAGGGTCACCATGCATCGATGCCGGGTGGCCGGGAACGACCCTTGCCGAAGACTACGAAGGCGATCCCCGGGCGAGTGCAGGCACCTTGGGCGGCACTCCCATCGCCGACATTGGGGCTGACGAGTACCAATTGCACGGTTCAGCGCACCCCTATGGCACGGCAGGCTTCGGTCCGTTCAATGTGTTCCCGACGATCGCCGCGGCAAGCAGCAGCGCCGCGATCGGTGGCATTATCGATGTCCAACTCAGCGGCGCCATCATGCCGGTGTTCGGCGTGCCAGCCGCGTACGCGCTGCTGACCATGGGTTGGAGTGACGACTGCGGCCTGCTTCCGGTAGACCTCGCCGTGCTCGGAATGCCCGGCACGAACCTGTTGACGAACGTTGCGGCGACCTTCCCGCTCCAGGCCGTCGCGCCCCAGGGTACAGCGAGCTACGCCCACGCCATTCCGTATCTACCCCCACTTGTCGGCCTGACGCTGACTTATCAGTGGTTCGCGCTGCTGCCCAACCCCTACGGAATCGTCGGGAGCGACGGATTGCGGGTGACGCTCGGCTCTTGATCACTGGTCAGGACCGCGTCAGCAGAAGGAATCGGGCACGCAGCATCTCAACACGGCCGCACCCGGCATCTGGATGGAAGTGGCAGAAGGCCACGCCCCAGCGCTACCCCTCAGAACGTCGCGAAGCCCGGCACCCTTGGATACGGGATCGCATCGCGAATGTTCGCCAACCCGCAGATGTAGACGAGCAATCGTTCGAACCCCAACCCGAAGCCAGCGTGCGGCACCGTGCCGTAGCGCCGCAGGTCGCGGTACCACCAATAGTGCTCCGGCACGAGCCCCATCTTCTTCATGCGCGCGTCGAGCACGTCGAGCCGTTCCTCACGTTGTGACCCACCGATGATCTCGCCGATGCCCGGCGCCAGGATGTCCATCGCCGCGACCGTGCGGCCATCCGGGTTGCTGCGCATGTAGAACGCCTTGATCGCCTCGGGGTAGTTCATCACCACGACCGGCCGCCCGACGTGCTCTTCGCACAGATACCGCTCGTGCTCCGTCTGCAGATCCATGCCCCACTGCGGTGCATAGTCGAACTTCTTCTTGGCCTGCTGCAGGATGTCGATCGCCGCCGTGTAGTCGATGCGTTCGAACGACTGCTGCAGGAACGTCTCGAGCCGCGCGACCACGCCCTTCTGGATGCGCTCGTCGCAGAACTTCAGGTCGTCGGCGCGCTCGTTCAGCACGTACTGAAAGATGTGCTTCAGGAAGCGCTCGGCGAGGTCGGCGTCGGCGGCGAGATCGGCGAACGCGATCTCCGGCTCGATCATCCAAAACTCGGCGAGGTGGCGCGTCGTGTTGCTGTTCTCGGCGCGGAAGGTCGGCCCAAACGTGTAGACCTTCGACAGCGCCAAGCAGTAAGCCTCGACGTTGAGTTGGCCCGACACCGTGAGGAACGCTTCGCGGCCGAAGAAGTCCTTCTTGAAGTCGATCTTGCCCTTGTCGTCCTTCGGCAGGTTGTGCACGTCGAGCGTGCTGACGCGGAACATCTGGCCGGCACCTTCCGCATCGGACGCCGTGATGATCGGCGTGTTGATCCAGAAGAAGCCTTCTTGCGTGAAGAACTGGTGGATCGCGAACGACGCCGCGTGGCGGATGCGCGCGATTGCCCCGAAGGTGTTGGTGCGCGGCCGCAGATGCGCCATCTCACGCAAGAACTCGAGCGTGTGCTCCTTCGGTTGGATCGGGTAGGTCTCGGGGTCGTCGACGAGCCCGCAGATCTCGATCGCGTCCGCCTGAATCTCGAACGCTTGGCCCTTGCCTTGGCTCGCCACCAACGTGCCGCGCGCAATCAACGACGCGCCGGCGGTCAGCTTCAAGACGCCGTCCGTGTAGTTCGCCAGGGTGTTTGGCGCGACGACCTGAACCGTTGCCTGGCAGCTGCCATCGGTGACCTGCACGAACGAAATGCCGGCCTTGCTGTCGCGGCGCGTGCGCACCCAACCGCGGATCTCGACCTTGGAACCGACGGCGACGTGGCCGGCGAGCGCTTGCTTACAACTGACGGTTTGCATGACGACCTCGAAGGGCGAGCATGGTTCCGGTCGCCAGGGCACCGGTCAAGGACGGCGATGGAACGTCGCCTACTTCCGTGCGCAGGTGACATCGACCGCCCTTGCTCGATGCGGTGAGGCCCCCCACCATTGCGGGCGTGTCCCGAGCCCTGATCCACAACGTCTACTTCACGCTGCACGACGGCAGCCCCGCGAACATCCGACAGCTGGTCGACGCGTGCTACGAACTACTCTTGGGCCATGCCGGGGAACGGTTCTTCGCGGCCGGTCCGCTGGCAGCAGAACTCGACCGCCCGGTGAACGTGCGCGACTTCCACGTCGGTCTGCACGTGGTGTTCGCCAGCAAGCAGGCGCACGACGACTACCAAGTGTCACAGCGCCACCAACGCTTCGTCGACGAGCACAAGGCGAGCTGGGCGGCCGTGCGCGTGTTCGACACCTTCGCGAGTCGCTGACCGGCGGTCGGGCCAACCAACGCCGCCGTCGCGCCCATCCGGACCTCGATCAAATGTCGCTGGTCAGCAGATGCCGCCAGTCGAACCACGGCAAGGCTCGATGCAGCACGGTCGCCGTCGCGGCTGGACGAACACCAAGGTCGGCGAGCGACACCACCAACGCATCGGCGGCCGGCAGGCAGAGCATGTGCGTGTGCAGAGGCCGCGCCGGCCCGACGTGCTGCCACGCCTCGTAGGTGAGCGAGAACAGCACGAGATCAGTCGTCTGCACGACACCTGCCGCCGGACAACGACGCGCCACCCGCGCCATA
>CANEYR010000009.1 GCA_947444055.1 Planctomycetota bacterium
CGGCCAACCGCCAGCGGGCCGCACACCAACCTGCTTGCAGACGTAGGCACTCGCCTTGTCACCGGCTTGCACACGGCTGGCGGCAAAGTCGACCTGCAGGGTGTTTTTTTCGGAGTCGCGCCACGCCGCGAACGCGAGCGCCCGCAACCGCGCGTCGCCGTCCTTGGTCTGCAACTCGGCGTCGAGGTTGCGATCGAATTCAAACGTCGCTTGGCGAACTGCATCCGCCGCAAAGAAGCGATCGAGCTGCGCCCGCACGGCATCGTCCTGGGCGATCAGGGCGAACAGGCCAGACACGTCCGAGTCCGTCGCGACCTCGGCGGCGCTCACCGGCGCGCCGACATAGCGAGCGGTCTCGTCCGTTCCCCACAACTCGATGCCGCGTCCCCAACCCGCACCAAAGCGCTGGCCGGTGTCCGCGAACGCCACGGCCCAAATGCGATGGTCGCGGTCGGCGTCGCGACATCGGGCGGCATCCCCGACAAACCAACCGCGGTCGAGCCCGGCGGGGTCCGGCTCGTCGGCGCCCACAAACCGCCATGCGGCGCCATCCCACACTTCGACCCACGTGTGGTTGCCTTGTTTGTGGGGCCACTTCACCGACACCAGGCGAGCCGGCACACAGCACGCTCGGCAGGCGTCAGCCAACAGAATCGACAAGCCTGTGCAGCTCGCCTTGCCCTGCGCAATCGACTCACTCGGCGCTTGGTCCGCGCGCGCACGCCCGGTGGAGTAGTGCACGTTCAGCACAGCGAAGATCGTCTCGTTCAACTTCTGCGCGGCCTCGCCCGACGTCTTGCAATCGCGCACCAGCGGCAGAAAGCGCTGGGCAAAATCGACGCGCCATGCTTCGCGCCGTTCCTTGGCCTGGGCGTACGGCACCACGAAGGCATGGAACAGCGCGTCCGGCAGCTTCGCCCCCCACGCCACTGCTTCCCGAGCCTCTCGCGCCAACCGCACCTCGGCGAGCAAGAACGCGCTGTCCAACGTCTGTGCATCCGCCGTCGGCATGTGTTCGAGCAAGAACGCCAGCGCCGGCCGTTCCTGCTCACCGACCTCGCGCCACGCCCGTTCGAGTTCGCCACGATTGGCCTCCGCGCGCAGCCAGGCGGCAGCAATGGCAGCCGGCACGGACTGCGCCCGCAGCGGCAGCCCGAGGCACGCGAAGCCGACAACAACTAGCGAGAGGCGCTTCATCCGCACAGTTGTAACGAGCACACGCGCAAGCGTCTGCTGCGCGTTCAGCCGCGCAGCGAGCCGTGCGCGAACATCCACAACCCCGTGCTCGTGGCGAGCAGGACACTGACCAGCCACACCACCAGCGCGCCGCGATGCCAGCGCCGCCACTGCTCACGCCGCCACAGCAACAGCCCCGTGATGATGACGGGCAAGGCCAACAGACCGCCGGCTTTCGCGCACGGCAAGTGGATCGCTTTGAGGTCCGCCGGGAAGTCGTAGCGCAGCATCAGCTTCTCGGTCAGCACGATCGTCACCACCAGCGACAGCATGGTCAGCGGGCCGAGCCAAAGGTGCAGACGTCGTCGCTTGCTGAGTCCTGTGCAAATCGCCGCCACCAACAGGACCACCGTCAAGCCGAAGGCCAGCCAGAACCACAACGTCGAGACCATGGACGCCGCATCGTGGCCACCGGTCTTACTGGCAAAAAGCATCAAGTCGCAAACCGGGCAACTCCCATACGACGGCGCCATCGACTCTACGGCAGTTGCCTAACCAGGAATCAAGACCGGCGAGCCGATGAACGCCCGGATGGAACGTGATCTCAACCGCGAGGAATTTCAGCGATACCACGACGTGATCTACAAGATCGCGGGCATCCACTACCCTACCGAGAAGTTGGCGCTGTTGAGCAACCGGATTCGCAAGCGGCTGCGCGCTACCAGCACACCTAGCTTTGATATCTACCTGGCGCGCATCCAACAGGCAGGCGAGGCGGTCGAGCAGCAGGCGTTCCTCGATTCGATCACGACCAACGAGACCTACTTCTTCCGTTGCCAGCGACATTGGGACTTCTTCAAGACCTGGATCGCGCAGCGCGCCGCCGACGCCACCAAACGCCGCGAACCGCTGCGCATCTGGTCGGCGGCGGCGTCGACCGGCGCCGAGGCCTTCACGATCCTAATCGTCCTGCACCAAGTCCTGGGCACCGGTTTTGGTGGCGTGCAAGTCGAGGTGCTCGGCACCGACCTGTCCTCGCAAGTGCTGGAGGAAGCGCGCCGTGGGGCCTTCCGCGCCTATGCACTCGCGCAAACCCCGCCGCCGATCGTGAAGCAGTACTTCACCAAGAACGACAAGGACGACTTTCTGTTCGACCGCACGCTCGCCCGCTGCGTGACGTTCCAACGGCACAATCTGATGGAACCGCTGCTCGGCGGTCGCATGTTCGACTTCGTGTTCTTGCGCAATGTGATGATCTACTTCGACGGGCCAAGCCGAGAACGCGTGCTGCGGCACATGCACGCGGTCATGCGCCCTGGCAGCCATTTGATCGTCGGTGAATCGGAGAGCCTGCTCAGTGTGAAGCACTCGTTCCAGTACGTGAAGCCGTCGATCTTCGTGAAACCGACCGGTGCGCCAACGGCACCGCGCGTCACCGCCTGACGCCACACGATCACGTGCGTGCGTCAGGCCCGCTGCGTAAGCTGCGCCGCGATGCCCAAGATCTTGCACGGTGAACCTCGGGGAACAGCCCGACGCGTTGGTATCGCGGTGGCCCGCTTCAACGAAGTCGTGACCGAACGGCTGCTCGCTGGCGCGCTGGCGACGTTGCACGCCCACGGCGTCGACGACGCGGACATCACCGTGCTGTGGGTGCCAGGCGCCTTCGAGTTGCCCATGGCTTGCCGCTGGCTCGCGCAGTCAGGTCTGGTCGACGCCCTCATCATGCTCGGCGCCGTCGTGCGCGGTGGCACCGACCACTACGACTACGTGTGCAGCGGTGTCACCGACGGGGCGATGCGCGTCGGCCTCGAAGCGGGCTTGCCACTTGGCTTCGGCGTGCTGACGTGCGCGTCGATGGACCAAGCGCTGGCGCGCGCCGGTGGCGACGCCGGCAACAAAGGAAGCGACGCTGCCATCGCCGCCCTGGCGATGGTCGATCTAGGCGCGCAGCTCAGCAGTGCCAAGACGAGACCGACGGGTTGATCGCAGCGAACGAGCGGTTACCCTTCGCGGCCCCGTTTCCTCGGAAACCGCTCCTTGCCAATGACTGCCCCAATCCGCCGCCGCACGCGCGCTCGTGAAATCGCGATGCAGGTTCTGTTCCAGTTCGACGTTCGCGGCGAGCAGTACCCAGGAGAGGTTGGCAAAACCACCGCCGCGCTGTGCGCCGACGAAGCGAGCGACGAGGTGGACGTCGTCGAGTTCGCGACGCGCTTGGTCGAAGGCACGCGTGCACACCGCGAGGAGATCGACCTGAAGCTGCAGGCGGTCACGCGCAATTGGGATCTGCGGCGCATGGCCAACGTCGACCGCAACGTGCTGCGCATGGCGGTCTACGAGTTGATGTTCTGCGCCGACGTGCCGCCGAAGGTGGCGATCAACGAAGCGATCGATCTTGGCAAGAAGTACAGCACCGCCAATTCGGGCGGCTTCGTGAACGGCATTCTCGATCGCATTCGCATCGACCTCGAGGGCGAGCGCGGTGGCAAGTCGCCTGCCGTCCCACCTGACCCCCAACCTGACGCCGGCGCCGCGAGCGCCTGACTCGCTCGTTGCCGCCGTCGCCCAAAACCCCGACACTGCGGCGATGGTGTTCGGCAAGCTGCTCAGCGCACTCAAGAAAACGCGCGACGTACTGACCGCGGGCCTCGCCCGCCTCTTCTCCGGTCGCAAGCTCGATGAGCAGTTCCTCGATGAGCTCGAGGAGATTCTCTACAACAGCGACCTCGGGCCGGTTGGCACCCGCGTCGTGCAAGAACTGAAGGTCGCGTACAAGAAGCGCGAGGTGAAGGAGACCGCCGAAGTGCCCGCGTTCCTGCGGCAGAAGCTGGTGGCGATGTTGGCCGGTTGCGAAGCGCCGCTGCTGCGCGCGCCGTCCGCGCCCACCATCGTGATGATTGTCGGCGTCAACGGCGCCGGCAAGACGACGTCGATCGCCAAGCTGGCGCGGCACCTGCAGCAGCAAGGACACTCGGTGATGCTCGGTGCAGGCGACACCTTCCGCGCGGCCGCCGTCGAGCAACTCACGCTGTGGGCCGGTCGACTCGGCATCCCCATCATCAAGCAAGCGATGGGCGCCGACCCCGCCGCGGTCGCCTTTGATGCCGTCAGCGCGGCGATCGCGCGCAAGGTCGACTATCTCCTGCTCGACACCGCTGGCCGCCTGCACACACAGAAGAACCTGATGACCGAGCTCGAGAAGATCGTGCGCGTCGTCAAGAAGCAGCTGCCCGATGCCCCGCACGAAACCCTGCTCGTGCTCGATGCCACCACCGGCCAAAACGCGATCCGCCAGGCCAGTGAGTTCGCCAAGTCCGCACCGATCACTGGCCTGATCCTCGCCAAGATGGATGGCACGGCCAAAGGCGGCGCCTTGTTCGGCATTCGCGATGCCTTGCCAGTGCCCGTAAAGTTCCTCGGCGTCGGCGAGGGCATCGACGACCTCGAACCCTTCACCGTGAAGGGCTTCGTCGACGCGATCCTGCAGTTCGACAAAGCGAACTCGGCATGAACGGCGCCGCGGTGGCGCCATCGCGACCAGAGCTGCCGACCTGGTGCTTGCTGACGTTCTTCACGCTGCTCGTGGTGCCGTTCCATCCGTACTGGCTCGACTTCGAACAAGTGCGTCGCGGCTTGTTGCTCGGGCTCAGCGGTGTCTGCCTGATTGCGCTGCCTAGGCTGCAACCGGTGCGCGGCGAAGTGTTGGTGTGGGCATTCGTCGGCGCCCTGCTTGGCTGTGCGGCGATTTCGTGGCTTGGCGCCACCTGGTTTCTCACCGCGGGAACGACGGCGACCTTCCAGCCGTGGGACGCGATCTATCGCATCGCCCACTGGTTGGCGCTGCTCGTCGTCTTGCGCCTGGGGGCGGCGACCGGCGTGCGCGCCGCCCTGCCGCTCGCCGGCTTGCTGGCCGCGACGTGTGCGTTCGGGCTGCTGCAACGACTGGGCCTGGGTGAAATCGCTGGCTACGGGGTCGAACGCGAACCGGTCTCGGTGTTTGGCAATCTCAACGTCGCGTCCGAGTGGACGGCGATCGCCGCGATGGCAGTCGCCGTCTTGCTGCCGCACTACAGCTCACCACGAGCCCGCGGCCTCGCCCACACGACCCTCGTGCTGGCGGGCTGCTACTTGCTGGTCAACCAGTCGCGCTCCGGCCTGATCGCGTTGCCGATCGGCTTGGCGCTGCTGCTCGTGCTGCGTTGGCGCGACCGCGCCTTCCTGCCGATGGTGCTCGTGGTCGCCGGTGCCCTCGTCGGCCTCTTGCTCACGACCGCCGTGCCGCGACCAGATGCCGTCAGCCAACAAGCCGCGCGCGCGGAACAGAAGCGCAGCACTTCGACGCTCGCCGTTCGCTTCGAAATCGCGAAGGGCACCACCAAGCTGTGGGCCCAGTCGCCGATCTTCGGCAAGGGTCCAGGCCAGTTCGCCGTCAACTACCCGAGCGTGCGCAGCCAGGAAGAGATCGAGGCCTCAAGCCACGGCCGGCAATTCGCCACGGAGGTGCGCACAGCCCACGACGACTGGCTCGAACTGTTGGTCGACGGCGGCTTGCTGGCCATGGCCATGTTCGCGGCGATGCTGTTCGGGCTGCAGCGGGGCCAACGCGACAAAGCGAGGTTGTTGCCATTGTTCGTGCTGTTGCTGCTGATGCTGGCGCGCGCGCCCCTGTGGAACGCGCCGGCCGCAGCGATTGCACTCTGCCTCGTCGGCACTCCCGCCGCCGCCACCACGGCCCAGCCGCGCTGGCGGTTGCCTGCCAATCTCGCCCTCGGGTTGCTGCTGTGTGCGCTCGGCCTGCCGTTGGTGGTGGGCAACCAACTCGCGGCAAGCTGGCAGCGCGCGGTCGCCCACGGTGAGCAGCCGCCCATGCAAGACGTCGCGGCGGCCGCGTGGTGCATGCCCTTCGAGCCACGCTGGTTCGAGATCCTGACGCGAGAGAAACTCGCCGCCGGTGATCTGCAAGGCGCCGCGCACGCGGCGGCCAAGGCGCTGCAACTGCGTCCCCACCACCCGCAGCTCTACCTCAACTTGGCGGAAGTGCTGGCGCGCGGCAACAAGTACAAGGAAGCCCGCAGCGTCGCCCGCCAAGGGCTGGCGCTCGATCCAGCGCACCCGGAGCTGCGCGCCGTGACCAGCGTCGCGCTTGCGCAACTGGACGACGTCGAGGGTGCGATCGCCGCCGTCGTCGAACGCCCGCACGCAGTGTGGCGTCCGCTGTTGGCTCGCCACTTCGCCGACTTGGCGCGCCTGGCCGACGACCGCAAGCAGTCGCGCGCCGCGGAGCGCTTCCTGATCGAGCACCACTTCGTTGCCGCCGTCGACCTGCGCAGCGGCGACAGCACCGCTGCCGCGCTGACCATCAACGAACACGTCGCCCGGATGACAGCAGCCATGACCACGGCCGAGGCCAGCGATGCGCGCCCGCTGGTGTTGGGAGCCCTCGCCCTGCTCGACCTCGGCAAGCCGCAAGACGCCATCAGCTTGGGCGAGGCCGCGAGCAAGTTCCGCCCACTGCTGCCGTGGCAACGCGAACTGCTCGGCAGCCAACTCGACCGACTGCGCGCGATCGAAGCCTGGGTGCCGATCGTCGGGGCGCGCTAGCTACTACTTGCCGACTCCCGCCGCCGGCGCCTTCTTCGCCGCCGCCCGCACTTCCTCAAGATCGCTCTCCGCACCGCAGCCTGCGACGAACTGCTCGAACGTCCACGCCTGCGCGTGCAGCGCGTGCGTCGCGGGAAACAACGAACGCAGCGAATCCTGCAGCGTGTAACCAAGGAACGCCATGCCCAGCCGGTTCGCGTGCAGCTGATCGCCCTGCAGCAAAGCCCCCGGTGCCGACAGCACGACCCCTTCGACCAACGGCAGCGGTGCGCCTGTGTGCTTCATCGTCTTCACGAGATCGGACAGTGCGACCAGTTGGATGTTCTTGTGCTCAGCAACAAACGCGGCCAGTTGCTCATTGAGCTGCTGCTGCAATTCAAGTGCTGGCACCCAAGCCGGATTCATCACCCGCCGGAGAGCACCGCGCATGTCCGGCAGGTCACCGAGCAGCACGGGCACTTCGAGTTGGGCCAACAGCTCAAGGCCGCGAGCTAGGCGCGCCTTGCGCACCGTCGCTTCGTCGCCGCGCACCGGGCCGTAGGCAAACCAAAACGCGAAGTCGACGGCGACCACGGCATCGACCTTTGCCTTCTTCGCCGCATCAACCTGCCTCTTGCCGATGCCCTCGACGTCGAGAAACATCTGGGCCATCTGGGTGGGGTTGTGCGTCGTCGCTTTGGCGTGCTCGCCGCACCAAGCCTTCAAGACATGCTGCATGGTCACCGAGTCGCCGAGTTCGGTGGCGCCGGTCAGTGGCCCATCGCAAAAGCCGCCGCTGACACTGGCGCCGATGACGTGCAGCCGGAACGGATTGGTCGATGGCGCCGCATCTTGCGCGCACGCCACTACCGCCGTGATCACGAGACCAAACAGGGAACGCAGCATCATCAGAGTAGTCCTCGTTCCGCGTCGGGCTTGCAACACCGACGCTGAAGATTGGTGGCGCGAGGCAGTGCATGCGTAGCGCCGCAAACTCTGCCATGGCTGGAACTCTCGCGTGCGCGTGCGCCGCCAGGGCAACCGCCACTTGCACAGGGAAAAAATATGGGCTTTACTGAAAGCAGCCGAGGGGACTCACCTCTCGGCCAGTACCTCGTCCAGAACTCACTCAAGTAGGGTTTCCCATGCTAGCTCGTTTGCTTTCCAAGCACTTTCTCAGTGCGTTGACTGCGGTCGTTTCTGTGGCTGGGGCGGCTCAAGCCCAGTCCTTCTTTGAAGGGTTCGAGCCCGGCCCCGTCACCCCCGGCATCGCTGCGATTCCGGCCGGCTGGACATCCGTCAATGTCAGCCCCGGCGGCCCCGGCACCGTCCCGAACTGGCAGGTCCGCAACGATGCCGCCGTGTTCCCAGCCTTTGCCGGCACCACCTATGCGTGGGCGAACTACAACTCCTCCACCGGCGCGAACAACATCAGCAACTTCCTGATCTCACCGTTGGTCACGTTCAACAACGGTGACACGATCAGCTTCTACACGCGGACGGTTCCTACCGTCGCCTACCCTGATCGCCTGGAGCTCGCGTACAACACGACCGGCTCGACGCTGCCGGCCGACTTCACCAACGTCCTCCTGACGGTGAATCCCGCCCTCACGGTCGCCGGCTATCCCACGGTGTGGACGCAGTTCTCGGCGACCATCTCGGGCCTGGGTGGCCCCACGGCCGGCCGGTTCGCCTTTCACTACAACCCCACCACCGGCGGCCCGGCGGGCGCCAACTCCGACTACATCGGCGTGGACGATGTCAACTACACCGGGACCGGCGGCGGCACGCTGGCCACGAACACCAGCCTCGGACAGGGCTGCTACAACCGGTTTAACTCGTTCTACGAGTTGTTCGCGGTCGGCGCGACCGACCTCAGCAACACGAGCTGGACCCTGACGCAGAACGGGTCAGGTGGCTACGACGTCACCCCAGGTGGCGCCGCCTTCGCGCCGCCTTCAGGGACCGCGACCCAGGTTGTGCTCACGGACGACTCGCAGGCCGCGGTCGGCACCTTGGGGCTGTCGGTCGGCTCCAACGGCTGGGTCGCCACCGGTGTCGGCAACACCAACGCCTACACGCCGACGGCCGCCGTCTTCCTCAGCAACCCGTCGTCGGCCATCGCCTTCTGGCACGACATGAACCCTGCCATCGCAGGCAGTGGCCAGGTCTTCTATGAAGAGACCGGCCCGATTGCCGTCATCACCTACAATGGTGTCTACGACTACGGCGGCACGGCCCCGAACTCGATCCGCGTCGAAATGATCGTCGCCGGCCCTGGTTCGGTGCCCATCATCCAAGTCGGTTTCGGTGCGCTCTCGATCGGCGGCAACGGTCGGCTCGTCGGTTACTCGCCGGGTGGCGCGAGCACCAATCCGGGCTCGGTCGACATCTCGGCTTCTACCCTGATCACCACGAGTGACCCGGAGGCGCTGGCGTTGGCCTTGACGGCGAGCACCCGTCCCGTCACCGGCCTGAACTGGAACCTGGCAGTCAGCAATAGCGCGGTGCTGGACCTGATCATCATCGGCGTCACGGATCCGAACATCCCTGACCTGTTCTTCATTGGCATGCCGGGCTGCGGCCTTCGCGCGTCCCTCGACCTGATCAATGTCGGGTCGACGTTTTCGCTGGCGATCCCGAACAACCCCACGCTCATCGGCGTGTCGCTGTTCGCCAACGGTGCCTCGGTGGCGCCCGGTGCGAACGCCTTCGGCTTCATCACCAGCAATGGTATCCGGGGCACGATCGGCGACGTCTGATCGTCACGGCAGCTCGTGACGTTCACGGCGCCCAGCCGACTGCGGCTGGGCGCCGACCGCGAATCGCAGGTGGAGAGAGTGATGCCAAGGCGCATCGCCCACCTGCGGTCTTCTTGCTTGTTCGCCCGCGCGATCGTGGCAGCCTCCGGATCCGCCCACGCCCAGGCGAGCACATTGCGCCTGCCAGTCACCTTAGTGAGGCGACACGGCGTCTCGTTCGCCGGCACGGGCTCGCCGACCACGGTTGGCATTCCCGACGATCGCGCCGACGAACGGCCTGCCGACGATCTGCCCCTCTCATAGAAGGGCTTGTAAGACCGCGTCGTGCACCGCGCGGCGCACCGCGGTGATCTTGTTGTTGACGCGCGTCGGATGCACGCGGTTGGTCAGCAACACCACACACAGATCGTGGCGCGGGCAACACCACATCGACGTGCCAGTAAAGCCGGTGTGGCCGAAGGTGCCGGTCGGCACCACCGTGCCGCCATAGCTGCCGTTCCCCAGCATCTGGAAGCCAAGTCCGCGCGTGGTGTCATCGCCGATGCCCGCGGATCGCGTCGCTTGCTCGACCAGCTCGCGAGGCAGCAGCCCGCGCCCACCCGCCAGCAAGGCGACGCCATAGTGCAGCACATCACGCGCACTCGCGAACAGCCCGGCATGCCCCGACACGCCACCCATCGCGAACGCATTCTCGTCGTGCACGAACCCACGCACCACACCACCACGCACCGGATCGTCTTCACTCGGAGCGGCGCGCGTCGGCGGTCCGTTGGTAGGGGCAAACCTCGCATCCTGCATCGCGAAGGGCACCAGCACTTCCCGCTGCACGAACGTCGCGAACGGCTCGCCACTGCACGCTTCGACCACCGCCATCAGCAACACGAAGCCGAGGTCGCTGTAGATAACGCCGCTGCCTGGCTCACTCATCAGGGGCTCGGCCGCAGCCGCCGCCACAATCGCGTCCTTGCCGCGCAGCGTGCGGTAGTAGCGTTCGTAGGCAGGTAGTCCCGCTTGGTGCGCCAGCAGATGGCGGATGGTGACCTTGTCCTTGCCGGTGCCCGTGAACGACGGCAGCCACTTCTGCACCGGATCCGCGAACGACAACTTGCCGAGCGCGACGAGACGCAACACCGCCGGCGTCGTCGCACACACCTTCGTCAACGACGCCAGGTCGTAGCGCGTCGACGCGTCGACGGCCTCACCACCGTTCTCGTACTCGGTGCGCCCCACCGCCACCGTCGCGACCAGTGCCCCTCGGCGCGCCACCATGCAGACGCCACCTGGGAAGGCCCGTTCCGCCACCGCGCGCTGCAGCACCTCACGCAATCGTTCGGGCAACGCCGCCGCTAGATCGACTTGCACAGGCTCGGCTGCCGCCACCGCAGCAACGAGCCGCGTCAAACCCCAACCCGCCGACGAGACCCCGGGAATCGACACCGGCAACCGACCCGTGATGGACACTTCGCCGCGGATCGCCGCCGCCGCCGCGCGTTCGACCCGGGCCGTGCTGACGAACGCCGCGAGGTAGGCATCGACGTGCGGCAGATGCATCACGAGGTATGGATTGCCAAACGACACCGCGATGACGCGCTGGGCTGGCGCCAAGGCCTCGATGGCTGGACGCAGCACCGGTGGCAGGCCGATGCCACCCGCCCACTCGCGCACCTTGACGTGCAGCGACAGCACCACGGTGGTCGCCGCCGCAATGCGCGCCGTCGCCCGCGCGACTTCCTCCGGCGAACTCGCGCCCGACAAACGAAGGTGGGAACCGGCCGCGACGAAGCCACCGATCGCCGCCGCGAAGGCAACGCCTTGGCCTTCGTCCTTGTCGAGCAGCGTCAGCAGCAGCGCACTGTCGTCCGGCCGTTCGGCGACGAACGGCAACACGCCGTCACGGTCGCGCACCAGAGTGAGGCCACGCGCCGCGATCTGGTCGGCGACCTGCTCGGCCGCTGGCCGCCGCAGCGCCGCACGCCAATCCGGCGCCACCCGACCGCCGCCGGCCAGCAACCCGACCTTCGCCTTCGCCGTCAGAATGCGGCGCACGGCGTCATCGAGCCGCGCCATCGGCACGCGCCCACTCTGCACCGCAAGAACCACCGCCCCGCGCGCCGCCAACGGATCGGGCGGCATCAGCAGCACGTCAGCTCCAGCCAGCAACGCGCGCACCGCGACTTCGCCGGGCGCGAACGCATCTTTGACCGCACCCATCTCGAGCGCGTCGGTGACGACGAGGCCCGTGAACCCCATCTCCGTGCGCAGCACATCCACCAGGATCTTGTGGCTCAACGTCGCCGGCACGTTGGGCTCTTCGCCAAGGCCCGGCACGCCGAGATGTCCGGTCATCACCGCTTCGAGCCCTGCCTTCGCGGCCTGCGCGAACGGCCACAACTCAACCGCCCGCAGCTTGGCGCCATCGCCCGGCACCGTCGGCAACGCCAAGTGCGAATCGCTGTCGACATCGCCATGGCCGGGGAAGTGCTTGCCACACGGAATCAGCCCAACACTGCGCACGCCGCGCGCGAACGCGCAGCCAAGGTGCGCCACCAACTGCGGGTCTTCGCCAAAACTGCGCACGTTGATGATCGGGTTCAGCGGGTTGCTGTTGACGTCGAGCACTGGCGCAAAAACCCAATGAAAGCCGAGCGCTTTCGCCTCTTCGCCGGTCACGCGCCCCATCGCTTCGGCCAGCGCCGTCGAGCCAGTGGCGCCGACCAGCATCTGGTTGCCGAGTTCCGTCGCACCCTGCAGCCGAAACCAGACGCCGCCTTCGAAGTCCCCCGCCAGCAGCAGCGGCACCTTCGCCACGGCCTGCAATCGCGGCACCAACGTCGCCGCCTCTTCGACCGTGCCGAGGCTCAGGATCACACCGCCGAGCCCCGCGTCGCGCACCGCCGCCAGCAGCTTGTCGTGGTTGGTGGCGCCGGCCTTGCCTTCACTGCGCGACAAACTCCACGCCATGAACAGTTGCCCCGCCTTCTGCTCGACACTCAGTGACGCCAGCAAATCGGCGACCGGGTCCTGAGCGAGAGTCGTGGCGAGAAGGCCGAACGGAACGACGAAGCGAGCGACAGCGTGCACCGCGGCAGCGTAACGAAGCATGGCCGTCTGGCCGAACGTTGCTCCGGGCAGCAAGACGGCTGCGTGAAGCGGCGGCGCCGTGGCATCATGGGCGGATGGGGAACCCCGGACCCATGGCCCTGCTTTTTCTCTCGCTGTCGGCACTGCCCACCGCCGTCTGCGCGCAGCAACCGAAGGCTCCCGTCGTTTGCGACGGCGCCCACTTCACGATCGAGTTCCTGCCCGGCGACCTGCCCGACGAACTCGCGCAGGCCATGGCGAAGCAGGCGCTCGAGATCGTCGAGGGCGCGTGGCCCGTGTTCGAGAAAGCGCTGCAGCCGAAGAACCCGACGAAGGCCTTGCTGCGACTGCACACCGACGCGACCGCGTACTACGCGTTGGTGAACACGCTGCTTCCCGAGGCGATGGAGAACTCCTTCCTCGTCACCCCCGATGGCGGCGAAGCGCACGTGCGGTTCACACTGTTGTCGCCGCCAGCGCTGCAGTCGCTCGGCTTCCCGCCCCAGAACCGGTGGGATCTCTTGTTCGCAGCCGGCAAGCAACTCGTGCTGCGCCAACTCGGCGAACGCGGTGACGACTGGCTCTCCGACCTGATCGGCGTCGGGCTCGCGGAAACCGTGATCAACCCACAACGCCGCCTCGGCGTCGACCTGCTCTACGACGCCCGCCGCGTGATCGTCGTGCACTCGGACATGTTCGTGAGTGCAACCGATTTGCTGGGCATCGTCGGCCAGATCAAGTCTGCCAACGACGGGCACGCACTCGATCTGTACTACCGGCGCCTCTGCCTGCTGGCCGACCAGTTGGTGTCGCGCGCCGCCAACTGGCCACAGCGATTGATCGCGAGCTGGCCGCAGCTGCCTCGCGCCGAAGTCTCGACGAAGGATCGCTACGCGCCCATCGAGGCGCTGCTCGGCAAGGACTGGAAGAAGGCGCAGGAGCGGTTCGAGAAGCCGTTCCTTGGTGCGAAGATCCCGTGGGAAGCCTGGGAGGCAGTCTGGCGCCGAGGCGACGAGTGGATCCTGGCGGGCAGCCAGAAGGTCATGGCTGGCTTCTGCGGGCTGAAACAGACGCCCGCCACGGACTGGACGCTGCGTTGCCAACTGCAGTGGGAGCCCAGCGACGAGCAGTACTGCCCGAGGGTCAGGATCGACTGGAACGGCAGGGACTCCATCAGTGCGCAGTTCACGCCCGATGCGCTGCGAGTCGTGACGAGGAAGCATGACGACGTGGAACTCGACACGCCGGAAACCGCCCCGATCAGCATCACGATCGGCCAACCCGTCGACTTCCGTGTCGATGTCGTCGGCAAGCGCGTGACCTTCACCGTGAACGGCAAGGCCGTGATCGAACGCAACTTCCCGGCGCGCTCGATGCATGAGGCCTTTTCGTTCGAGATCGGCAGGACCGTGCTGCACGTGCGTGGCATCAAGATCGAAGCGAAGCCCGCCAAGAGGTGACGGGTTCAGCAGAATCGCGAGGCGATGCTCCGTCGGACTCTCCAGAGTTCGTCGTCCTGTGCCACTGCTGGAGCCAGCGACGACAACCAACACGATGGAGCAAGAGTCATCGCATGGGGCAAAGATCGAAGCGGAGCCGGTCAAGAAGTGGCCGGAGAAGGCGAGGCTCGTGCTGATCTGGCTCGGCAAGGACGGCTTCGATTCTTGAGGTTGTCAAGAAAGCCAACGACGCCGTGGGCCAGGTTCAGCGCGGGGTGCCACGCTGGCCCGAACCCGCGTGCGTGCTATCCTTCGCGCGTGATCCAGCCCGAAGACGTGTGCGAAGGCGAGTGGGCGGATTGGTACGGGCTCACGCCGCTCGAACGCTGGCGCCAGAGCATGCTGATGCTGGACGCTTTCCTTGCCCTCGGTGGTTCACTTGATTCCGAACCCGATACTCAGAGTCCTTTCTTCGATGCAGAGGCACCAAGTCCAAGCTCTGCTCATGGGCGGGCAGGCCTGCATTTTCTACGGCGCAGCGGAGTTTAGTCGCGACACCGATCTGGCGATCCTCGCCAGCGCCGACAATCTGGCACGCCTCAACTCAGCCTTGGCCGAATTGCAGGCACAGCTCATCGCCGTGCCGGTGCTGTCGATCGAGTTTCTGGAACGAGGCCACGGCGTACACTTCCGCTGCCAAGCCGAAGGGGTTGTCGGCATGCGAGTCGATGTGATGTCGGTGCTGCGCGGTCTGCCGCCGTTCCCGCAGATCTGGTCGCGGCGCACGACGGTGACCGGTCCCGACGCGACCTTTGAACTCATGGCGCTGCCCGATTTGGTCACCGCCAAGAAGACGCAACGTGACAAGGACTGGCCAATGGTGCGTCGGCTGATCGAGGCCAACTACTTCCAGAATCGTGCGACGCCGACGGAGACACAGGTGCGTTTCTGGCTGCTGGAGCTCAGGACACCTCCCCTACTGATCGAGGTGGCACAGGCGAACGAGTCACTGCGCCGATCGATCGAGCGCGAACGCCCCTTGCTCGCGCTAGCGGAGCCAGCTCGTGAGCACGATCTCGCCGAGGCCTTACTCGCGGAAGAACGGCTGGAGCGCGAGCGCGACCGGATCTACTGGCTGCCGCTGAAAGCGGAACTCGAGCAATTGCGGCACGCACGACGCGGCGGCGACGGCCAGTAACGTAACGGCCGGCCCACCGTCGGCACCGATTGTAGCCCGCCGCCACCCAAGGCCAGGATCTCCTCGGCCTCGCGGCGATGGGTGCGCTACAAGCAGCTCGCCAGGATGCTGTTCGAGGACTGCATGGTGAGCACGCCAAGCGCGTCCACGTGGATTGTCCCCACTTGCATGTAGAAAGCGCCATCCGCGGAAGCCGGCCAAACACGGGAGTAGTCGAACGTGCCGGTTGGGTCGGTGTGGAAGACGTGGCCCCACAAGAATTCGGTGTGCAGCGGGCAGCCACCGATCGGCACGCTGATGTTGAGGGTGCCCCAAACCATGACTCCCCAGCTGTTAGGCGCGAGTCCAGTGGCGGACAATGTCATGTCTTGATTGCCCGCCGCACCGACTGGGGCGAAGGTCGCGGTTAGAAGCGGGCCACAGCCTGAAATAGTGACGTTGCTCCAGCCGCGGGGCGACGGCCAAAGTCTCGCTGATCCTTCGGTGGGCTCGCGGCAACGCGCTCGCCGGTGCTGGTGAGCAACATGAAGAGACGCCAGCGCGCGGGCTTCACGCGATCCGGCCTCGACCCGCGGAGCGGCGCGTTGCCGCGATCATCCGCGCAGCATGCCCAAACGAGGCGACCGCCTCGCGCCCCAAGTCTCGACGAAGGATCGCTACGCGCCCATCGAGGCACTGCTCGGCAAGGACTGGAAAAAGGCGCAGGAGCGGTTCGAGAAGCCGTTCCTTGGTGCGAAGATCCCGTGGGAAGCCTGGGAGGCACTACTGCCCGACGGTCAGGGTCGACTGGAACGGCAGGAACGGCATCAATGCAAAGTTCACGCCCGATGCGCTGCGAGTCGTGACGCTGTCGCACGGCGACGTGGAACTCGACACGCCGGAGACCGCCCCGATCAGCATCACGATCGGCCAACCGGTCGACTTCCGTGTCGATGTCGTCGGCAAGCGCGTGACCTTCACCGTGAACGGCAAGGCCGTGCTCGAACGCAACTGCCCGGCGCGCTCGATGCATGAGGCCTTTTCGTTCGAGATCGGCAGGACCGTGCTGCACGTGCGTGGCATCAAGATCGAAGCGAAGCCCGGCAAGAAGTGACGCGGTCGCAGCGCCGCCCGCTGGGACAAGGGCGATCTCACTGCATCAGTTGCCGATCACGCCAGGATGGATCGGGATGTGCGAGCGCGTCACGATCGTGGACAGGCTCTCGGTGGAATCTGTCCACGACAACGGAACACGTTGCTGAACGCAGCCCTCCGCCTTCGCCTGGAAGATGTGGGCTATGACTTCGTCGCCGATGAACTCAAGTCCACCAAAAGTCGGACAAGGGTCGGCGAAGCTGAACTCGGTGACTAGGCGGCTGGAGCCGACTTCGATCGGTACTTCCGCGAACCAACCTTCGCGCACCATCTTCTGCTTCCAGTCGCTGTAGGCATCGGCGGCGAGACCGGCGGTGATCATTTCGTAAGCGATGATCTCCGGCTTGCCACCGTCATGACTCGCCGTCACCCGACACAACGAGTTCACATGGTAGTCGCCGCCGATGATCACGCCGCGCAGCCCACGCGCGCCGGCCTTGGTGATCTCCTCCATCATCATTCGCCATTCCGGCTCGTTCGGCGGTGACGTCCACGTATCGAGGAGATCGTCGCGGACCTCGTCGGTGTAGGCGGCGGCGATGGTCGCTCGTTTGGCCACGCGATAGAAGAGCGGCACCGAGGACACCAAGACGTAGTGACGGCAACGGCGAGGGTCGAGATTGGCGAACCACTGCCGCAGCACTCGCCACTGCGGTTCGCCGATCACGCTCGGCACCGACACGTCGCGGCACGTCCTGAGGTCGGTGACAAACATGGGCACGCCTGCTACGGCGAACGATTGCCACAGCGGTGCATCGGTTCGCGCGAGGTCGTCGCTCCAGGGGCGCGGGCCCCGGCGAAACTGATGCTCGATGAACGCCTCACGGAGGGTCCGAAAGTACGAGTCGCGGTACACGTGCTCGTCGCCCTGCGATCCCCAGCCGTCGCGGATGTCGTGGTCGTCCCAGATCATCAACGAGGGGCAGACTTGCAGTGCCCGCTCGAAAGTCGAGAACGACCAGTGGCCCCCCGGTAGCAGGTGTCGAGGAAGCGAGGCAAGTCGGCGAGACCCACGCGCGGCCGCGGCTGCGCCTCGACGGTCCATGCCGACATCGGGTGACCTTGCCCGTACTTGTCATAGGCGTGATAGTCGCCCTCGACATACACTTGGTCGCCGACGCCGCAGGCAAAGGCTGGCTTGGGGAACGAAGGGAGGCGGCCCTCAGCCGCGGCCTGCAGCATCTTGCGGATCGCGACTAGCGTGGTCCGCGGACCCTCCGAACGATCGCCGGATGTGATCGCTGGACCGGGGTTCACCTCAACGCGCCCCTGCTCGATCACGAACGGCTGGAAGTCGCCGAGGAACAGCGCGCTGAAGGCGGCGCCGACCACGTTCAGCGGCGTCGCATCGGGAACCGAGACCCGCACCGATCGAGGTGGCGCCGTGCCGGCCTCGAACTCGACCGTCTTCTCCCCGGCCGCGGCCTCGACTACCGCCGTGTAGTACGGCGGATCGAGGGCGATGGCTTGCCCGGTTTCCGTGATGCGGGCATGCCGACACGATGTCGACCCCTTCAGCCAGATCCGCCCGCTACCGGTGAAGGCGCCCCGTTGCGCATCGAAGATCGGCAACGCGGCGTGAGCCATGCCCGGCATCGGTTGGTAGTCCAGCAGCGCTACGGCCGGCATCTCAGGCAGGTTGGCCCGCACGAGTTGGGGGGCGACATCCCAGGTGCCGCAGCCAGCGAGTGCAACCAGCAGCGAGCCCAACGACAAGAACCGCAATGGCGAAGGGTTTCTCAAGACGCACCTGTAGGTAACAAGCAAAGCTCGGGTAGGCGTAACGCAAGCAACGCGCATCCTTGGCATTGCCGATTCGGTGGGCAACGTATTCCGCGGACCGCTACCTTGGCCCACTTTCATGCTCGACGACGCAAAATCCGATCGCAAGCTGGCGGCCGCGCCGCTGGACCGGAAGCCGACGGCGGCGCCGCTTGCGACACGCGCCGCACGCCCTTGGCGGCTAGCGTTGGTGACCGCGGTGCTCGGCGTCGTCGTGTTCACGGCGCTTGCCCTACTCGTGCCACGCGCGGCCACCGACGGTCTCGACGCGGCGGTGCTGCGAACCCTGCGTCAGCTCGACGATTCGCGGCTGCCGCTCGGTGGTGACATGGTTCTGTACGCGGCCCGCGATATCACGGCGCTTGGCGGCACCGTGGTCCTGATGATCGTCGTCGGCCTCGTGGTCGGCTATCTGATGGTCGATCGCCGCCTTCGCGACGCGGTCGCGGTCTTGGCTGCGTCGATCGGCGGGTTGTTGCTCGTGGTCCTGCTCAAACTGCTGTTTGCCCGCGATCGCCCCTCCATCGTGCCGCACCTCGTCATCACCCATTCCGCCAGCTTTCCCAGCGGACACTCGATGCTCTCGGCGGTGATCTATCCGACGCTCGGCGCGCTGCTCGCCCGATTCGCCAAACGCCGTGGCACCCAGGTGCTGCCGATTGCCGCGGCGATCGCGATCACGTTTCTGGTCGGCGTCTCGCGCCTCGTGCTCGGCGTGCACTATCCGACAGACGTCCTGGCTGGCTGGTCGGCTGGCGCCGCGTGGGCAGGTTTCTCCTGGCTGGCAGTCGATCGGCTCGTCCGCCAGGGCAAGGTCGAAGGCAGGGAGAACGATGCGCCCGAATCCTCAGCGCGGTGAGTGGCTAGTTGGCGACACCTCACGTCGCACAGGGAATGGAGTTTGCCTGTAGGCACTGTCGCTGCCACATCAACCATTCATGAACACCCATGTCGAACCGGGACCGCGAGGCGCCGCGGCGACCTTCGTGGCGAAGGTCGGCCGCACCATCGTGCTCGCGATCCAGAACGCGGAGTCGGATCGAGTCTTCCGTCTGGCGGCGGCCTTGGCCTTCTACACGGCCTTGTCCCTCGCACCCCTGCTGGTCCTGGTGCTCTGGTGCTTGTCCCTGCTGGGCACGCTCGGCGAAGTCCACCTCGTGCGCGAGGTGACGAACCTGATCGGCAAGGACGGCGGCCTGTTCGTCGAGAGCATCATCGAGAACTCGAAGCAGGGCAACTCGCGCGGCTGGGCCAGTGCGATCAGCATCGGCGCGCTCGTGTTCTCCGCGACCGGCGTGTTCAGTGAACTGCAGGACTCGCTGAGTCTCATATGGAAGGCGCCGACGAGGCCGCGTACCACCATCGCCCATTGGCTGCGCAAGCGGCTGTTGTCCTTTGCCATGGTCGGCGCCCTGGCGTTCTTGATGCTGGTGTCGCTGGCGGCGAGCACGGCGGTCAGTCTGCTGGAGAACTGGTTCGGCGCGGCATCGGCGTGGCGGTTCGTGACCGAAGGACTGTCCTTCGTTGTGTTCGTCTCTCTGTTCGCGGCCATGTTCCGGTTGCTGCCCGACATCCGGATCGCCTGGAAAGACGTTCTGGGTGGTTCCCTCATAACCGCCGCCATGTTCGTGTTCGGCAAGTTCCTCATCGGCCTCTATCTGGCGCGAGGTTCGCTTGCCACCGCGTATGGCGCGGCGGGCTCGATGCTGATCATCCTGGCCTGGGTGTACTACTCGTCCATCATCGTGTTCTTCGGCGCCGAGCTCGCGCATGCCTGGACGCTGTTGCGTCGGCCCCGCCGTTCAGCCGCGCGAACACCGGGCGCGCCGACGGGTTCGGCCTGAAGCACCACCGCGCCCGCGGGAACGCGCGCGCCGTCGACCCGATCAAGACCGAGTTTTCGTGCGGCGATGCGCACCGGCTCTGGTGCCGTCTTCTGCAAAGGTCCGGCGGATCACGCTTCGTCGACGGGTCTGCTTCAGGCCGGCAGGCTTGCGCCCCCGCCTCGATTCATGTGGTACGTCGATTGCTTGGCGCGGCCGCCGCGCTGCTTCGACCGACCCGTCTGGGTGCCGCGGTGCTGTGCTCCTCAGGAATCATCCAGGCCACCAATGAACACCGGATTCGACAGCAACCCCGCAGCTCGCGGCGATGACATCACCTCCCCGCAACCCTACGGCAGGACGCTCTCGACCAGAATGGATGGTGTAGGCGGTCACTGGGGCGCCATCGCCGCGGGCGCCTTCACGGGGGTAGCGGTCGGAGTCGTGATGACCACGCTCGGTGCGGCGCTGGGCTTGACCGCGTCGGCGGTGGCTGCGGACCGTGCGAGTTCCGCTTTGTATGCAGATGGCATCCAGGACGCGGCGGCTGGTTTCGGCTTCGGGGTCGGCATCTGGCTGCTCCTCTCGGCGGCAGTCATCGGCGCTGCTGGCGGCAGCGTGCTGGCGCGCATGGCCCGGCCGGACCGCGCCTACTCTGCTGGCACGAACGGCTTGGTGACTTGGGCCATGGGTCTCACCGTTGCGGTGTTGCTTGGTGCCTCGGGAGCCGGTGCCTTGTCGACCGGGGTCGGACTTGCCGCGGCGGGCGCAGCGACACCGGCTCCGAACTACCGTTCGACCGATGCCAGTTGGTCTGATGCAGGTTCATCGGGCGGGCGTTTGCAGGCTCCCAACCAGAGCCGCTGGACTGGCAGGGCGACGGAAGCCTCGACGGTCCGGAGCCGTGAGGACTGGACGCTAGCAGACCGCGACGCGGCGATCAGTGCGGCCAAGGTGGCGGCGTCGGCTGGCGCCACCGCTGCCTGGTTCGCCCTGGTAGCGCAGTTGATCGGACTCGGTGCGACCGTCGGAGCGGCTAGCCGCCGCAGGGTCCAGATCCAAACTGCGCATGGTGTTGTGCAACCCGTGACCGCCTGAGCCTGCTCGGCATGGCTCGTGCGCCGAACTCCCGGCGGCGCCTCAAAGGCCGCCCCGCCTCCCCTTGAGGACACGATGAGCAAGAGACCAACCCAGAAGCTCGTGCCCCAGGCGCGCGCGACGACCCGGCCTCGGAAGACCCCGCCTCGGACGACCCCGCCGCCGCGGCAGCGCAACCGGTCCGCGGCAGCCGTGCCGACCAGCCTGCCCACAACCAACCATCACTCGGAGACAAAATGAGCAAAGATCCACAAGGCATCGACCCGGCAAAGAAGGACCAGGACAAGCGCAACCTCCATCACTCCGGGCCGGGGTCCGAGGCCATGGAGCCGAATCCGTCGAACATGCCGACCAAGCCGGGTGGTTCGCAGGCCAGCTCGCACGGGCAATCCGGCAATGCGCCCGCCGAACCGAACAGCCAGCAAGGCGGTAAGCAGGCAAACCAGCTAGGCCAGCAAGGCCAGCCAAGCCAACCAGGCCAGCAGTCGAACAAGCAGACGGGGCACCCAGCGAACCCGCAACAAGGCGAGCAGCAGGGCGGCCAATCCGGGCCGAGCCAGCAACCCAACCCATCGAAGCAGGGTGGAACCGGCGGCGCCAACTGCGACGTTCCAACCAACACTCCTGGTCAGCGCCAGCAGTCCGGCGGTGCAAACCCAGGTGGCACGCATCCAGGCATGGGGCTTGTCGGTCGCATTGGCGAGGGCGCAAAGCCCGACCAGGGGGGCAAAGCCAAGCAGGGCAAACCCGGCGCCGCCCCAAACGACCAAGACAGCGAAGAACAAGCGACCTGAGCCTGTCGACCCATCGCGCGCCGCGCGGAACGCCAGCCCAGAGCGCGCCTCACTGCTACGGTGGTCGCACCATGCACCCCGAGGCCCGCTATGTCTGCGACTCCTGCGGTGAGGAGGTCGAGATCCCGATCGACCTGTCGGCAGGATCGCGGCAGAGCTACGTCGAGGACTGCCCGGTGTGCTGCAACCCGAACGTCCTCCACATCACCATCGACGACAATGGTGAACCCGTCGTGCGGGCAGAAGCCGAGCAGGACCGGGCGTAGCGGCGGCAAGCCGCGCGGCTCAGCGGTGGGCGCGGGTCGACGAGAACACGGCCGCGTCCGGATCGTGCAGGCCGAGAATGGCGCGTTGGATGAGCTGGGCCGCGAGCATGCTGAAGGTCAGTCCGTTGCCTCCGAACCCTTGCGACGTGTAGCCGCCCCGAACACCGGCGATCGGACCGATGAACGGCATGCCCGTGGCACTCTGCCCGAAACAACCAGCCCAGGTGAACGCCACAGACCGACGGTGAAGGCGACCGGGTCGAGCTCCGCGGCGCCTGCCGACAGAATGGCGCCACGTCGTTCGATGCCAGTCATTCGTCGCAGTTCGCCCCGGTCGATGAACCGCGAACGCAGACCGACCGCGGCCCGCGCCGCCGCTTCCCGCTTCAGGTCCGTCACCTCGAGCACGTTGCCTGGCAGATAGATCGTGGATCGCTCGCGAAAGCTGCACCGGATGCCAAGGTCGGCAATCCGGGCTCGCACACTGTCCACGGCGCTGGCCGATCGCCAGTAGGCGCGAACGGCGCGGTCGCGACCGATCTTCTCGCTGAGATGGATCAGTGGCTGATCGAGGTCGAACTGCAGCAGCGCGGTGCTGGCTGGCGTCGACCCCCTCGACCGGGCCGCGCCGGTCGATGACGGCGACCCGTTGCTCGGCGTTCAGCAGCGCGTCGGTGATTAGCGCCCCGCTGACGCCGGCGCCAACGACCGCGGCGTCGACGCTGAGGTTGGTCGTGACACTTGCCCGGCACGGTGAACGGTATGTCCGCCGCTGGCGAGTCAGTGGTTTCCACAATGTGCTGTCACACCGGACGGCCGGGCAGGCGGTGGTCCGGTGTGACTGCCCGCTGGCTCGCTCTTTGCTACTGGGCGACTCGTCAGATCACCCCAATCACCACTCGGAGGCAACATGAACAATGACCAAGATGGCGTCGAAGCACAGCGAGAGAAGGACAAGCGCAGCAGCCAGAACCCGGACAAGGGCGGCGGCAGCGCGAAGCCGAGTCCGTCGAATCAGCAGTCAGGCAACTCGTCGCCGATCAAGCAACCGTCAAGCTCGCAGGATGGGAAACAGCCCGAGCGCAAGCCGGCCCAGCAATCCAACCCCCCCTCGAAGCCAGGCAGCGGCAGCGATCGCGACACCCGCGGTGCCAGCAGTGGGCCGAACGATCCGCGCGGTGGCGCCAGTCCGCAACCGCGGCGTCCGGGTCGGCCTGGTGAAGACGCCAAACCCGACAAGGGTGGCAAAGCCAACGAGGGCAAGAACGGCGCCAACCGCAACGAAGAAGAAGGCGACAACGACCCCATCTAGCCCACGTTCCGCCGTTCGAAGGGCCGTGCGGTTGGAATCCAACGGCAAGTAGTGGCGCGGGGTCCGCGCCGCGAGCACTGCCGTTCACGGCCGCAGCACCAACATCGCGGCCGTCGCCAGCGCCTCGACATCGCCGAGGCCGTGCTGCGGCGCGCCGCCGCGGCCGAGGCGCCAGCCCTAGGCGAACGCGCGCAAGCGCAGACGGCCGGGCGGCGCCGGGTCGAGCACGTTCTCGGTCGTTAAGCCGACCTAGGCTTTTGGAGCCAGCACGCGACCGAGGAACAGGATCGCACCACTCTTCGTATCGCGGATCAGGAACAGGAACGGTCGGTCGGCGCGGAACACCGGCCGGAACGCAACCATCTCGACCTTGCGCGGCATGGCGGCCGCCGTCGGGGCCATCATCACCGCGGTCGCGGCGGCGGCTTCGGTGCCCTTCTCGGTGACCTCGACGAAGGCCTGGTGGAACACCGCGCCTACGAACAGCTTTTGGCTCAGGTCCTCGGCGCCGTTGATGCCTTCGAACTGCGCGCCCGCACCGGTGATCGGATCGACGAAGGCGCGGGCCATGCCCAGGGCCTGCAGCGACGCACCGAGATCGAACTGACTGCGCTGCTGAAACCGCGGCAAGGCGGTGTCGACGTCGCGCGAGTTGAGCTTGCCGAGCCACTTCGTCAACTGGTCCGCGGTCAACAGTTGCTCCAGCTTGGCGAGCCCGTCGTGCGAACGCGGCAGCAGAAGAACCATCGCCAGGTCGCCGCCCTTGTACGGCAGCTCGATCGCCTGGAAGCCGCCGCCGTCCGGGTAGGTCGCAGCCAGCACCGAGCCGTCAGCGGGCACCGTCTGCGGCGTGTCGAAGTAGTCACCCGTGCTCGTGAACGCCGCATACGGAACGTCGTCGCGCCACGGGTCGCGCATCAACCGCACGACGACCTTCTCGCCGTTGCTGCGTTGGAAGTCCGCGTCGGCGGTGTTGTGTTTCTCGAACGGCTGCTGCCATTCGCCGCGGAAGTACACCGCGTTGGTAAGCACGAGCCGAGTGAGTACACTGACCCCGCCCGCCGGGATCAGGTCGAGGATGCGCTGTTCGGTGCGGTCGGCGACCCAGCCATTGATCTGGCGGCGCGCGCCTTCGCAGTCGCCGCGGAAGTCGACGAGGTTGGCGCCGCCGGTGCCGTAGTGGCGGTCGAGGGTGCCGAGGAAGTCGGGCAGCAGCGCCGCCCCGCGATCGCCCCACAGCGAATTGGCCGCGCGCAGGTCGTAGCAGTCGACGGTGGCCAGCAGCTGGTTTAGTTCGGCGGCGGTTTGCCTGGCGTCGCGGCTGGCGGTGCGAGTCTGGTCCCAGTCGGAGCGTTGTTCGGCTGCCGCCACGGCGGAATTCTGCTTCGCCAGTTGCTCGCGCAGCGCCGCGATCCGGTCGCGCGTCGCCTTCGGCACGCTGCCGGCACCGGCGATCAGCCGCTGCTGCAGCGCTGCGAACGACGCATGCACGGTCGCCAGCGGCCCGTCGCCGAAGTGCAGCGTGCGCCGCATCTCGGCCGCGGTCTCCCCGCGCGCGCCCTCGGCGGCCATCGCCAACGCGGTGCTGATCGACCACGGCGACAAGAACAAGTTGCCCTCTTCGCGCGCCGCCAGCTGGCGGTAGAGGTTGACGGCGAGACCGTTGGTGGCGGCGCTGGCGGCCTGGCCGGGATCTTGTGGCATGGGAACGAGAGGCAGGAGCAAGGCAGCGAACATCGTGGTCATGGATCGTCTTTCCGCAGTCGGGGCCAGTGAAGGGGCGGGCCTACGCCTTCGCTTCCGGGTGGTTCCTGTGCAATCGAGAGGAACCAGCGGCGAGCCTCGGGCGCCTACCGGCGTCGGAACAGCCAAACGAAGCCGTGTGCCGTCGCTTGCGCGTCGTCGTCGGAGTCGCTCGGCGGTCGCGAACGCCCGCCGAGCAGCGGCTGCATGCGCGCGCGGATGGCACCGAGAGCTGCCTGTAGAGCCGGCAAGCCGAGCTTCGCTTCGGTCGCCTCGATGACAACCCGGATCCGGTCCTGCGAGGCGTCCTCGTAGCGCTTGTCGGCGGGGATGTTGGTGTCGATCCAGGCTCGCCACTCCTTCTCCGCTGCGGCCCCGACTTCGTTGATGCGACGCTGGCCCTTGTTGACCTGCGCCATGGCCTCCCGCAGCTCCGCGATCTGGGCCGCGGTCGCGTCCGGTTTGGGCGACACCAAAGTCGAGAAATCACCGAGCAACAAATCGAGCTTGCCATCGCCATCGTAGTCGGCGACGGCGATCTGCGAACGGATGCCAGGCACGGCTTCGGCGTCGGCGACCAGCAGTTCCCCGTAGCCGCTGCCATCGTGCGGCTGTACCAACGCGACCTCGGCAGTGAACGCGGGCGAGTCCTTGCGGCCGGTGTTGCGATACCAGTAGACGCCACCGTTCTCGCTACCTGACAGCAGGTCGAACAGGCCGTCGCGGTCCCAGTCGACCGCGACCGGGCTGGCATGGGCGCCGGTGACCAGCAGAGGTCGGTCGCCGAGCTGCACGGCGACGTTGGTCGTGGCCCACTTCGGCGTCGTCGCGGTTCCCTCATTGCGACGCAGGAAGATCTCGCCGTGAAAGCTGCCGAGCACGAGGTCGAGGTCGCTGTCGGCGTCCCAATCGACCATCGTCAGCCATGAGCCGAACGACTCGACTGGCTTTGACTGGACAGGTCGACGCCGCACCGGCACGCCGGCCTGGTCCGTGATCGTCTCGCGCGCGGCGAAGAGGCCCTTGCCCCGGCCGCGGAACACGTAGAGATAGCCGGGGTCGTACTCGCCGGACAGCAGGTCCAAAATGCCATCGCCGTCGTAGTCCGCAAACTGCGGACTGCCGCCAATGCATCAATAGATGTGTACTTCGGCATCGACACCACCCGCCTGCAACGCGGCTGGCAGAGCGAAGCGTGGCTCGCCGGCCTTGCCGACATTGCGGTACAGCCAGAACTTGCCGCCGAAGTCGCTGACCAGAAGGTCGGTGTGGCCATCGCCGTCGACGTCGTGCAGGCACGGGCCGGCATGGCCCCAATCGGCACCGCGATCCATCGGCACGCCACCGGCCAATAGGCGAATGGGTGGATGGAACGGGCTTTCCTGGGCGGCAGCGACCGCGAGCGTGCTACCGAGCAGGACACAGAATGTTGCGCGCATCAGAGTTCTCCTTGGGCCAAAGACTTGGCCATCACATCGGAACGGCAACCGGAACGATCAGAGACTGGCAAACTGAGCGCGACCCTTAGAGGCGGGTGCAACCGGATGCAAGCCGACGCTGGGTCGGTTGACAGAGTTCCGACCATGGTCATACTCCGGGTATGAAGACGGCCATCTCCGTCCCCGACGATGTCTTTGCTGATGCGGAACGCTTGGCGAAGCGACAGAAAAAGTCTCGCAGCCAACTCTACAGCCACGCACTTCGTGAGTACGTCGCCCGCCATGCAGATGACCGGGTCACCGAGACACTGAATGAGGTGGTTGCTGCTGCCGTCGAAGCTCGATCCGGGTTCGTTCCGAAGGCTGCGCGACGGGCGTTGAAGCGGGTCGACTGGTGATCGCGCAAGGCGAAATCTGGTGGGCTGACCTTGACGATCCCACTGGTTCAGAGCCAGGGTTTCGGCGCCCTGTCATCGTCGTGCAATCCGATGCGTTCAATCGCAGCCGGATCGCCACGGTGGTCTGTGTCGCGATGACCAGCAACCTCAAGTGGGCCGACGCGCCGGGGAACGTGCTTCTCGAAGCCAAGGTCACCGGGCTAGGCAAGGACTCGATCGTCAACGTCTCGCAGATCGTCACCCTCGACAAGACCGTGCTCGCCGAGAGGGTTGGACGAGTTTCGAGGTCGAAACTCCAACTCGTCATCGACGGCATCGATCTGGTTCTGGGACGTTGATCGCACAAGCCGTCGAGAATCCCGGCGACCAGTGCCGAGACTCCGTGTCAGTGCTGCAGCGCGCCGACTTCTGACAGCGATAGACAGGCGCCATCGAGGCGGCCGTGCGGCTCGCCTCGGCGCCCCTTCACCGCACCGTGAAGTCGAGCGTGTCGCTCAGCGAAATCGCGCCAAGGCACGTGCCCGAGCCGAACTCGAAGCCCTGCATCGCGAACGTCTGCCCGACCAGCGTTGGCTGGTTGGGAATCTGGATCGTCAGCGGATCCAGCAGCACCAGGGTGCCCTGCACACCGAGCGTGCAGCCAGGGCAGGGACCGATCGGCAACGAGTCGGGCGTGCCGAAGACGTAGCCGCGGATGCCGCCGGCGATGGCATGCGCCGCGTAGACGTTGCCGCCGAGGTAGGGCGCGCCGAGCACCGTGAAGTTGGCGGCAGTCCCGCAAGTCGTAGAGCGCCACGAGAAGGTCGCGCCACTCTGCACTCCGTCGTAGCTACGGGCGTAGATGTCGCGGCTAGTGGCGGTGCTACGCGTCCATGTCACGCCGTAGCGGCCCGCACCACTGCCATCGGCGTGCGTGCTGGTGACTTCACACAAGCCCTCCATGTCAGTCGTGTAGCCAGGCGTCGCCTGATCCTGGATCACGAGGCCGAGGGCCGGGGCGAAGGCGCAGGTGGCGACGCGGATGTCGAAGTCCTGGCCGGTGCCGCCGTAGACCTCGTGCCAGCCGACCACGAAGCGGGCGCCGTCGCTGTCCACCGACGGCTCCACGTGCGGGTAGGTTGGCGTCAGCTGGTTGGCGATGTCGAAGCGGCCCTGCGATGTGCCGTTCTGGTCGAGCACGGTGCCGGTGATCGTCGAGTTGGCTGGCAACTGGTCGTCGAACGTGCACAGGTAGTAGCGAGCGCCGTTCACCTCGTCGGTGGGCGAACTGATCGACGGGTGCAGTTGCCACGCGATCGGCGAATCGATCACGAAGGGCGGCACCGTGACCACGCCGTCCCAGCGCACCAGCGCGCCGTAGATGTCCTCGTCACTCGGGCTGTAGGTGCGCTGCCAGGCCACACCCCAGCACTGCGTGGCATAGGGCGGCGCACCGTTCGACTTCGAGATCGTCGGCTGGCTGTCGAAGGCCGTGCTGTTGGCAAGGTAGATCGGCGTCGCGCTGACCAGACTGCCGGTCGACGTGACCTGCTTCAGATGCACGTCGTGGTCGGTGGTGAGGGCGATGCGTTCCCACACGACGGTGAAGTAGGTCGGCCCGAAGTAGTCGGGGTCGCCGCCGACGTCGGGGTTGATCTTGTCACCAAATGCGTGGCCCGGGAGTCCAGCGCGTTCGATCACGAACGGCGTGCCGACCGGGCCACTGCCGGATCCGACGGTTCGGCCCGCGATCCAGTACGGCGAGGCGCTGCCGTTGCTGGTCTGCGCCACCACCAGGAACCGATCCCCGAGGTTGTTGGCGGCAATCTTCGGCTTCTCCCAGCTCTCCGCGCCGCTGGTGTCGATGATGAACAGCGTCGACGGGTTCATGTTGCTGTCGAAGCGGCGCACGAACGCGTCGTAGTCGGTGCCGCTCCAGTAGCGGTGGAACACGACCTGGTACTCGCCGTACGTCGGCTCGTAGGCGATGTCGGACACTTCCGCCGGGTGGGTGCCAACGCCCTGGTAGGCGAGCTGCGAGCTGCTGACCAGCGGGTCGATGCAGAGCGGCAACACGGCGCTCGCGACGAAGGTTGCTGGGACTCGCAAGCACAGCGTGCCGTGCTCGAGAGTCGTCACCAGCGGCAGGCGTTCACCGCGGGCATCGATTGCGAACGCTTGGCTATAGCTGACCGTGCCGAGCTCATTGCTGAACGAGAAGCCGTTCTCGTGCGCCGCCGCTTGCAGATCCGTGTGCAACGCCACTTCGACGCGCAGTTCGCCGCGCACTGGCAGGGTGTCGAACCAGAACATCTGTTCCATGCCGCGCGGCAGCAGGTCGTAGGTCGCGCGCAGGCCGCCGTGCGCGAAGGTCACGCGGTTGTCGTTGCGCGTCGGCATGGCGTCGTCGACAGCCAGTTCGGTGTTGGCGACAACTGCCTTCTGCACGACGAAGTGCAGCGGGTAGTTGCGAGCCGCACCGTCGAAGTACGGCACGTAGGTGGCGCCGTTCGAATCGAACTCGGCCTTGTAGGTGTTGCCCAAGGCGAAGAGCGCGCCTTCGCGATCGTCGAACAGGATCTCGTCAGGCAGGCTGGTGGCGCCGGCAGGCAGAGCCGTCGAGGCGACTTTGGCTGGCTGCTCGCTAGCACGGACGCCGAGGGCCGAGCGGGCCGGCTGCGTGTGGACCGAGGTCTTGACCACGGGTGCGGCCTGAGGCTTGTCGTCGCTTTGGGCCTGCTGTGGCGCCGGGACCTTCGGCGGTGGGTTCTGGGTGGCGGCGCTGGCCGCAACTGCGGCAAGCGTCGAAGACAAGAGAAGGGGGACGATGCGATTCATGGTTGCTAGCTGGTTGGGGACAGCCCGCTCAGGAGCCGCGTGCCAGCGAACCGAACGCCGCGACGCGAAAAAACCGCCGACCACAGCGGTCGCTAGGCCAGTCCCTACTTCGCCGGCTTTGGTAGCGGCGCCGCGGCCCGCAGCGCCTGCGCGGCAATTCGCCATCTCTCAGCAGGCCCCGGCTCACCAAGGGCTTCGTGGGCGGCAGCCTTGATATCCAGGATCTCCGCGTCCTTGCCGACCGCGAGGTAGTCCGCCTGATGGATCGCGACCAGGGCCTCGACGGGTGCCGCCGGCTGTTGCGCCAGCAGCGCCTTGGCGAGTGCCAGGTGTGCTTTCGCATCCTGCGGCCGCGCCGTTGCCCAGCGTCGGTGCTCGGCCAGGATCGCCGCGGCCTCTTGGTGATCCACCAGCAAGTCCAGCAGGCGCATGTGAGGGCGTTCATCATCCGGCAGCAAGGTCAGCACGCGCGCCAAGGTCTTCCGCGTGTCGTCATCGCGTTCACCGGCGTGCTGAGCGATCGCGAGGCTGTAGAGCGCATCCCCATCGTCCGGCCGGGCGGCGGCAACCGCGGCGAGCAAGTCGATCGCGCCATCCTGATCCCCCTGACGGCAGCGCAGCTGGCCCATGCGCAATCGCGCCTCGACGTTGTCGGGTGAGGTTCGATACCAGTCCTCCACGGCTGCCGCTGCCTCCACTTCGCCACCGTGCACAAACAACTGCTCGATCAGCGTGCCGCGGCGGGCATCATCCCATGGGAATTGCAGCGCCTGCCGAATGGTCGGGATCAGCTCGCCGTTGGGATCGTTCGCGGCGAGCATCGAGAACTCGAGCCAGAAGCTGTCGGCTGGCTTCATGCCGTTGGCTCGCGCCTTGCGACAGAGTTCGATAGCCTGCAGCGGATCCGTCTTGGCGAGTGTGAGGGCGCTGTAATGCAGCGCGTACGCATGCTCTGGCCACAACTGCATGAGCATCTGCCGGCATTCGCGCATGGCATCGAGGTCCTTGGCGGTGTAGGCCACGATCGCCCACTGCACCAACAGCGTGAATCGTGGCGTCGGCGACAATCGCACTGCCAGCGAGATCATCTCGAGCGCCGTGCGCATGGCCGCCGGATCTTGCGGCGCCGCCAAGAACGTCGCGGTGCCGGTGAACCAAAGGCCTGTGGCGGTGCGCGGTGGCGGCAGCGAGTTACGGAGCGCGTCCGACTCTTTGGCTCGGCCCGCGCCCTGCAGCATCAGCATGCGGGCCCGCTGCATCAAATCGGGGTCGTCGGCCACCGGGGCTCGTCGGTCCAGTTCGGCGAAGGCCACTTCGGCGCCGTCGAATTGCCGGGTGGCAAGGCACAGACCGGCGGTCGCCTCAGCACTTTGTGGCCGCGTCGCCAGCGCCCGCTGGAACGCGGCCAGGCATTCGGCGCGCCGACCACTGGTGCGCTCGAGCCAGCCCAGCGAGAGCGCGTCCTCGAAATCCTGGTTGGCGCGAGCCTGCGCCGCGGCCTGCAGTTCTGGCCACTGCACCACCACATAGACGCCTGCCGCAGCCGCCACGAGCAGGACGCTGGCGAGGGCTGCGCGCCACGGCTCGCGGCGGGACCAGCGCTGCAATCGCTGCAATGTCGATGGCGTCCTGGCTTGCACGGGACGCAGATCGAGGAACGCGTGCAGGTCCGCGGCGAACGCGGCGGCGGTGTGGTAGCGACGCCTGGACTCCTTCTCGATCGCCTTCAGCGAGATCGCGGCGAGGTCGGCATGCAGGCCGCGGTGCAAGCGACGGGGATCGGGCGGATCGTGCTGCAGGATCTGGCGCAGCACCGCGTCGTTGCTGCCGCCTTCGAACGGTCGTTGCAACGTGATGCACTCGTAGAGCGCGGCGCCGAGCGAGAACACGTCGCTGATCGGGCCCAGCGACGTGCCGCCGACGAGGTGCTCCGGCGACATGTAGTGCGGCGTGCCGGCGATGACGCCGACCTGCGTCATGGTCGGCGCGAAGTCATCGCGCGCCAACCCGAAGTCGGACAGCAGCGCGTGCCCGTCGCGGCGCAGCAGGATGTTGGCCGGCTTGACGTCGCGATGCAGGATGCCTTGGTCGTGCACGTGCTGCAGCGCGTCCGCGATCGCGGCGATCGCTTGCACCAAGTCACGCAACGAGGCGCCTCGATGGCCGCCATCGGCGCGCAGCGCAGCCAGCCGTCGATCCAGCGACTGCCCTTCCACCAAGTCCATCGCCAACCAGTGCCGTCCGGCGGTTTCGCCCACGTCGAGCACGCGCACCACGTGCGGGTGGTCGAGCCGGGCCAGCACCAGCGCTTCGCGGCGGAAACGCGCGACCTGGGTGGGGCTGACGGTGACGCCGAGGCCCAACACTTTCAGGGCGACGCGGCGGCCGAGCGAACGTTGGCTGGCTTCGTAGACGACGCCCATGCCGCCGCGCCCGATCTCGCGGGTGATCCGGTAGTCGCCGAAAGCCTGCGCCTCGTCGTCCACCGCGGCCTCCGTCTCGCCGTCGAACAGCAGGTTGAGCAGCTCGGCCAGTTCTGGATGGCTAGACACCACTTCGTGGCGTGCAGCGCCGCGTTCCTGCGATGCCAGGAAGACCTCCATCGCGCGTTCGAGGCGAGAAGCGGAGCTCATCGCCGGGTGCGCGTGAGCTCACTCGCAAGCCAAGCCATGATGACCAGAAGGAGCCGGGTGCTCTGAAACCGAACAACGGATTGCTCAAGGTCGTACCAAGTCACGGCCGCTCCTGCAGCAGCTGGTCGAGTTCCCCCGCGCGAAGCACCTTGAGCTTCTTCGCCAGCCTCGGCAGGGCCCGCGCGTAGCGCATGCGCGCGGCATCCTCTGCGACGCCGAGCCGCGCCCCCACCTCGGCGAACGACAACTCCTCATACTCGCGCCACATGATCACGTTGCGGTCGTCGGCCTCTAACAGTTCGAGGGCGAGCCGCACCCAGTCACGGATCTCGCTCCGTTCCGCGGCGGCGCCAGGCTGCGTGATCGACGCCGACTTCGCATCCAGCAGCAGCACCGAACCGGATTCCCCCTGGACCCGACCGGTGGCCTCGCGACGCATGTCACGTTTGCCGGCGGTGGCGTGATTGGCCTGCGCGCAGATGGCGTTCTCGACCATGCGCCCGAGCAAGGCGCGCAGGTGGGCGCGCTCGGAGCAGACGAACCGCGGACCGGTCTGCAGCACCGTCAGCAGGGTGTTCTGCACGATGTCCTGGGTGTCAACGCGTTGGCGCAGCTGCGCACCGAGACGCCGCCGGACATGGGCCTCGATCCAGGTCGCGTCCTGCTGCACCAAGACCGCGATTGCGGTCTGGTCCCCCTGCGCCCAGCGCAGCAGCAGTTCTGCGGTCTCGGACATGGGCCGTATGGAAGGTCGTTCCAGCGCGGGCGTCAAGGACCGGCGGGGCGTTGGCTGCGTTCAACGTGAATGAGTCACATGGGAAAGGAGAACAGGGAGCAGCGACCAGTGACGGCTGCTGACAGCGGGTCACTACAAGCGTGCGCGCAGTCCAGCACTCGTGGCAACAACCTGAGTGCCGCGACCACACACCAACTGCGCAAAGACCGCCTCGCCCTCGAGGCCAGCGGGAACCTCGAACTTCGCCGTGGCCGTCGACGGACCGGTGCGCACCATGGGCAAGAGGGCCAGCACGGGCAAGCCGACCAGGAGTCGGCCAGACGCCGGTCGGATTGGTCGTGCTCGGCAAGCACTTTCGGCTCTCATGCGGAGGATAGGTGTAGCCATAACGCCTTGCAGAACTCATAGCTATGGCCGCGATTGCAATTTCGGAACTGCATTCCGATATTGCATCCATGCCACCGAAGCCCATCTTGCGAACGGCCCGCGCCAACGACATCGCGCAGGCCCTGCAGCGAGCGCCCATCGTTGGGCTGCTCGGCGCCCGGCAGTGCGGCAAGACCACGCTCGCCAAGGGACTCGCACCCGCGGCGACTTTCGACCTCGAGAGTTCGATCGATCGCGGCGCGCTGGCGAGCGCACCGGAGACCACCCTCGGTTCTCTGCGCGGACTCGTCGTGCTCGACGAGATCCAGACCATGCCGGAACTGCTGCCGATCCTGCGGGTGCTCGCGGACCGGCCGGGGCAGCCAGCGCAGTTCCTGCTGCTCGGCAGCGCGTCGCCGGACCTGATGCGCGGTGCGTCCGAGTCGCTCGCCGGCCGCATCGCGTTCGTGCATCTGAGTGGCTTCGACATCGACGAAGTGGGCGCCGCCGTGATGCAGCAGCTATGGCATCGCGGTGGCTTCCCGCGCTCGTTCCTCGCCGCGGACGACGCCAGCAGCTACGCGTGGCGGCAGGACTTCATCGAGACGTTCCTCAGTCGCGATGCCGCGCGTTTTGGCATCTCGCTACCACCCGAGCAGCTGCGTCGATTCTGGACCATGCTCGCGCATTGCCAAGGCGGTCCGTTGAACGCATCGGACTTGGCGCGTGGCATCGGCGTCGACCAGAAGACCGCCACGAAGTACGTCGACGTGCTGGTCGGCACGTACCTCGTGCGGCGCTTGCCGCCGTGGTTCGTCAACACGAAGAAGCGGCTGGTGAAGACGCCGAAGGTCTATGTGCGCGACAGCGGTGTGCTGCACGCGCTGTTGGCGTTGCGTGATGGCGCGGAAGTGATGGCGCATCCGCGCTTCGGCATGTCGTGGGAAGGGTTCGCCATCGAGCACGTGATCCACGCGCTGCGGGCCGAGCGCGACGCCTGCTTCTGGGGTTCGCCTGCCGGGGCCGAGATCGATCTCGTCGTGCCGCGTGGCGGCAAGCTGTACGGGTTCGAGTGCAAGTTCAGCGATGCGCCGAAGAACACCAGCTCCATGCAGGTGGCGCGAGCAGCTCTCGAACTCGCCCACCTCTACGTCGTCTACCCAGGCTCGCGCGAGTTCGAGATCGCGGAGGGCATCAGCGCGCTGCCGTTGACGCGCGTCTTCGCGGCCCTGCACGATCTGTAGCACGCAGCTCACGACGGACCATGGCTCGCCCCCCCGTCGTCGCCGTTGAGTCGCACCCGCGGTAGCGGGCGTCGGCGCCAACCTGGCGTCGCATGATGCGGCTCTAGGCTTGCACGACCTCTTCAGGCGGCCGCCGTAATCCCGCGAGCAGGTTCATCAGGGCATCCAGATCGACGGGCTTGATCATGTGGCCGTCGAACCCGGCCTCTCTCGATTCACGGCGGTCTTCGTCCTGAGCCCAGCCCGTCACCGCGACCAGCAGCATCAACTTGCCCCAAGGCTGGGCGCGGATCTTGCGCGCCACTTCGTGACCGTTCAGCTTCGGCATGCCAATGTCGAGCAGCACGATGTCCGGCATGAACGTCCTCGCCGCTTCGACCGCGGCCAGACCATCGAACACGGTGCGTGTCTCGTTGCCGGTGAGTTCCAGCAACATCGCCATCGACGTGGCCGAATCCCGGTTGTCATCCGCCACGAGGATGCGGCGGGCGGCGATGCTTGATGGCTGGCTGGTGATCGGCGGTGGCGGCACCGTCGAGGGTGTCTCGACCATGATCGGTAGACGCACCACGAACTCACTGCCCTGACCGATACCGGCACTGTGAACTTCCACGCTGCCGCCGTGCAACTCGAGCAAGGTTCGCACCAACGTCAGGCCGATGCCCAAGCCGCTGACGGAACGCTCCAGCGAGGTATCGACCTGCACGAACATCTCGAAGATGTGAGGCATCTGTTCGGCGGCGAGGCCAACGCCACTGTCCTTCACCCGGATCACAGCGCACTCCTGGCTGACTGCAGAGCCTGGATCACCGACTGCTTCCACCTCGACCGTGAGCCAGATGCGACCGCCCTGGTCGGTGAACTTGCAGGCGTTGTTGATCAGGTTGCCCACCACTTGAGCAAGGCGGGTCGGGTCGGCATGCACGTACACCCGTTGAGCCGGCAAGGTGACCGTCAGTTCTTGCGTCCTGGACTTGATCATCGAGCTGGCCGCTTCGATGGCGTGGTTCACGGCGGATACCAAGTCGATTCGCTGCCGACGGAGCTGGATCTTGCCCCGGCTGACGCGGCTCACGTCGAGCAGGTCGTCCACCAGCCGCACGATCTGGCCGACCTGACGTTCCATCATCTCGGCAATCGATCGTACGTCCTTCGCATCGCCGACCTTGTTCCAACGTAGCATTTGCACGGCGTTGCGGATCGGCGCGAGCGGGTTGCGGAGTTCGTGAGCCAGCATCGCCAGGAACTCGTTCTTGCGTCGATCGGACTCTTCGAGAGCCGCCAAGAGGCTGCTCAGTTTTTCATGGTGGCGCTGCGTCGTGAGGTTCGTCACCAGCAGTCCGATCGCGGCGCCGCTGGTCGACGGCAGCGAGTTGATGGTCAGAAATACCGGGACGAACGCGCCGTCGGCACTCTGCACATGACTCTCGCCTTCGCCGAAACCGGCGCGGCCTTGCCGCAGCAAGCCTTCGTAGGCATGTCTTGCAGCGAGTGGGATGAAGTCGCAAAAGTCGACGCCAACCAGCCGCGCGAGGGGTCTGCCTACCAGGTCGGCAAAGCGGCGGTTGCAATAGGTGATGGTGCCGTCTTCGCTGAGCGTGAGCGCGCCCTGCGCCATTTCCTCCACCAGCAGTCGGTAGGGACGGTCGGCAGTCTCAAGTGTGTAGACCTGTGCCCCGCGCGGCACGTCGACCACGAACGCATCCACAGCGCCGCTGCGAATTGCGCGGATCGTATCCTCGGCCTCTTCGAGCCGCAGCCGCAGGTCGTCGATCTCTGCCTGCTGGTTCGCATCTGCCATGTTACGTCGCGCTCATGGCTTGCGGCGCAGGTCCAAGCCCGACAGCACCCGCTCCATGTTGGAGAGGTCGCCGACCAAACGGCGGAGTGGTGGGGGCAACACCTTGACCAGTGTGGGCACGGCGACGATCTGCTCGTCGATCGCCAGTTGCGGGTTCTGGTAGATGTCGATCACGGTCAGCTCATAGCGTCCCTGCAGGCGCTCCTCGCAGATCGCCTTGATTGACGCGAACGCCTCCGTGCTGCGCGGCGTCATGCCGGTGACGTAGAGGCGCAAGGCATAGCGCTGCTCGGGAGAGGGCGCGCCCACCGCGCTTTCAAACGCCCGCGTCGCGTCGGAGTTGGCACGCATCACCAGATGCCTCCTTGCTCACGACTCGCAGGTGTGGACCGCAACTGCAACCCCACCAAGGTGCGCTCGGTATTCGACAGGTCGCCGACGATCCTGCGCAGTGGCTCGGGCAGCTTCCGCACCAGCGTCGGGATGGCGACGATCTGGTCACCCGCCGCCAGTTGTGGGTGCAGCATGAGGTCGATCACTTCGATGCTGTAGCGGCCTGGCAGGTGCTCTTCGCACAGTCTCGTGAGATTGGCGAAGGCGGCGATGGACTTCGGTGTCTGTCCGGCAATGTACAGACGCAGTTGCCACGTTGGCGTAGCTGCGTTCGCACCGGCTGGCTCTTCCCGGCCCAGGGGCTTCATTTGCGGCTCCGTGGTGTCTCGTGGGAACGGGCGGACGGCTCGGCCTCTTTCAGCACCTTGTCACCTTGTCGGCTGATGCCCATGCGGTCCCGATCCTGGCGGTTGGTTTCTTCGCGCGATTGCTCCTGGTCGATGTCCCGCTTCGCCACTTCTTCTTCGGCCTCGAACTCCTTCTGCAAGGCGATGATCCGAGCCTCCTGGGCTTCGCGCTTGAGGACTCGTTCCCGCTGCTTGGCTTCGACCTCCTGGTGCCGGAGCAGGCGGGCCGCCTTTTCGGTGGCCTCTCGCGTCTGCCGAGCGGAGCCGGTGAGAACGCCCTCCGCGCCCAGATACACATTCTGTAGTTCCACGCCCTGGTCGGTCAGCAGGAACTCGCGGAGTTGATTGGAGTGAGCCATGCCGCGCGATTTGAGGACGTACATCACTCGATTTCGCTCGCCGTCCAGTTCCAGGTCGCGCAGCAACAGCCAGGTGTCCACGAGCATGGAGACATTCGTGGAGGTTTGCTCCAGGGCGGCGTCCCCACTCGTCAGGCTGGTGAGCATCGCCGTGATGCCCTGCATTTTGAGGAAGTCGATCAGCCGGGTCAGCATGACGTTGGCGTCCTGGCTCGTGCCCACCGAGGTCAGGCTGCCGACGGGGTCCATGACCACCACGCGAGGTTGGAACTTGCGGACCAACTTATGAATGGTCGCCAAGTGCATTTCCAGACCATGGATCGCGGCGCGGCTGGCATGGAAATGCAGCAAGCCCTGTTGCATCCACGGCTCCAGGTCGATGCCGATGGATCGCATGTTGCGAAGGATCTGGCCCGGCGACTCCTCGAACGCGAAGTACAGGCAACGCTCGCCGCGCTGGCACGCGGCGGCCACGAAGTGGGCGGCGATGCTGCTCTTGCCGCTGCCCGCCGTCCCCGACATGAGCACCGTGCTGCCCCGGAAATATCCATCGCCGCCGAGCATGGCATCCAGCCGAGGGATGCCGCTCGAAATCCGCGTGGTGCTCGCGGTGTGCTGCAACCCCAGAGACGTGACCGGCAACACGCTGATGCCGTCCGCGTCGATCAGGAACGGGTATTCATTCGTTTCATGGCTGGTGCCGCGGTACTTGACGATCCGCAGCCGCCGCGTCGACATCTGCTCGGTCACCCGGTGGTCGAGCACGATGACGCAGTCCGACACGTACTCTTCCAGGCTGTGTCGGGTGAGCGCACCATCGCCGCTCTCGCCGGTGATGACGGCGGTCACGCCTTTGTCCTTCAGCCAGCGGAACAGGCGACGCAGCTCGCCGCGCAGAATGGAGACGTTGGACAGACCGCCAAAGAGCGTTTCGATCGTGTCCAACACGACCCGCTTCGCGCCGATCGAGTCGATCGCGAAGTTGAGGCGGACGAACAACCCCTCCAAGTCATATTCGCCGGTCTCTTCGATCTCATTCCGCTCGACCCGCACGAAGTCGATCGCGAGCATTTTTTTCTGGACGAGATCGTCCAAGTCGAAGCCGAGCGAGCGGACGTTCTGAGTCAGTTCCGTGGCGGATTCTTCGAAGGACATGAACACGCCGGGCTCACCGAATTGCGTGGCTCCCCGGACCAAGAATTCCATCGCCAGGAGCGTCTTGCCGCAGCCGGCACCGCCGCAGACGAGCGTGGGTCGGCCGCGCGGCAGGCCACCGCCCGTGATTTCATCCAGGCCTTGGATGCCCGTCGGGGCCTTGGCGAAGCCGGGGTTGTTAGACGTTTGCTGATGGTCGATCTGGGTCATTCTTCCTCGTGGACCTTTGGGGTTGAACGACCGCAGGCGCATCGGTGTCGGTCGCTGCCCTTGCCGCCCACGGTGCTGCAGGCCTCGCTCAAGTCATTACACAAAGGAGAATCCATGGTTAGGGTCTGGTCGCGCTCCGAGGCAAGACCTGGCGCGGAGTCTTAACCACACGCATGAAAAGCGAATGAAGCCGAGGTGAGATCGCGCCCAGTCGACGTCTACACAAAGTCCTCGTCCTTGGTCCGATGACCGCACGCATTGACTCGGGTCCCCCGCCGCGGCGGCGGCTTCGAGCACCGTCACCGCGCCGCCGAGATCGACGAAAGAACCGGCACCGAGCCCTTCACCCGCGCGCCGTAGTCCAGCCGGTTGCGCCTGCCGTTTCGCGCCCCTCCGCGGCCGACTTCGCACCCAGCGCGCACACCGGGCGGGGGCGTTGACGCGGTGGCGGGAGCTGAAGATCGGGCTGGTGTGGGTTCCGGGTGGTCCGGGTGGTCCGGGACGCAGTTTGCTCTTCCTACCCGAACACGGCCGTGCTGTCGTGCGACGATGACGATGCTACCACGCGATGCGACGGCTGCGCCCGATGCGCGACGACCGGCGCGGCGCATGCGGCGCGTGGTGCTGTGGCTAGGTGCCGTCGTGGTGGTCGGCGTGGCCATCCTGGCGGCGGGGCGGCTGCTCTTCTCCCATTGGCGCGACGCCAGTGCTCGTCTGCTCGCGGGTGCAACGATCCGAGTCGTGGACGAAGCGGGAGCGCCGGTCGCTGGCGTGGAGGTGACCGTCGGTTGGCGCCCAGTGCAGCTTTGGGGGCGCTACGCGCAGGTCGCCATCATCGGTCCTTCGCAGGCCGACGGCTTCGTGCCAATGATGGAGCTCGCAGGCGTGTGGTCGATCGGAGCGACGTTCGACCTCGAGCCCCGCATCCTCGGCGACGACGAAGTGCCCACGGTGCAGCTTTCGGCGCAGACGGTGCTCGTCGTGCCACCGACCGGCCGTGTGGTCGTGCAACTCGTCGACGAGCAGGGAGCGCCGCTGCAGTTCGCGGACCTGCCGACCGCGTCGCTCTGTGGACAACCGGCAGAGTTCTCGCCGCGCGGGCGTGCGGAGTTTGATTCGGTCGCCTGCGGCAGCTCGTTGCAACTGACCGTGCACGTGCAGGGTTGGTCCCTCGGGGACCCACGCACCGGGTTCGAGCTGGTCCATGGTCCGCAACGATCGGGAGAGGTGGTCGAACTAACGCGCACCGTGCCACGAACGACGCCGCGGCTGATCGGTGTGGTGCGCAACGCCGACAGTTCGCCGGCGGTGGGCCGGCTCGGGTTCTCCCTACAGGGCGGCCGTGCGCACTACCGGACAACGGTCACGGCCGATGACGCGGGCAGGTTCTCGTTCCTGCTCGGGGAGCGCCGCGATCACGTTGGGCCGTGGCAACTGCAACTGCGCGGCGGCGGCGGCCTCACCAGCACCACGATCGAGTGCGAAGCACAGGCGGGGCCCGATGGCTGCATCAACGTCGGCGAACTGCGCTTCGCGCAGTAGACGTCGCGGCGCCCCGGACCTTGCACCTCTCGCCGCGTAGCCGCCGCATCCGCAGTTCCGCCCAAGGCGAACCGAGCACCAGTCCCCCACCTCGCGTTCGTCAGCGCCCGATCGTCAGACGCAGACCGGTCGTGGCGTTCAGACCCGATGGCGACAAGGACAGCACTTGGCAGAAGAAGCCGGCGCCGATGAGGCTCGGCGCCGCGGGCACCGGGACTGGCAGCGCGCCAAACCCCAGGGCCGTGGCAACGTCGAACGTGATCACATCGAGTTGGGTCAGCAGCGTGCAGCCCGCGATCGGCACGTTCGATTGCGCCGCCGTTGCCGAGAGTGCCGCCGTAGCGCCCGGCGGTCGCGAACGCCCGCGAACGGGGCGGCGGTCTACGGCCCCTGATCCGCCGCTTGGCTCGGAGAGTCCTCGGCGGTCGCGTGCGGTAGCGGCATCGCGGCGCGGAGTTGGCCCGCCAGCTGCGCTCGGCGCGCTGCAAGGTCGAACCCCAGCGCGCGCTCGGCGGCGACATCGAGCTGGCTCGTGATCCACGCGAGGTCGTCGGCGGCGATCGGCGCGTAGGGCTTGGCTAGAAACCGCTCGCGGCCGCCCTTCGCGGTCGTGACGCCGCGAAACCACGGCCAACGGCGCAGGCCGAAACGCGCCGCAAAAGTTCGTACGAACGTGCGCGGGTCTGGCACGACCGCTTCGTAGCGAACGTCTAGGTGATGACGCACGCGCGTCGGCAGCGCCGCCCATGCCTGCATCTTGCCGCGCCGCAGCTGCATGACGTTGGCGAACGGTTTGCCCGTCGCTAGATCGCGTTCGTGCACCATCTCGCTGCCGACCCGCGCATCGCCTTTGGCCAAGTCCATGTCCGTGCCCCAGACGCAACGCCACGGCGTGCGCAAGAAGCGGCTGAACGGCACGTCGCGCAACTCCGGGCCGGCGTGCCATGGCATGCCGTGCAGGCTGCGTAACCAGTCGAACGGGTCGCGGTGCACAACGACGAAGATGCAGTCAAGGGCGTGTTCGATGTCGCCCTGTGGCAGCCCATGCTTCCAGCCGAAGTCGTCGACGACGCGCACACCTGGCAGGTTGCGGCGCAGCAGCTGCGCGATCCAGTTGGTACCGGAGCAGCGCTCGCCGTAGATCTGCACGCGTTTGGGACTGGGTACGGCGGACGTCATGGCCAGGGTCGGTTGCCTGCGGAGCCAATCCGCATGGCAGAAGTTAGCCGGGTTGTGAGTTGGTGAAAGAGGCTCCCTCGTCACGCAGACGGCGGACGGCGGCGAGCAAGGACACCGCCGCGTCTGCATGCATCTCGGGCGAGGGGTAGTAGGCGTTGTGCGTCCAGCGCCAAGTCGGCGCCGTGCCGGTGCCATCGTCCGCCGGCCGCACCGTCGTCGGGGCACCGGTGTGCCGACTGCGCAGCAATTGCGGACTGCCGCGCGAGGTCACGCACTCGATGTAGTCGTCGGCGAGTTGGGCCAACGTGGCCACCATGCGGTCGTCGACAAGCTGGGGGTACGCACCGAACAAGGCTGCCACCGAGTGGAAGCGCGGGCGATACGCGGGCCGTCTTTGGCCAAACCAGAACAGCAGCTTCGGCGACCGGATCGCGGTCAGCAGTTCGCCGAACTCGGCCAACCAGTGCGAACGGGTCTCGCGCACGAGTTGGCGGGCGTACTGGCGAGCTGTCAGCGCGCGCCAACGATTGACGAGCCCGCGCAGCCAGGGTCGTCGCCAGCCGGCGAGATCGGCATGCAGCACCTCGGCCCAAGCTTCGTCGGCGCCGAGCACGCGGCCGTCGGTGCGCACGTGCAGACGTTCGCGCCCGCCGCTGGTGAAACGCGAGCAATCGGCACTGCGACCCGACAACACCTGGAACACCACGAAGCGAGCCCCCGCGAGCAGCGACGCGAACTGCGGCTGCCGGAACAGCGCCGGTCCAGCGCCGGCGACGCCCAGATTGAGCACCGGCAAGCCGATCTGTTCGGCGAGCAACGTCGGCCACGGCCGCGCCGCAAAGCAACCAAACGTCTGGGCGGCGCCGACACAGGCAAAGTAGCTGCCGGGCGCGAGGCTGGCCGGCGCGGGGCCACGCAACCAATCGCTGTCGGGCCCGGGTCGCCACAGCTCGTAGTCGACGATCTCGGCGTCGCGCCGCTGGTAGCCCTGGGACATGGCGCTACGGCAACGCTCCGGCACGCAGGTCTGGTGGTGTGAGTTCGCGGCGGGTGAAGTCGCCGCCGAGCCCGTCCGCGCACAACCCCCAACATGTCAAGGTCGCTGGATTGGGGCGCGCTGGCATTGCAGGGGCGAGATCATGCCATGGGGAGGTGGCATGTCACGCCGACGCCCTGCCCGAGAATTGTCCAACGAGGCGCGAACGAAGTCCGCGCGGGAATCGCTACTGCCGGGGCCCGGGTCGCATGCGGGCCCTGCACGGTGGTGCCGTCGGCCGACCTGCTGCTGTCCGCCGCCAACCCCACCGTGGTCGCGGTCCCAAACACGCCGTCGCTGATCGGCGCCGAGCTCTACACGCAGTGGCTGCAGTTGCGGCCGAGTGGTTGCCCGATCCTGCCGGACTTCGGTTTCACCAACGCGCTGAAGTTCACGATCGCCGAGTAGCGGCGGGCTCGGCGACTTCACCCCGACAAGGCCGCACGCCGGACTGCAGCAGGAAGAGTCGCATTGGCTCGCAGTTGCAATGGAAGAAAACTAAAGCTCCGCTTTGGGTTCATGCGCCTGAGTGGACGATAGTTGCACTTAACTAAAGCGTGACTTACGTTTTGTGCATGATATCGACCGATTCTGACAAGGCCCCTGACTGGGGCATGCTGCTCGAAACGGCCACCCAGCAAGAGGGCCTGTTCACGACCAGCCAGGCAGCGACAGCCGGTTACTCCTCCCAGCTGCTTCGTCACCACGTGCGCGCCGGCCGTCTGGCCCGAGTCCAGCGAGGCATCTACCGCGTGGTGCACTTCCCAGTCGGTGAACAGGCGGACCTGGTAGCGGCGTGGCTGTGGTCGGATCAGGTCGGCTTGGTATCTCACCAGACCGCGCTGGCGCTGCATGGCCTGTCGGACGCGCTGCCGGCGCGGTGCCACATGACGCTGCCAAGTGCGTGGCGGCGCCGTCGGCTGAACGTGCCGTTCGGCATCACGCTGCACCACGCCGACGTGCCTGACGACGATCGCACGTGGTTCGGTGCGGTGCCAGTCACTTCGCCTCGCCGCACGCTTGCCGATTGTGCCGTCTCTGGACTCGGTCCAGAACTGCTTGGTCAGGCTGCACGCCAAGCCCTTCGTCGCGGACTCGTCGGCGCCTCCGAGGTGCGTGAAGTCGAAGCCGCCCTGCGGCCGTTCGGGGGCATTCACCTGTGACCGTTCGCCGCTACGTGTCGCCCGCAGCGTTCAAGCAGGCGCTCGAGCAACGACTGCGTTCGTCGGCATCGACGGGGGGCGCCTTCGCTCGTCGGCGGCAGATCCTCGTCTTCCATCGGTTCGTGGCGCGCATTGCCGCGTTGTTCGGTGACGACGCAACCTTGAAGGGTGGGCTCGTGCTCGAGCTGCGGGTGGCGCGGGCTCGCGCGACGAAGGACGTCGACCTGCGCCTGGTCAGTGATCCTGCTCGGTTGTTGGAGCGCCTCCAAGAAGCAGGGCGCCGCGACCTGCTCGATTTCATGACCTTCGAACTTCGGCGCGACGAGGAACACCCCACGATCGAGAACGACGGCCTGCCCTACGGCGGTTGGCGCTTTCGTGCCGAGTGTCGGCTCGCGGGCCAGCCCTACGGGTTGCCCTTCGGCGTCGACATCGTGCTCGGTGAGCCACTGGTGGACGAGCCCGAGATCGTGGTGGCAGCGGACACGCTCGGTTTCGCCGGCATCGCGCCGCCGCAGATCCGCGTCTACCCGATCGAGACGCACCTTGCCGAGAAGTTGCACGCCTACACCATGCCGCGTCTGCGCCCCAACTCGCGGATCAAGGACCTGCCCGACATGGCCTTGCTCGCAACGGTGCGCAGATTGCAGTCCGCGCGGTTGCGGCGCGCGTTGCAACAGACGTTCTCGTGTCGCCGCACGCATGCGTTGCCGCTGCAGGTGCCAGAACCTCCGGCGGCGTGGACGGAGCCCTTCGCGGCCATGGCGGACGAAGAAGAACTGGCATGGCCGACGCTGGCCGAACTCGTGGCGGCTTTGCGATCGTTCCTCGATCCGGTGCTCGCCAACGAACGCGATGCGACGTGGTGGCCGGAGACGTGGCAGTGGCGCTGAGAGTTGCCGCGTTGCACGCAAGAACTGCCGGCAGGTTGGGCCTCTGCAGCGGGGCTGGCGGTCCTGACCAGTCGGTGGCCCCAAGGGGTGTGGCGGCGTTGCGAGCGAGCGGTTTGCGGCCTCGATCTGGCCGCGCGCCTGCTGCCACAACATGCCGCTCGCGAAACGGCGAGGAATCTTGTCCAAAACGGCGGCGAGCTTGCCATGGGAATGGCAGACGGTCGTGCTGGAGCAGCGAGCGACTGTCGGCGGTGCGGATTGAGCGTCGATCCGCGCCGGCCTGATCGCTGCCGCCCATCACGGTCCTTGCCATGAACTCGCCACTGCGTTTGCTCCTGCTCTCGTGTCTGCCCGTCGCCGGAGTGATGGCGCAGGTACCCGGCGCCCTGCTGACCTTCAGCCAAAACGAGAACACCATTTCGATGGGAGGCGGGCCGCTGCAGGTCCTGCGTCCCAACGAGATCGCGTTCCTGCCGCTGCAGCCCGGTTGTCCAGGCGGCGCTCGCACCGAGAAGTGGTCGCCCCGCACGTGCATGCAGGTGATGACCGGCGACGAGAACGGCGACGGTCAGTACTGGAACCCAAGCCTGTTCGGGAGCATCGATGCGCTGTCGACCGGATGGGGGTTGACGACGTCCTCCTCGATTGTCAAGGTCGCGCCGAACCCCCGCATGGTGTACTGGTCGCCGTCGGCGGCTATGGGCGCCGGCATCACCAACTTGCCGCTGCGGCCGGGCGACATCGGTCGCATCCACGTCAACGGCACGGTCGACATGCTGATGACCCAAGAGACCTTCAACAAGGCGTTGGGGTTGCCAAGTAACACCCCAATCGACATCGACGCGTTCGCCTACGAGCCGGGGCTCGGCATCTACTTCTCGCTCAACGCCCCCGGCACTCTGTGCCAACTCGAGTGTGCGCAGAACCAGTGGGTCCTAAACGGTACTCTGCTGGCGATCCCGTGGTCGAAGGTCGTCACCTATGGGCCGGGTGACTTGCGAATCCAGGATGTGGTGACAACCGGCCCCAACTTCTACGGCTGTGCCCACGAGATCTTTGACGAGGTCTCAATCAAGGTGCATCTGCAGAACAGCGGGATCACCGACCGCTTCGGCGTCGCCAACCTCGGCGCAGGAGACATCGACCTGGAGAGCCTCGAAATCGACCACGGACCGGGCACGTCGATCATGTCATTCCCCACATGTGGCCCCACGGTGCTCGTCCCCAACTTCCTGTTCTCGACCGATTCGATGACCGGCGGCAGTCTGGCCAGCACCATTAACTATGGTTCGCCGCCCATGGGGCCGTGCGGCTTCCTGGGCATACCGGTGCCATATGGTCTGCAGACCGGCGCCGCGGTCGGCATCCAACAACAGCTCGCCAACGTGGGGCCAGCGAGCTACGTGAACGCCCTCGCGTTTGGGACCACGGAGCGCTTCGTGCTCGAACCCGTCCTGCCCCAGCTGAACTATGGATCCGCGGGTGGTCCGCCGACGACCATGCACGTGGGCGGGGATTTCAACTACGTGTTCACGTGGATCGACATCGTTCCCAACACGATTGCGCCGTCGTTCACCTTGGGGGGAGACTTCTTCCCAGATTGGTACTGTCTCAACTTGTTCCTGTGGGACTTCGGCGTGCCGGTGAATGGCTTCCACAGTTTTGCGACGCCAAACATTCCGGTCGGCTGGAGCGGCAAGTTGATCTTCCAGAGCATCGGCTTCGACATTGTCCCCACGAATGTCGGACTGAATCTCAGCACACCCGCCGCGATCGACGTCAACTGACTGATCGGCCAGCCGCTCGGTTTTGAAGTCCCTATTCAGGAATCAACCGTGCGGGGCGCGCGCCCAACCAGTCGGCTGTGAAAGTGGGCACGTTGTAATTGCGATAGGAGGATCGGGTCAGAGGGAGGTCGCAGAAGAAGCTGCCGCCACGATGGAAGTGATGGTCCGATCTCACGCGAGGCAGCAGTTGGCCGGTTCCAGCCTTCTTCAAGTCCGAATTGCTGGCTTTCTCGTCGAGACACCATTCACGCACGTTGCCATGCACGTCGTGCAGGCCGAACGCGTTTGCGGCGAAGCAGCCAACCGGCGAGGAATAGAAGTGTCCGTCATCGAAGGCAAACGAAGGGCCCGGACTTCGGATAGAAGCGTTGCCGGTCTTGTCGCGCACGTTCTCCTTGCCCGCGAGGTCTTCCGGGCTGTCGCCCGGCCACCAGGGTGTCGAGGTCCCTGCACGACAGGCGTACTCCCACTGAGCTTCGGTGGGGAGGACGAAGCCATTCTGGGTCAGCACGTTGTTGCAACTGGTCCAATCGACACGATCGACCGGGTTGGCGGCCGTCACCCTCTTGCCGCCGATAACGGCACCGACTTTCCCCACGCTCGGCCACTTCGCGACGTTCATCCCACGTGCCAAGCGAGCCCATTGGCCCTGGGTGATCTCATGTCGCGCGATCAGGAAGGGGGTCAACTCGACGCGAACTACTGGGGCTTCGGCAGGAAACGCTCTCGGATCGAAGCCTGGGTCGGTCTCGCTGCTCTCCTGTGCGCCCATGGAGAACGCACCTCCCGGCAAGAGAACAAGCACGATGCCGGTGTCGTCGCCGATCTCGATCGTGCCATCGGGACGATGCTCGGGTAGCGGAATGTCGCGCGGGTCGCGCGTCCCGTCCCACGCACTACGCAGGTCGTAGAACTCCCATAGCTTCGTCACCGGGTTCTCGCCGAGCGGCACTAGCCCGACCGTGGTTCGGTCTGTGAGCTTCGGCGTGAAACCCGCGTACTTCGGGTTGCTTGCCACAGCCGCGCGAACCGCTTCGATCGTGTGCCTCGCCTTTGGGTGGCGAGGGAGGTCGGCCAGCAGCTTCGCCCAGATCCGGTTTGGGTCGGGCGTGGCCTTGGGTTGCGACGCTGGTGAAGCCTTGGGTGGGTTCTGCGTAGGCGTCTGGGTGGGCGCTACGCCCGCGAACGCAACCGCGACGACAAAACCTGCAACGAGTGGGTGAATCACGTCCACGTAACGCTGGCCACTCCTCCCCCATCAGTCAATCGTTGATCCATTCGCCGGGAAGGGTGATTCGCCGGACGAACGCTTCGCTGCACTCCTGACGATTTCGGCATCAAACGGAAAGTGCGGCGCTAGCAGGACGTCGCCACCGGTTCCGATGTGCACGGATGCACAAGGTGACCCGCTAGAAAGCCCCGATCGTCAGCGTCAGCCCGTTCGTGCTCGTAACGGCAGTGATGCTGAGCGCCGCGTCGAGTTCGAAGCACACCATCTGGTGGTGGAAGGCAAAGCCGACGAGCACCGCCGAGTTGGGCAGTCTGAGACTCGAAACAGCGACACCCGTGCTCGTGAAGATCACCTCGAGCAAGTCGGGGCTGACCAGCAGATCGCAGCCGGGCAGACCCAATGAGGTGGCGGGGGCGATCGTCAACGAGGTGCGCGCCAAGTTGACGCTCACGGCGATGGGGACCCTTGTCGCATGCAGTGCCAGCCGTACAGTCCTCGACCTCGTCATGACAACGCCAACCGAACTCGTCTTCCACGTCGAAGAAGCCCCCGATGGCGGCTACATCGCCCGCGCTTTCGGGGTCTCCATCGTCACCGAAGCAGATGACCTTCCTGGCCTTCGGACCGCCGTGCGGGATGCCGTGCGCTGCCACTTCGAACCGGCGAACATGCCGAAGTTCATCCGACTGCACATCGTGCACGACGAAGTCATCGCGGCGTGAAGTTGCCCCGCGATGTTTCGGGACGCAACCTAGCCAAGTCCTTGCGGGGATTCGGCTACGAGATCACTCGGGAAACAGGCAGTCACCTTCGCTTGACGACAAGACAGCAAGGTGAACACCACATCACGATTCCCGACCACGATTGCCTCCGAGTGGGCACGCTCGCCGCGATCTTGGCAGAAGTCGGGGCCCATCACCAAGTCGAGCGTGACAGTCTCCTCCTGCGATTGTTTGGCTGAAGTTGGGGACTGACTCGCTCGCTATGGAAGTCCCCGGCCGCCGGCACGTGCGGAGTGACCAACAGCCGAGCTGGTCGTCCTGTCGACCAACCATAGAAGTGCTTGATCTCCATGTCCGAGATTCTCCCCGACCCTGACCAGGAGCTCGACACCCGCAACCCGCTGGTGATCACGGTCGACGATGTGCTGACCACGGCGGAGTGCACAGCGCTCATCGCGAGGATCGAGGCGGCCGGGCCGACCGTGGCACCCATTACCACCGCCACGGGCTTCGTGCAGCGCCCCGACATCCGCAACAACACACGCGTGATCTTCGACGACCCCGCATTGGCGGCAACGCTGTTCGAGCGCGTGCGAGCGCACGTGCCCGAACGGCTAGAAGGCGCCTGGCGCCTCTGCGGCGCCAACGAGCGGCTGCGCTGCTACCGCTACGCGCCCGGTCAGTTCTTCGCCCCCCACTTCGATGGCGCCTTCACGCGTAGCGACGACGAGCGCAGCTTGCTCACCTTCATGGTCTACCTCAACGAATGCGAAGCCGGCGGCCACACCAACCTGCTCGACCTGGAGCTCAAGATCGCCCCGCGCGCGGGCCGGGCCCTGCTCTTCAATCACCACCTGCTGCACGAAGGCGAACGGGTTCACCGCGGCCTCAAGTACGTGGTGCGGTCAGATCTGATGTACCGACGGATCTGAAACACCGTCGCGACGGGACTGCGTTGCTCTCGCGCGCCGATCAGGATGCCGACGTCGCGTCACCAAGACCACTCGCCGCCTCCGGATCGAGCAGCACCAAGACGTTGCCGTGGCTCTGCAACACACTCGCCGGACACTTCGTCGAGAGGGCCGCCGACATCCAGGCTGTGGTTCCTCGCAGGCGGCACACACATACCCAGGCACCGAGCTTGCCTGGTGCCAAGAGTTTGCTCTGCCCGCTGACGATGAATGGTGCCTAAACGGCTGTGCCACCACCGTTTGACGATCGCATCGTCTGTGCTACAATGTACTACACCAACTGCCGATCGAGGTGCCATGGTCAATCGCGAAACCAGATCCGTCTCCTTCACGCCAGAGCAAGCCGCGTTCCTCTCAGCCTGCGTAAAGTCGGGGCGCTACCAGTCTGCAAGCGAGGTGGTGCGAGCTGCCCTCAGGCTGCTGGAGGACGAGGAGTCGCGCCGGGTTGCCGAGTTGGCGCGCGTGCGCGGTCTCGTTGCGGACGGGTTGAGCGACCTGGATCGCGGCAACGTGGTGGACAGCGTTCAGTTCTTCAGCGATTGGGAAGCGAAGCACCGCCGCCTCAAAGGTGACGGCTCGGCGACGCCCAGATGAAGCGGGTTCTGATCTCGCAGTCAGCGTGTCGGGACCGCGACTCGATCGACGACTACACCATCGAGAACTTCGGGCTCGAACAGGCAGAGCGCCTGCGCGAGGCGTTGGCCGATGCGTTCATCAGCCTGTTGCGGATGCCGGAGTCTGGTCGGCTGCAGCCTGACCTGAGCCCACCGGGCCGGACGTTGCGTTCACGAATCGTGCTCGGCGCCTTTCTCATCGTCTACGAAGTTGCGCAAGACGAGATCAGGGTCGCCAGGATCCTGCACGCCGCGAGGAACCTGCCGAGCGAGTTGCTGCGCGACGCCGGCGATGCCGAATAGCTCGTCAGACCGAGTCGGGGTTGCTGAGGGCGGAAGCGAACGCGACCGAATGGAACGCGACGTCAGGCGCCGAGCACGCTGCCGCGATCAGGACGCCGACGCCGCGCCACCAAGACCACTCGCCGCCTCCGGATCGAGCAGCACCAAGACATTGCCGTGGTTCTGCAACACACTCGCCGGACACTTCGTCGAGACCTCGCCCTGCAGCATCGCGCGCACCGCCGCCGCCTTCGCCTTGCCGAACGCACACAGCACGAGACGTTTTGCGGCCAGGATCGTGGCCAGCCCCGACGTCACCGCCTGCGCCGGTGGTTCCGCCGGCAGAAACCGCGGCCGCGCATCCTCGCGCGTCGTCTCCGCCAAGGTCGTCACGTGAAACCCGCTGTCGAAGGCGGTGCCCGGTTCGTTGAACGCCAGGTGGCCATTGCGGCCGATGCCCAAGAACTGCACCTGCACACCGCCGAGCTGCTGCAGCCGTTCGGCATGCGCTCGCAGCAGACCCGCGTCGCCCACATACGGCACCGGGACGAACGTGCCGCGCGCCAACATCGTCAGCAGCGGCGGGCAGTGCGTGCCCAACTCGTGCACCATGCCGCCGACCCGATCGGGAGCGAACCCTGCGTATTCGTCGAGGTGCGTCGCCACCAGGTTGTCGGCCAGTGTGTGCCCGGCGCGCAGTTCCTCGGCCAACGCCTGCAAGAACTTGGTGAACGTCGAACCCGTCGCCAAGCCGAGCAGCGCCCGCCGCGCCGGACTTGCCAGCGGTCGCACTTCTTGCAGCAGCAGCGGTACTGCGGCCTCTTGGTTCTTGCAGATCCTGACTTCGGGAGCTCGCGTCGACATGGGGGCGCCCCACTGTGCAGAACGAGAGAACCGTCGGCAAGCACCCATCCACGCCCGATGGCAGCGAAGCCTGCGAACTGATGGCTGAACGCGACGGCGGCTTGCTGCATGCTGCGCAGCATGACGCCATCCCACGACCAGCTCGAGCGCATCGCCCGCTTGCGCGAACTGTTCCTCGACGAGGACCGCGGCGGCAAGGCCCTCGCTGACTATTGGCGGGACGAACAGGACCTGCTGGCCTACGACGCCGTACTCGGGGCGCGCATCGGCTGGAAGTGGGATGCGGCGCTCGCCGAATGCAAAGATCGCGGCATGGCGCGCGCCGATGCCGAGGTCGTGCTCGACTTCGGTTGTGGTTCTGGCATCGCGGCGCGGCGTTTCGTCGCGCACTTCGGCGCCCGCGAAGTCATCTGCCACGATCGTTCGACCGCCGCCATGATGTTCGCGGTGCGCACGCTGCAAGCGGCGGCCCCGGGAGTTGTCGTGCAGCCGCAGCGCAAGCTCGACCTGGTGCAGCCCGATGTGCTGCTGGTGAGCCACGTGCTCGGCGAACTCGATGGCAATGGCGAGGCCCAGTTGCGCTCGTTGATCGAACGCAGCCAGCGCGTGGTGTTGGTCGAACCCGGCAGCCACGCGATCTCGCGCCGGCTGTCCGCCCTGCGCGACACCTTGCTCGCGAAGTTTCACATCGTCGCCCCGTGCCCACACGCCAGCGCTTGCCCCGCCCTCGTGCAGGGCAACGACTGGTGCCACTTCTTCGCGCTGCCACCACAGCAGGTGTTCACCGACAGCGATTGGGTGCGCACCGCGCGCACGGTCGGCATCGATTCGCGTTCGTTGCCCTACTCGTTCCTCGCCTTGTCACGAACGCCGCTGGTCGCACCACCGTCGCCGCCCCCCCATCGTGTGCTCGGCCGACCAGACATCAGCGCCCACGGCGCCAAAGTGCAGATCTGTGCAGCGAGTGGCCTGACGGTGCGCGACGTGACCAAGCGCCACGAGGCGGCGACTTGGCGCACGTTGAAGAAGCACCCGGAGTCCGTGCGCACGCTGCCGAGTTGAACGCCGAGTTGAGCGACGTCGACAGGCCTCAGACCTTCCAGATGATGCCGCGGCGATACAGCTGCGCCAGCACCGCATACCAGCCGAGCATCCACACGAGACTGAATGCGAACGACGCCAGCTTGGGATCGCCGATCGGCGTCAACAGGCAGTTGCTGAAGAACCACTGCTGCACACCAACCGCCTTGCCGTCGACCTGCACCGTCCACAGCTTGCCGACCACCCGCCCGAGCAAGCCGCTGCCGACGAACACCAGCAGGGCGTTGGTGCCGTAGACCTGCAGCGGGTGCGCCCATTTGGCCCAGCCCTTCTGCTCAAACGCCCACACGCACAGCCCGAGACCCGTCGTCGCGAGACCGGCGGTCCACAGCGCGTAGCTGCTCGTCCACAGCGGCTTGTTGAGCGGCAGCAACCAGCTCCAGATGGCGCCGCCGAGCATGCACAGGGCGCCGAGCCGCAACAGCGTCGCGACCTTCGCCGTGGCGTCGCTGCTACCGCGCAACACGCGCCCGGCTTCCATGCCGAACAGCGCCGTCGCCAACGCCGAGATCGTGCTCAGCAAGCCTTCGGGGTCGTATGAGCCTTGCTTGTAGATGTGGCTGCCGAACACCGCGCGGTCGACGTAGCCCTGCAGCGTGTGCAGCGGGTCGGCGAGATCCGGCATGCCGACGCCTGGCACCGGCACCAGCGTGATCAGCGCCCAATAGCCAAGCAAGCAGCCGCCCAGCACGAGCCGCTGCACGCGCACGGTGGTGAACAGGAACAGCAACGCCGCCAGCCCATAGCAGACGCCGATGCGTTGCAGCACCCCGGGGAAGCGCGTGTGCAGCAGCGGCCCGAACGTGTCCGCCCACGACGACCCCTTGGTGAAGGCGACGTCGAACGCGACGAGCGGGAACGCCGACAGCAGCATGCCCAGCAACACCAGCCACAGCACCCGCATGCCGATGCTGCGCAGCAACGGCCCGCGCGGCGCGCCCTGTTCGAGCTTCCTGCTGAGGGCCGGCACGATCGCGACCCCCGCACAAAACAGGAACGTCGGGAACACCAGATCGGTGAACGTGCAGCCGTGCCACGCCGCGTGCTGCAGCGGGGCGAATTGGTACTTCTCGCCCCAACGGCCGGGGTTGTTGACGAGGATCATCGCCGCGATGGTGAGCCCGCGCAGCGCGTCGAGTCCCAACCACCGCGACGACGCTGGCGCGGCCAGTGCAGCCGCGGCACTCACGGCGCGGCCAACGCAGCGCGCACGCTGCCGTCGTGAGTGAACAACAGCGTGCGGGCGACGTGTGGCGCCACCTGCTTCTTGTGCACGACGATCGCGGCCTTCACTTCGGCATCGCAGCGCGCCAGCAGTTCCTTGGCGGTGTTGGCATCACACTGGGTCGCTTGCTCGACGATGCGAACGGCGCGCGCCTTCAGCTTGTCGTTGCTCGCTTGCAGGTCGACCATCAAGTTGCCGTAGACCTTGTGCAAGCGAACGAAGGCACCGGTGCTGAGCATGTTGAGCACCAGCTTCGTCGCGGTGCCCGCCTTCAGCCGCGTGCTGCCAGTCAACACTTCTGGCCCGCTGACGACTTCGATCGGCAGGGCCGCGGCGGCGGCAACGTCGCTGCCGCGATTGCAGACGACGGCGACCGTCAAGGCCCCGACGACGCGCGCCGCTTGTAAGGCGCCCAGCACGTACGGCGTGCGCCCACTGGCGGCGATGCCGACCACGATGTCCTTATGCGTCAGACCTAGGGCGAGCAGGTCACTGGCCGCGAGGGCCGGACTGTCTTCCGCTCCTTCAACGGCCTTCAAGATCGCGGTCGGCCCACCAGCGATCAGCCCGATGACCTGGGCTGGGTCTGAGGAGAACGTCGGCGGACACTCAGCGGCATCGAGCACGCCGAGCCGCCCGGAAGTGCCGGCCCCGCAGTAGATGAGGCGGCCGCCCTTGTGCATGCGCGCGGCGATCGCATCGATGGCGGCGGCGATGCGCGGCAGCTCATCGCGCACGGCGTCGGCGACGCGGCGATCTTCGTCGTTCATCGCCGTCACCAAGTCGAGCGTCGACAGCGCATCGAGTTCTTGGGTGCGGGGGTTGCGAGCTTCGGTCGTGAGTTGCGACAGATCGATGCGATGCATGGCTGCTTGCTCCGTTGGGTGCCGCGCGCATGTTCGCGGCGCCCGGCGCAAAGCGCGAGACTCATTCGGCGTCGTGGCGCCAAGGTGGCGGTTGCGCGTTGGCCGCCGCCGGAGCGACCGGTATAGCAGCGTCCCCGGCATGAACCTCGCCCCGCTCGACTTCGCCCTTCTGGTCGCCTACTTCGTCGGCATGATCGCCGTCGGTTACGTCGTCGGCCGCCGCACGACCGGGGCGAAGGACTACTTCCTCGGCTCGCGCGACCTGCCCTGTTGGGCGCTGCTGCTATCGATCGTCGCGACCGAGACCAGCACGGTGACGTTCCTCAGCGTGCCGGGCCTGGCTTGGGCCGGCGACCTCACGTTCCTGCAGCTGCCGATGGGCTACGTGCTCGGCCGCTTCGTCGTCGTCTGGCTGCTGCTGCCGCATTACTTCCGCGGCGAAATGGTGACGGCCTACGAAGTGCTGCGCAAACGCTTCGGCGGGCACTTGCAGAAGGTCGCCAGCCTGACGTTCCTGGTCGCGCGCACGATCGGCGGCGGCCTGCGGCTGTTCCTCACGGCGCTGGTCGTCGAGAAGCTGACCGGGCTCAGCGTCGGCGCCTCGATCGTCGCGATCACGGCGGTGACGCTCGTCTACACGTTCTTCGGCGGCATGCGAGCCGTTGTGTGGACTGACGTCGCGCAGTTCGTGATCTACCTGACGGGTGCGGCGGCGGCGTTCTACATCCTGGTGACGAAGTTGCCCGGCGGCTTCGACCAGGTGCTCACGGCTGCGGGGCCCGAGAAGCTGCGCGTCTTCGACCTCTCGCTCGATGTCGCCAAACCCTACACGCTGTGGTCCGGTCTGATCGGCGGCGCCTTCATCTCACTCGGCAGCCACGGCGTCGACCAGTTGATCGTGCAGCGGCTGTTGTCGGCGAAGAACCAACGTCAAGCGGGACTGGCGCTGTCGCTGAGCGGCGTGCTGGTGCTGCTGCAGTTTGGCTTCTTCCTGCTGCTCGGCCTTGGCCTCTTCGCGTTCTACCAGCAGTTTCCGCCAGCCGAGCCGTTCACCAAATCGGACACCGTGTTCCGCGACTTCCTGCTGACACAGATGCCCGCGGGCCTGCTCGGCCTCGTGCTCGGCGCCGTGTTCTCGGCGGCGATGTCGAGCTTCTCGTCGTCGCTCAATTCGTCCGCCGCCGCGCTGGTCGGTGACTTCGTGCTGCCGATGACGAAGTGCGACCCGGCGTCGCCGTTTGTGCTGAAGACCGCGAAGGGCGCCACCGTCTTGTTCGCGGTCTTAGAGGCGATCATGGCGATGAACTGCGTCGACGACCGCGCCATCATCGACCAGGTGCTCGCCATTGCGGCGCTGACGACCGGCGTGCTGCTCGGCGTGTTCTTCCTCGGCACGCTGACCAAGCGCGTCGACCAGACCGCGGCGCTGGTCGGCTTCGCGGCCGGCCTCGGCATCGATCTGTTCTGCAAATTTGGCCTGGAGCCGCTCACCGGCATCACGATCGCCGGACCGTGGTACGGCCTGATCGGCAGCGTCACGACGTTCGCGACAGGCCTGCTCACGTCCTTGCTGCGGCCACAACGCCCATGAAAATCGTTCCTCTCGTCGCCTCGATCCTGCTCGCGAGCCCGCTGCTGTTGGCGCAGGTTGCGGGCAGCCCGCCAAGCTTCTTGAACGGCGCCGACCAACTCGAGCTGGGCGTCAAGGAAGTGCTCAACCAGCGTCGAGTCGGGTTGATCACCAACCACACCGGTCGCCTGCGCGACGGCAAGCAACGCACGCTCGACGCGATGCGGGCGGCGAACTACGTGCAGGTCGTGGCGCTGTTCTCACCCGAGCACGGTTCTGAAGGCCAAGTCGACGACAAGGTCGGCGACAGCAAGGACCAGAAGACGGGCTTGCCGGTCTACTCGCTCTACGGGGAGACCCGCGTGCCGACCGCCGCGATGCTTTTGGGCATCGACACGCTGGTGTTCGACATCCAAGACATCGGCTGCCGCTTCTACACCTACCTGTCGACGATGCGGAACTGCCTCGAAGCCGCCGCCGCGCACAAGCTGCGCTTCGTCGTGCTCGACCGGCCCAATCCGCTCGGGGGCCTGCGCATGGAAGGCCCGGTGCTCAGCGACGACCGCCGCGACTTTGTTGGCGCGATGACGATCCCGCTGCGCCACGGCATGACCGTTGGCGAACTGGCGCGCATGATCCAAGGCGAATCCGGCCTGCAAGTGGACCTGCACGTCGTGGCGTGCACAGGCTGGCAACGCGCCGACCGGTTCGATCGCACTGGTCTTACCTGGATCAACCCGTCGCCCAACATGCGGTCGCTGACGCAGGCGCTGCTGTATCCGGGCATCGGTCTGCTCGAAGGCACCAACCTGTCGGTCGGCCGCGGCACCGATACGCCGTTTGAAGTGGTCGGAGCGCCGTGGTGCCAAGGCATCCAGCTCGCGGCTTCGCTGCGCACAGCGAACCTGCCCGGGGTCACGTTCCTGCCGATCGTGTTCACGCCGACCGCGAGCAAGTTCCGCGGCGAGCCCTGCTCGGGCATCAACATCGCGATCACCGATTGGCAGACGTTCGAACCGGTGCGCACCGGCATGCACATCGCGTGCGCGCTGCACGCACTGCACGCGACGCAGTGGGACAAGAAGCGGCTCGATTGGCTGTTGAAGCACGCGCCGTCCACCACCGCGATCCTCGCGGGCAAACCAGCCGACGAGATCGTCGGCAGTTGGCAGAAGGACCTCGAGCTGTTCCGCCTTCGGCGCCAGCCGTTCCTGTTGTACGAATGACCATGTCGCAAGCCATTCACCTGGGCCTTGAGATTGCCTGCCAAACCCCGCCGGACGTGTTGTGCAGCGCGCGCACGTTTGGCCTGCTCAGCAACCAAGCCTCGGTCGATCGTTCGTTCCGTCACGCCGCCTTTGTGCTGAACAAGCGTTTCCCCGGCAAGCTGAAGGCGCTGTTCGGACCGCAGCACGGCCTGTGGTCGACCGCCCAGGACAACATGATCGAGACCGGCCACGGGCGCAGCGCTCGGCTCGACGTGCCGGTGTTCAGCCTCTACAGCGAGACGCGCAAACCCACGCAGCAGATGTTGGATGGGCTCGATCTCTTGGTCGTCGACCTGCAGGACGTCGGCACGCGCGTCTACACCTATGTGTGGACACTGACCTACTGCTTGGAAGCGTGCGCGCAGAAGGGCATCCCGGTGCTGGTGCTCGATCGCCCCAATCCACTCGGCGGCGATATCGCCGAAGGGCCGCTGCTCGACACGCGCTTTGCCAGCTTCGTCGGCCGCGCCAGCCTGCCGATGCGCCACGGTCTGACCTTCGCGGAGCTGGCGCGCTACTGCAACGACGTCATGGGTCTCTCGGCCGACGTGCGCACGCTGCCGATGCAAGGTTGGCGACGGCACATGCTGTGGCCGCAGACGGGCCGCGCGTGGGTGCCGCCATCGCCCAACCTGCCGCGCTGGGACGGCGCGCTCGTCTATCCCGGTCAGGTGTTGCTCGAAGGCACCAACCTCAGTGAAGGCCGCGGCACGACGACGCCGTTTGAGCAGTTCGGCGCGCCCTTCATCGACCCGTGGCAGTTGCTCGCCCTGGCGTCGACCCACAACCTTCGTGGGCTGGCGCTGCGACCGGTGCAGTTCGAGCCAACGTTCCAGAAGTGGCAAGGCGAGGCGTGCGGCGGGCTGTTTCTGCATGCGACCGAGCCATCGACGTTGCGTTCGTACCGCACCACGCTCGCCCTGCTGCGCTGCGTCAGCGAACTGTGGCCGCAGCAGTTCGCCTGGCGGCAGCCACCGTACGAATACGAAACCGTGCAGATGCCGATCGACATTCTGGCGGGCACCGACGACGTGCGCGCCTTCGTCAACGGCGAGCGCCCCTTGAGCCACCTCGATGCGTTGGCCGCCGCACCGCCTGACTGGTGGCAGCGTGTGCGCCGCTTCCTGCTCTACTGATGCACGACGAGCGGGCGCATTCTTGGCGATGGGCCTTGCTGGCAGCGGTGCCAGCCCTGCTCGTGCTCGCGCTGCAAACGAGCTGGATGTGGCCGTTCTTCAGCGATGACGCGTTCATCTCGCTGCGCTACAGCCAGCGTCTGCTCGCCGGCGAAGGGCTCACCTGGACCGACGGCGAACGCGTAGAGGGCTACAGCAATTTGCTGTGGGTGCTCGGCTGCGCGCTGTTCGGCGCGCTGGGCCTCGACCTCGTCACCGCCGCCCGCGCGCTCGGCGCACTGGCCACCACGTTGGCGTTCGTGCTGCTGGCCCGCGCGCTGTCGCCACGCGACCTGTTGACTGCTAGCGTCGCCGCGCTGACGCCACTGCTGGTCGCGACCACGCAGGTGGTCACCGGCTGGACCCTCAGCGGACTGGAAGGGCCACTGTGCCTGCTTTGGCTCGCTGCGGGTTTTGCCGCGATGCTGCGCGCGCACGAACACCAACCGCTGGCGGCGTGGTCGCAAAAGACATGGATGCGCTGCAGTGTGCCGTTCGCGCTGTTGTGCTGGACGCGACCCGATGCGCCCCTGTGGGTCGCCATGGGCGCCATCGGCGTGGCTCTCGCAACGCTCCGCGGCGGCCTACGCCGCGCCAGCCAACGCGCGCTGTGGTTTGCCCTGCTGCCATTCACGGCGTTCGTCGCCCAACTGCTGCTGCGCGTCCTCTACTACGGCGATGTGGTGCCCAACACCGCGCATGTCAAAGCCGAGTTCACGGCCAACAACCTGCCGGCCGGTCTCACGTACGTGCACGACGCGGCGCTGGCCCACATCGGTCTCATCGCGCCGGCGGCGCTGGCGATGCTGTGGCTGCTGTGGCGCGCCAACACGCGCGCGCTGGCTTTCGTCCTGGCCCTGCCAGTGCTCGCTTGGTTTGCCTACCTCGCCGCGATCGGCGGCGACCACTTCCCAGGGCGACGCCTCTTGCACAGTGCCCTGGCCCCGCTGGCGCTGCTAGCAGGGCTCGGCCTCGCCGCCCTGCCAGCGGGCGCCGCGCGCGTGGCGTTCGCGATCTGCTTGCTGCTCGGTGCGGGTTGGAACGTGCAGATCGCGCGCACCGACGCGCAAAGCCTCGAACTCAAAGGGGAGATCTGGGAATGGCGTGGTCGCGTCATCGGCGAAGCGCTGCAAGCGGCGTTCGGTCGCGAACGACCGCGGCTGGCGGTCGACGCCGCCGGGGCGATGCCCTTCTACAGCGAGCTGCCAGCACTCGACATGCTCGGCCTGTGCGATCGCACGATCGCACAGACACCCGTGGCGCCGTGGATCGCGACCATGCGGCCCGAGATCCCACGACCGCCCGGCCATCAACGTGGCAACGGCCGCTACGTCATGGACCAAGCCCCCGACCTGATGCTGTTCAGCAATCCGCCGGGCTTGCCGTTGCCAGTGTTTGCGAGTGCGTGCGAGTTTGAAGCCGACCCGCGCTTTCTCTTGGGCTATCGCTGCGTGCGCGTCGACCTCGGTCTGTGCACGATCCTAAAAGGCACCAAGGAGCCGACGACGATGATGTTGTGGGTCGCCCTCGACGGCAAAGTCGGCGTGCGCCGGCAAGCGAACGAGATCACGATCCCGGCGTGGCTGTTCGGGGCGTTCGCCTTGCGCGAGCCGCTGTCCTGCTTTCACCAACCAGCGTCCAGCGATCCCGGCGTGGCCGCTGCTCGCCAACAGCACCTGAACGAACTCGTGCAATGGTTCACCACACCGTTAGCTGCCGCGACCCCCGATCAACAGGGTCACCTGCAGCTGACCATGGCCAGTCGCACACTGCGGCTGCGCTTGCCGATTGCCGCGGGCCGCTATCGCGTCGCGATCGAGCCGGCCGTGCCCGGTTTGATGCTGCACACTGGCGACGGGCGCGCGCCGACTTCGGCTGATGACCTGTTCATCCCGGCGAGCACCGAACCGATCGAACTCCAGTTGCAGGCAGCCGATGGCATCGAACTGCCAATCGTGATCGAACGCGTGCGCCTGCTGCGGCAGCTCTAGCGACCCGCGACCCGCATCCGCCGCTGCGTATCGGAGGCCACAACAAGCGTTGGCCAAGCGCCTCCCGCACGGTCGACAGCGCTCACGCAATGGTGTTGCATGCGCTCCTCGTTCAAAGGCTTTCCATGATCCTGTCCCTCGTCTCCGGCATGCTCCGACCACTCTCCGTTCTCTCTCTGCTCACCGCCGCGGCGCTCAGCCAAGCGCCACTCACCATCGGCAACATCTTCGTCGTGCGCGTCGGCGATGGCCTCGCACCGCTGACCAACGGCGCCGTCGCGACGTTCGTCGAGGAATACACCAGCACGGGAACGTTCGTGCAGTCGATCCCGATGCCGACGGCCGTCGTCGGTGCCAACCAGCCGCTGACCAACGCCGGCACCTCGACCTCGGAGGGCTTCCTCAATCTCTCCGCGAACGGCCAATACCTGACGCTGGCTGGCTACTCAGCACTGCCAGGCACCTTGGCCATCGTCGCCACGCCCTCCCTGACGACGCCGCGCGTCATTGGTCGCATTAGCTTGACGGCCGCCATCGATACCTCGACGACCATCACCGACGGTTACAGCGCTGGCAACATCCGCAGCGTCGTCAGCGGCGACGGCACGAACTTCTGGACTTCGGGCAATGCGTCCGCCAACGCGGGAGTGCGGTTCGCCACGCTCGGTGGCTCGACCACCGTCGGCATCAACGCGGGGGCGCCGAGCAACACGCGCGTCGCCGGCATCTACAACGGCCAGCTCTACACCACCAGCTCCTCGACCGGCTATTACAGCGTGTGCTCGGTCGGCGTCGGCGTGCCGACCGTGGGCCCGGCGACCATCAGCGTGCTGACGGGCCTGCCAGTCACGGTCGGACCCTCGGCTTACGACTTCTGGTTCGCCGACCCGCAGACGCTCTACATCGCCGACGACCGCGTCGTGGCGTCAAACGGCGGCATCCACAAGTACGCGCTGGTCGCCGGCACCTGGACGCTGCAGTACATCATGCAGGCACCTGGCACGGCCGGTTGCCGCGGCCTCTCCGGCTGGAAGCAGAACGGCGTCACCACGCTGTGGGCGACGACCGGTAGCCAACTGGTCAGCGTCATCGACGTTGGCGTCGGCTCCGTCGTCACCTCGCTCGCGGCCGCCCCCACCAACACGGCGTTCCGCGGCGTGCGCTACCTCGGCAAGGCAACCACCCTGCAACGCTTGCCCGCCACCTGCGGCGCGGCGGACATCATCGCCACCGGCAACGGCGAAATCGGCACCGACCTCATCACCACCGTGTTGAACCCGCTCGGCTTCGCCTTCGTCGGCTATGGCCTGACGTCGTTTGGCCCAGGGCTGCCGTTCTGCAACTGCACCGTGCTGCACGATTTCAGCTTCCTGGCCGGCGGCCCGCAGAGCACGCTCTCGCTGCCGTTCACGCCGGGGTTGATTGGCTTGCAGCTCTACATCCAAGGCCTCGACTTCCTGGCGCCAGGCGGTTGCCCGGACCCACTGTTCACGCTGACGGACGGCTACGCAGTCACGATCCAGTGACCAGCGAGAGACCGCGGCGTCGGTGCCGGCAATGTCGTTGCCCGCGATGACGCCGCCGAGCCGGACCTACCGGCTGGCCTCGGGCCTGGCTACGCTTCGCGGCGCTCCAGGCCCTTTTGCATGCAGCCCGCGCGTTCCCGCTTCAGCCACCGCCACTTGCTCGCTCTGTGCACCTTTCTGGTGCCGCTGGCAATGCTCGCGTGGCTGGGCTCTTCGGAATTGCAACGCAGCAGCGACTCGGCGCGTGCGTCCCTCGAACGCGAAGCGCGCCAGTTCTTGGTCAGCGCCCAACAGGCGATCGAGCAGCGCATCGAACAGTACGTGGCGCCGCTGCTGGAGGAGTGCAAGGGCCTGCTAGCGCAACATGGTTCCGTGCGCACGACCATCGCGCTCGCCGAACAACCGCGCTTCGCCGCCCTGCGCGGCTTCGTCATGCTCGACGACCAAGCGAGCGTGGTGTGGCCAGCGCTCTCGCCATACAGCGTCGACCTGCCGCTCGTGCACGACGACCAGGCGGGTCCGGACAGCCCCTTGCGCAGCCGCTTGCAACTCGCCGACCTGTCGCTGGTGAACGGCCACTACGCCAATGCGATCCGGCAACTGCAGAACGTGGTCGATCGCTTGGTGCGCGCGAACCCGCCGAGCGACGACCGCCGCCCCGACCTCGAAGCGACGGAGACGGTCGCCCGCTTTCGACTCGGCACCGCCCATCTTGCTCTCGGTGCCAAAGAACCGGCGCGCCAGGAATTCGAACGCGTCGTCAGCCTCGCCACCAACTTCCGCTTGCGCACAGGTAGCGCGGTGCCGCCACTTGGGCTGCTGGCGGAGACCGCCATCGCCGAACTCGACGCCCCGACCGAACGGCTGAAGCTGTTGCGCGCCATCGCCGAGAACCGCCGCGAGACCCACACCGATGGGCTGCTGTCGGCAGTCGCGATGCGCCTCGCCGCGACCTTCGCAGCCGAGGATCCGGCGCGCCCAGAAGTCGACGGCCTCTTGCGGGAAGAATGGCAACGCGCGGCCGTTCGCACGTTCGCCGCCCACTACGAACAGGTCGTGAAGCCATTCGTGCGCATGCGGCGATCGCGCAACGCCAGCGCCAGCGAACGGGACGGCTTCGGTGACGAGCGCCTGGTCGCGACCGTGGATGGCGGCACGGTGTTGGTGTGCATTCGCCCGGCAACGCCCGAGGAAGCCCAGCAGTGGAACTGCACGGGCATTGGTGTGCATCTCGACTTGCGCGCCATGTTGTCGTCGATCTGGCAGCCGCAGGACCAGCCCAGTGCCACCTTCGTGCTCGCGGTGCACAATCCCGATGAATCCCCCATCGTGGCCCCGCCGGCGTCGGCGACGGCCACCAGCGACTTCACGCCGCCGACCGCGGAGACCAACGGTCTTACCCTGCACGCGTATCCAGCCGATCCAGCGCGTCTCGTCGCCGAAGCCGATGCCTCCACGCAAAAGCGCATGCTGCTGATGCTCGCCCTCTTCATGACGGCCCTCGGCGGGGCTCTGTGGTCGTGGCGTTCGGTGTCGCGTGAGACCGAATTGGCGTCGCTCAAGATCAACCTGGTGTCGCGCGTCTCACACGAACTGAAGACGCCGCTCGCGCTCGTGCGCATGTATGGCGAAACGCTGAGCATGGGCCGCGCGCGCGACAGCAAGCAGGCGGCTGAGTTCGGCGGCATCATCGCGCGTGAAGCGGAGCGACTGACCGCACTCATCCAGCGCATCCTCGACTTCTCGCGCCAACAGGCCGGCACCTTGGCCTACACCAAGGAACCGATCGATCTGAGCGAACTGCTGCGCAGCGTCGTCGCCGCCTACAGCCCTCACCTCGAAGCACGCGGCGCGATCCTGATCGATTCCTTGCCGTTCGGCATCATGGTTCCGTGTGACGCCAACGCCTGTGAGAGTGCCATCGTCAATCTGCTCGAAAACGCCGCCAAGTACGGCCAAGACGGCGACACCGAACACGAGATCGATCTCGTACTCGAGCAGAAGGGCGACCACGCGATCGTCGAAGTCAGCGATCGCGGCCGCGGCATTCCCGAGCGGGAACGCGAACGAGTGTTCGACGGCTTCTACCGCGCCAGCAACGCCGGCGAAGTACGCGGTGCCGGCCTTGGCCTCAGTCTGGTGCGGCACTTTGCCCGCGCCCACGGTGGCGAGATCCAAGCACTGCCGCGCGACGGCGGTGGTACCGTGATGCGACTGACGCTGCCGCTGACCGCCGCCACCAACACCACCGACCCGACCGCCGCTTCGACGTTCCCACCCGCAGCGGGGCAACCGCCCGCTACCGAGTCATGACCAATCTGTCCGAGACCCACATTCTCGTCATCGAAGACGAACCCGATCTGCGCGCCGGCCTGCAACACAACTTGGAGCTCGAAGGCTTCAAGGTGATGACCTCCGCCGATGGCCGCGACGGCCTGCGCAAGGCGAAGGACGGCCAGGCGTCGCTGATCCTGCTCGATCTGATGCTGCCTGGCATGCCTGGGCTTGAAGTGCTGCGCCACCTGCGTGAGACGGGCCGCGAGATCCCGGTCATCATCATCTCGGCCAAAGGGCAGGATCGCGACAAGGTGCAGGGACTCGAGCTCGGCGCCGACGACTACCTGACCAAGCCGTTCGGGCTCAGCGAGTTGCTGGCGCGCATTCGGGCTGTACTGCGTCGCACGCAGACTGGCGCGCGCGCCGGCGTTGGTGAAAAACCGCAGGTCGCCGTCGTGATGCGATTCCCCGATCTGGTGGTCGACTGGAAGCGCTTCTCGATCGTGCGCGACGGGACCGAGACCCAGCTCTCGCGCTACGAAGCCGAGATCCTGCGCATGCTGATCGACCACCGCGGCGAAGTGGTGAGCCGCCAAGATCTGCTGCGCAAGGTGTGGGGCTACGTGCATCTGCCAACCACGCGCACGGTCGACAACCACATCGCGCGCCTGCGCAAGAAGCTCGAGCACGACGTCGAAAAGCCAGTGCACGTCGTAACCGTGCATGGTCTCGGCTACCGGTTTGAGTCCGTGCTGATCGAGGAATCATGAACGCTCGGCGAGCTGCGGTTGGCTGGTTGTGGCTGTCGGCGATGCTGACTGCGCAGGCACCGACACCGACGCCAACGCCAACGCCGAGCCCGACGCCGAGCCCGGCACCCGACAACGTGACGAAGTTGCACACCGCCTGGATCAAGGAGATCCTCGACCTCGACATCAAGGGCGCGGTCGCCGACTACGAAGCGGTCGCAGCCGACAACCGACCAAGCAACCACTCGCGTTGGATCGCGGTCACGCGCCTCGCCGAGCTGTCCCGCATGGGCATTCCGGTGGCCTATCCAGGCCCCGCCGCCGAAGCACCCCCGGCGATCCGCGCGGCGCTGGCGTTGCTGACGCCATTGCCGATGCAGGATCTGTTGCGGCAGGCGGCAGCCGATCCTGAACTCGCCCCGTCGGCGACCGGCCCCGAAGGCGCCCGCCTGCCCGACTTGCGGCCCGCCACCTCGCTCGCCCAACAGTGGGTGCGCAAGCAACTGGGCCCCAACGTCAGCGAACGCCAGCGCCAGCGCTTTCAAGCCCTCGGCAACCGCACGCGTCCGGACACCACGCGACAAACGGAGCGCGACCAAGCCAGCGACATCATGCGGCGCGAGATCGAAGGCAAACTCGAGCAAGCCGCAAACCTGCGTTGGCTGTACTTCCCTGAGTGGAAGCCGCCGACCATGCAAGGCGACGCTGCAACGGCCCTGGTCAGGGTGCGCGCCAACCTTGACGCGTGGCTGAAGGAACCAACTCTGAGCCGTGGCCAGACGTCCTTATTGCGCACGCTGCGCGAGGCGCTCGACGAGCGCGCTGCCACCGATGCCGGGACAGCACTTGCACTCATCACGCGATTGCCACTGATTGCCGAACGACTGCTCGGCGAACCGAGCGGGCGCTAGCTAGCGGCTGGTGACCTCGGCACTGGTCGCCGCGACGCCGCGGGGCACATCGCGTCGACACTTCGCGGCGGTTACTTCGCGGCGGTTACTTCACTTCGGCATCATCTCGCCGCTTTCGGCGTCGGTGCCGCCCTTCTTGGCAGCCCACGTGTCAAACCACGTGCCCGAGTAGATGTCGAGCGGCTTGATCTCCGGGCCGTAGGGGTGCAACTCGGCCGGCCCGTAGAACAGGCACATCGGCAGGTCGATCAGGTGCACGACACCGTAGATGCCGTGTTCGAGCGCGTGGTACGCGAACGTAAAGGGGAAGGCCAAGACTTCGACGCCCGAGCCGCTACCCAGGCCCTGGCGCACGTTCTGCGCGGAGGTGGCACCATCGGTGGCACCGCCATAGATCATCAGCACCGGGGTGCCGACACCCATCACCAAGTCCTTGCCAGCGCGGTTCAACGTGCCGCACGAGGCCAACGTGGTAACCAGAAGAGCAGAGACGGAAAGGAGAGCTGTGCGAGCGTTCACTCTGAGTTCCTGGGTCGGGACTGCTTGGCCCATCGCGCGTTGTGCCGCCTTGGCGACGCGCTGCCAGCAGTCAGTGGGATTCGAAAGGGGCTGTCCGAGGCGGTGATGCAAGCGTGCCCACAGGCTCCGAACAAGCTTCAGCCGCAAAAAAAGGCGGGGCTTTCGACGCCGACCGCGGCGACGACACGGGGGTTGATGTGGGGTTGCCAATGCACAGAGGCCCTGACCTTCCGGGCGCAGCAGCTATAGTCGCGTTGCCCATCCGCCGAAGAGCAACGCCACGTTCCGTCATCGCATGCCTCCCTGGATTGCCGCCGCTGCTAGTTGCTTGTGCGCCACCTTGCTGGTGGCACAAGCCCAAGGTACCAAGACCCCACCCGACGCGCCGGGCACCTCGCGCACGTTCCGCTCCAGCTGCAGCGAAGCGACCAGCCGCGACCTGTTCACGGCCTGTGATGCGGATGGCGACGATCGGCTCGACATCTTCGAGGCCAGCGACGCCCTGGAGACCATCCGTCATCGCCGCGACGCCGAGGGCTTTGCCAAGCTCGACAGCGACCGCGATGGCTATGTGACGTGGCCTGAGTTCGACACCAACCTGCGCACCACGCTGCAGCAAGGCGGCACTTTCCGTGTGCGCACGGTGCGGCCATTCGCGCCGACCGCGCCCGAGCCGAAAGCCGCGACGGCCCTGCAACAGTTCCTGAAGTTGCACGACAGCAACCAGAACGGCGGCCTCGACACCGACGAGATCGATCAATACCTGCGCCAGACAAAGTTGCCGCCGACGCTCGGTGGCCAACTGCGCAAGCTCGACCTCGACGGCAACAGCCGTTTGGAAGAAGCCGAGTTGGCGCCCTGGTTCGAGACCTTGCCAGGGCGAGCCATGTTGGGCGCCGCGCTGCCAACCAACAGCCCGCTGATGCCACCGTGGAGCGCTGCCGATCGCGACGCCAACGGCACGATCTCGGTCGAAGAACTGCGCGCCGTGCTGCGGCGTCTCGACCCCGCTCTCGATGGCTGGGCAACAGAATTGCTGCGCGCCCTCGATCGCAATCGCGATGGTGTGCTGCAGCCCGACGAAGTGCCTGGGGCGAAGGCCAAAGGCGGCGCCACGGCCGCCACCGCCCCCCTGCTGCGCCAGTTGCACTAGCGCGTCCTGGTCGACTAAGACGACGAGCGTGTTGCATCGCTCGTTCGCGTCGTTCTCGCCCCTGCTCAGCTGGTGCCTGCTCAGTGCGGTCACGCCACTTGGCGCGCAAGAGCTGTTGCCGCTCGAACTCGCGGCGCTGGCAGCGCGGGCCAACAGCGACCCTGTTGCCGCCGCCGCCAACTTCGTCAGCCTGGCGCGCGAGACGGCCGCCACCCAGGGTGACGCGCAGCAGTCAGCCCGACTCGAAGCGTGGGCGCTGCAAGCGGCTCGCCTCGCCCGCGCCACCAACGACCGCACGGTCCTGACGGCACTCGACGCGTTGAGCACCTCGGCCGCTGCCCAGCACGATCCGGTGCTCGCCGATCGCTTGCGCCTGGCGGCCCTGGAACTGGCCGAGACCCTGCCGCTCAGCGACGCCGACCACCGCGCGAACGCGCTCGGTTTCTTGCGAGCAGGCTGGCTGATCGGGCCGTTCGCAAACGAACGCGGCAGCGGTTTTGCGACCGCGCTGCCGCCGGAGACCACGTTCGACCTCACGGCCGAGCTGCCCGGCAAACAACGACCGGTGCGTTGGCGTTCGCTGCCGCCGCGCGCCCTGTCGCCGACGTGGCCGCTCGCGCGCATCGTGCATCCCCATGAACAGTCGCTGGTCTACTTGGCGTTTGGTGTGCACGCCGAACAGGCCACCACCGCGGTGCTCGAACTCGGCAGCACCGGCAGCTGGGTCGTGTTCTGCAACGGCACCAGGGTCGGTGGCCGCGAAGTCGAACGCGCGTTCGCGCACGACCAGGATGCGGCTTCGCTGTCGCTGCTCGCTGGCGACAATTTGCTGCTGCTGAAGCTGTGCCACCAAGAGGGCGCCGACTTCCTCGCGTCGGCGCGTTTGCGTGGGCTCGATGGCCAACCGCTCGCGGGCGTGCGGGCCGCCAACGAATCAGCAGCGATGGAACGGGCGGCGGCGCCACGGGCGGCGGCAGGCACGCCGACAGCCACCTTCTCACTCGGCGGCCGCAGCACCTGGACGATCGGCGAAGCGCACGGTGCCGACACCCTGCGGTTGGCATGGCTGTGGCGCGCGCGCGAAGCGGATGGCAACCGCGACCGGCGCGATGCGGCGGCCGCGGCCGCGGCCACCAAGGCGCTGCCGGAGCAGGCCGAATCGTGGCTGGTGTTGGCGGCGACCAAGGTCAGTTATGGGCGCAGTGCCGCCGATCGCGACGAGAACGAACGTCGACGAGCTCTTGAGGCCGCCATCGCGAAGGCGCCCGATCACGTCGAAGCCAAGGTGCAACTCGGCTACCTGCTGCGCGACAGCAGCAACCTCTGGCGACAGGCGCGGGGTCTAGCGGACGAGGCGCTGGCGCTGCAACCGCAGTCGCTCAGCGCGATCGGGCTGCACGCCACCACGCTGCGCGATGAAGGTCTGGACGAGCTCGCCGATGCAGAACTGCTGCGCGCGGCCACCACCATCCCCCGCGCCGAACTGTGGCGCACGGCCGCCAGGCACCTCGCCGATCGCGAGCCGCGCGCGGCGCTGCCGTTCTATGAACGCTTGGCCAAGGTGACGGTCAGCGAGTCCGATCGGGTCGCCGCGGCGATGCATGCAGCGCGCACCGGCAATGCCGACGCCGCCATCGCGCAGTTGCGCGCCGCGATCGCCGACGATCCGTTCACCGGCAATGCCCACCGCAGCCTCGCTGAGTTGCTGGCGGCGCGCGGCGAGTTCGCAGCGGCCATCGCGCTGCTCGAAAGTTGGCTGGCGCTGGCGCCCGACGACGCCAACGCGATGGTGCAGGCGGCTCGTTACTGGCGGCATTTGCGCAGCCGCGACGCCACCGCGCAGGAACACCAACTCGAACTGCTGCGCAGCGCCCTGCAAGTCGAACCGACGCGCCGCGACGACGAACGGCATGCCGAGTTCGTCGCGAGTGACATGGTCGGCCTGGCCGCCACGGAGACCAACTCGTTCCACACGCCTTACCAAGTGGATGCGGCGGCGTTGCTGAAGGCCGATGCCGGGCCACTCGCCGATGCCGAGACCGCGCGCGACCCGCTGCATTGGTTGCTGCGCCAAGAAGTCGTGCGCGCCAACCGCAACGGCACCACCAACGTCTATCGCCACGACGTCGTGCGCGTCCTGACGGAGCAAGGCGCGCGTTCGTTGCAGAACTACCAGTTGCCGAGTTACCGCGGCGAACAGCGAGCGCGCCTGCTCGCGTGCACGGTGTTTCGCCGCGATGGCGCCGTGCAGCGACCGACCCTGCAGGGCGCCCGAGTGCGCTTGCCCGACCTGCGGCCCGGTGACGTAGTCGCGGTCGAAGGCCGCATCGACGATCTGGCGCCGTCGTTCTTCGGCGACTACTTCGGGCTAGTGCACACCTTCGGCAGCCCCGAAGGATCTCCCGTTCGCAGCGACGAACTGATCGTGCTCGCCGCCCCCGGCCGCGACTACCACAGCCAGTCCGTGCAGGGCGCCCCAGAACCGGAGCGCGACACGCTGGCGGATGGCACTCGGCGCTTTCGCTTCCAACTGCGTGAACTGCCGCGCGACCGCCCCGAAATCCGGCGGCCGCGCGCGACCGAGCTGGAACCCACCGTTCGCCTCTCCACCTACCGCGACTGGGATCAGTTCGCCGCCTGGTGGTGGAACTTGATCAAGAACCAACTCGAAGTGACGCCCGCGATGCAGCAGACCGTGCGCGAACGCTGCGCTGGTCTCACCACCGACGAGGCGAAGATCGCCGCCCTCTACCACTTCGTGACGACCGACGTGCGCTACGAAGCGTGGGAGTTCGGCGTGCATGGCTACAAGCCGTACAGCACCGCGATCATTCATGAACGACGCCACGGCGACTGCAAAGACAAGACCTTGTTGTTGTGCGCGCTGCTCGGCGAGATCGGCATCGCTTGTCGCCCGGTGTTGATCTTCGCCGACCCGCTGCGCAGTCGCGATGACTTGGCGCTGCCGATGGTGCAGCACTTCAACCACTGCATCGCTTGGCTGCCCGCCACCGGCGAACGGCCCGGTCGCTTCCTCGACGGCACGGCGACGTGGCATCCGACCGACACGCTGCCGGACATGGACCAAGGCGCACAGGTGCTGATCGTGCACCAAGGCCGCGCCGAGCTGCGCACGGTGCCTCTCGCCACACCCGAGACCAACGTCGATCGCCGTTCGTGGGTGATCGATCTGCTCGCCGACGGCACGGCGACGTTGCGCCTCGCGCAACAACCACTAGGCAATTTCGCGGTCGACTTGCGCGCCAACCTCGCGACCGAGCCAGCCCGGCTGCGCGAGAGCGGCGAGCGCCAGCTGGCGCGAACGTTTGGCCGCGTGACCTTGCGTGAACTCGAACCCAGCCCCACCACCAATCCTGAGGCGCCGGTGCACTTGACGACCACGGCCTCACTGCCCGAAATCGGCCAACGCGATGCCGCGCGCTGGCAGCTGCCGAGTGCGTGGGTCGAAGACCATCTGCTCACGTTGACCGCCGAGAGTGCTCGGCATAGCCCGCTGCTGCTCGGAGCGCCGAGCGGCACGATGCACACACTGCGCTACAACCTGCCGGCTGGGTATCGCCCCGGTGAACTTCCCGCGGACGTTGCCCACGAGGCCCCGTTCGGACACTTCACGATGCAGTGGCGGCACGTCGGTGACGCCGTCGTCATCGAACGCCGCCTCGCCCTGACCACGCCGCGTATCGAAGCCGCCCAGCACGCGTCCTTCCGCGATTTTTCGGCGGCGGTGAAGGCGGCGGACAGCCAACTCGTGTTGCTGCAGAAGGAGGGCGGACGATGAACCTGCGTCGTAGCACCGCTCTTGCAGCCCTCGCGCTGTGCAGCCTGCTGTCGTTGGCGCCCGGTCAGGCGCAGGTGCAGGCTCTCGCCAGCGCCCTGGTGCGCGCGCAAGCGCCCGCGATCGACGACCCCGACGCCACCGCCATGGACCTGCTGGCGGCCATCGCTAGCCAACCGCGTTCCCCGCTGGCGGCGCTGCTGGCGGCCGAAGTGGGTCGCCTCGTTGGCCAACTGCAGGTGCCAGCCCGTGTGTTGGCGCCAGTCGAGGCACTCAGCGAAGTGCGCCAACACGGCTTGCTCACCGTCGAGCTCACCGCGCTGCGTTGGCGACTGCAGCGCGCGGTGCAGGGTCCAGAGCCCACCGGCCCGCTGCCGCTGCTCGGCCACGCCGACAGCCTGCTAGTGTGCGGCCCGCTCGGCGATGCCGGCGACAACTTCGTCGGCCTCGTGCTCGCCCCCGAACTGCAGTTCCCACGCAGCGGCGACGTGCTGAGCGGCCGTGGCATGCAGGCCATCACGCGCACTGCGACTCGTCACCTCGACAGCCGCCGCGTCGAGTTGTCGGCACCGCCGCGATTTGGCCACGGTTGCTACTACGGCCTGTGGCGTGTGCAGACGACGGCCGACGTCGATGGCTTTCTCGAAGTGGATGACGACGGCGACTGGCAACTGTTCGTCGATGGCGAGGAAGTGCATCGCGTCGAACGCTGGCGGCAGAGCAGCCCCGCTCGCGCCTGGATCGGCATGCAGTTTCCCGCCGGTGGCCACGACATCGTCATCAAGACCGCCAGCAACGGTCGCAGTTCGGTCGCTATGCGCGTCGTCGACGGCGATGGCTCGCCACTCGCCCAGCTGCTCGCCCACGATGGCAAGGCTGAGTTCGTGTATGGCACCAAGGCTAGCAGGACCAAGGCGACCTTCATCACCGGCGACACACTGCTGACTCGTCTTGCGACCACCGTCGACGCCGACCCGATCGTGCAAGTCGCGGCGCTGATCGCCGCCGTTCGCGATGGCCACCACGAGCTCGCGATCGATCTGAGCACGGCCCTGCGCCGCGCGCCGCCCAGTGATGACGCAACCGCCCTGGCGTTCGCGCGGGTGTTGCGCACGGTGCCGCTGCCGGACGAACTGCGCAAAGCCGAGGCGAGCGTGCTCGAGGAACGGGCGGCCAAGACGTTGCTGCCAGCGCACCACACGGCCCGCATGGCCGTAGCCCAGCACAAGGAGGAACAGGACCAGCGCGAGGATGCCCTGCGGCTGTTGGCCGCCGCCGAGCAGCCGGGCCCCGAGACCTTCGCCCGCCGCGCCGACCTGCTGCGGCAGTTGCGTTTCCAAGCCGAACTGCTGCCGCTGCTGCAGGACTGGGCCAAGGCTTGGCCGCAGGATTCGCGTCCGCTCGCGCTGTGGGCGCAGGAGCTGCAGGCCAGCCGCGATGGCCGCGCCGTCTTGGCGATGCGCCAACGTTCGCTCGCCCTGCGGCCAGACCAACCGAGTCTCGCGCAGAATGCCTGTCGCGATGCGGTCGCACTGCTCGATGTCGCCGCCGCTTTGGCACTGCTGGCACACGCGTGGCCGAGCTTTGGTGCCGAACCAACCTTGGGGCGACTGCGGTTGCAGCTCGAACTCGCCACCGCCCAAGAGAACACGGCGGAACAACGTCGCCTCGTCGACGCCATGGCGGCACACAGCCACGCCGACGCCAACTTGCTGACCGAACTCGCCGCTCACCACGAGCGCTGCGGCCATCGCGAGCGCACGGTGGCCTGCTTGCAGCGCTGCCTCGAAGTCGGTGGCGATCGACCGGCGTTGCGCGCTTGGTTGGCGCGCCTCACCGGCACCGCCGAGCCGACCGACGAGTTGCTGCGCTTCCGTCGCGATGGCAAGGCCGCGATCGCCGCGTTCCAGCCCAGCGAGCGCGACCAGCGTTCGTCGATGACCGTCGTGCTCGACCAGCACATGCTGATGCTGCACGCCGATGGCAGCTGGATGCGCGAAGTGCACAGCGTGCGCCGCATCAACGACCAAGCCGGTGTGGAAGCCTTCAGCGAAGGCACCGGGCTTGGCAACATCGACGAAGTGCTGCTGCTGCGCACACTCGGCGCCGACGGCAGCGAGTCGGTGCCACCGAAAATCGATCGCGACTACACGCTGCAGCGGCTGGTGCCCGGCGCCTTCGTTGAGTGGCGTTACCGCGAACATGGCGCCGAGCCAGGGGCTGGCTCACTGGCCCTGACGCCGGCGTTGTTCGGCTCGGCTGACGAACCGTCGCTGCTCACCGAACTGGTGCTGGTGCTGCCAAGTGGCCGCGGCGAACTGCGCACGCGCGCACTCGCTGCGCCAAGTTCTACGGCGACCTTGGCCGACGGACGCACCGTGCAGGTGTTCACGCGCACCGACCTGGCGACGCTGGCGAAAGAACGCTTCACGCCGTCGCTGTTCGATCTGGTGCCATGTGCCGAGGTCGGGGAAGACCAACCGCTCGCGGCAACCTTGCGCGACCATGCCGTACAGCTCGGCCGCCGCACTCGCCTGTCTTCGCCTTTGCGCGAACAGAGCGCGGTGCTGACCGCGAACTGCCCCGATGCACTCGCCAAGGCGAACGCGATCTGGACGTTCTGCCACGCCACCATCGAAGATGGCCAATCCGACGACGCGCTGCAGACCTTGCTGCGCAAGAAGGGCAGTCGTTTCTTGCTGGCGGTGGCCCTGCTGCGCGCAGCCGACCTCACCGTGCTGCCGCTCGCCTGCCGCGATGTGCGGGTCGAACTCAGCGGCGGCACGTCCTCGCTCTTCACCGACAGCGAAGCCGTGCAGATGCCAGCCGCGTTGCTGCTGCTCGCCGAAGACCAACGGCTGCCGCTGTTCGTCGATACGCCGCGGCACTGGCCGCTCGGCCGCGTTCCCGCCAGCCGCGCCGGCACCATGGCCAGCATTCTGCATGGCGACCACATCGAACCGTTCCTGCTGCCGAGCTGTGCTGGTGGCGCGCAGAGTCTCACCGTGCGCGGCAGCGCCGTCGTCAGCGACAAGACCCTGGTGCTGACCGCCACCGCCGAGCTCGGTGATGAGCAGGGCTTCTCGTTGGCGGAGCAGCTGCGACAGCTCAAGGACAACGTGCAGAAGCAAGCGGCGCGCCAAATCGCCCAACAGATGTTCCCCGGCTGGCGCATCGAGAGCGCTGCCATTGCGGACATGGCCGCTGGTCAGCCGCTGCGCATTACCGCCACCTGCAAGCGCGCCTGCGGGCAACGCAACGGCGACCGCTTCGTCGTGCCGCTGCCGTTGCCACCGACCAAGTTCGTCGCCACCTTCGGCGACCGCAGTGAACGCACGCTGCCGTGGCAAATCGGCGCCGACATCCACGGCGATTGGCGCATCGAGTTGGACCCTGGCCCCGACCTACAACTCGCGCAAGTACCGACCTCGACGGACGTGCGCGAGGTGCCGATGCAGTTCTCGCTGCACGTGACGCCCAGTGGCGGCAAGATCACCTGCGAACGGTACCTGCGCATCGGCGCCGCCACGCGCCCAGCGGTGGCCTTCGCCGATTGGTTGCGCGCGCTGACCGCGGCCGACCGCGCCGAGCAAAGCACGCTCGAATTCATCACCCGCACTCGCTGAACCCACCCGTAGAACCGCCCCATGCACCATCGCTTTCTTGTGCTGTGTCTCGCTGCTGCTGCCGCCGCCCAAGCCGAGCCGCCGAAGACCGTTCCTGAGGCGACGAACTTCACCGCCACCTCGCGCGCCGCTGACGTCGAACGCTTCCTCAATGCCTGCGTGCGCTTGTCGCACGGCGACCGCTTGACCGTTCGCGTCGCTGGCAAGACCCACGAAGGCCGCGCCCAGTTGCTAGTCAAGATCGCCGCCCCAACCACCAACGCCAGCCAGCCGCCACGACTGCGCGCGCTCATCATCGGCAACATCCACGCCGGCGAAGTCGAAGGCAAAGAAGCCGCGCAGCAGCTCGTACGTGAGTTCGCGAGCGGCGAACACAGCGACCTGCTCGCGCAATGCGAGCTGTGGTTCTTGCCGATCTACAACGTCGACGGCAACGAGGAGGTCGCGCCGAAGAACCGCGCCGGCCAAAACGGTCCAGACCTGGTCGGGCAGCGGCCCAACGGCCAAGGCCTCGACCTCAACCGCGACTTCGTCAAGCTCGACGCGCCGGAGACGCGCACGCTGGTGCAATTGTTCTCGGAAGTGGACCCGCATCTGTTCGTGGATCTGCACACGACCAACGGCTCCTACCACGGCTACCACCTCACCTACGCCCCCGGTTTGTCGCCCAACGGTGATCCTGGCGTCGCGCGCCTGTCGCGCGCTCTGCTCGACGATGCCGATGCCGCGATGCAGAAGGACCACGGCTTTGCCACCTTCGACTACGGCAACTTCGAGACCAAGGACTGGGATGGCAGCGGCTCGCCGGAGTCGACGCCGGGTGTGCGCGGTTGGTATTCGTACGACCATCGCGCCCGCTACGGCATCAACTACTTCGGGCTGCGCAATCGCCTCGCGGTGCTGAGCGAGGCCTACAGCTACGACGACTTCAAGACCCGTATCGCAGCGACTCGCGCCTTCGTGTTGACCCTGCTGCAAGGCCTCGTGCGGCGAGCCGACGAAGTGCGCCAGGTGACGGCCGCTGCCGACCAACGCCTGCGGGAGGACGCACCAGTGTGGTTTGGCTACGACACCACCTATGCCCCGCCGGAGTCGCTGCCGGTTCTGGTTGGTGCGGTCGATCGCGTCGACGGCAGTGGCGAGCAAGACCTGCGCTTCGTTCGCCAAGGCGCGGGCACGGCAGAGACGATGCCGGTGTTCCGCGGTTTTCGGGCGCGTAGCCAGCGCGTCTTGCCTGACGCGTGGGCGATCGCCGGGCCGTCGCCCGAAGTCATCACCCGACTGCAGCAACACGGCATCCAGTTCACCGCCGTCGACGCCGTGCGGCGCGTGCAAGCCCAGCGCTTTGCCGTCACCAACAAGAAGAAACCCAAGCGCCCCTACCAAGGTCATCAAGAACTGCAGCTCGCGGGAACGTGGTCGGCGCCGACGGCGACCGAACTGCCGCTCGGCACCATTGTCATCTCGGCGCATCAACGACTTGGCCGCCTCGCCGCCCAACTGCTCGAGCCGGAGAGTGAAGACTCGCTGTCGACGTGGAACTTCTTCGAGGCCCAAACCACCGACACCTACCCCGTGCTGCGCATCGTCGGCTCATGAAGTGACCCGCCGTTCAAGCTGACCACGGGGCTTTGCCGATGCCATCGACGCATGCGCAGAGCCATCGTGGTCGCCGGAATCGCCGTCGCCGCCCTGGCGTGCCTGCTCGGCGCGCTGCCGTGGCGAGCCACACCAAGCGAACGGCACCTACCGGTGGTCGTGGTCGACTTGCAAGACGCCGCCAGCGACGACTTGTTTCGCCGCCGAACGGGTGACGACGGCGGCGACGTCCCGGTGCTGTTCGCCGATCGCGACACCGCCCCCACCAACGGCAAAGCGAGCCTGCGCGGCTTCAGTCCCTGGCACCACGGGCGTACGAAGCCTTCCCTGCGCATCGAGCAACGCGCCAGCGCCTCGCCACTGCGACCGCGTTGGGTCGAGCTGTCGCGCCCGGAAGATCCGCTCGCGCTCAGCAACTGGTTGCCGGACCAACTGTCGTCACAGCAGCGACTGCTGCATGCGTTCACGACGCCGGTGCGCCTGCAACTCGATCGCACCGACCGCGGCGTCTACTTGCGGTCCCTGCGCCCTGGCGACGATCTTGCCGCGACCGCTGGGCGCGCCCGCGGCACGTTCTGGAAGGGCGACGCGCTGGGCGACCGGCGCCATCGCGACCTGTGGGCCGACCCTTCGGCATGGCGCGCCACTGGCGCGAGCGCACCGCGAGCGGTGCAACTGCTGAGCGCGCTGCTCAACGCCCTGCGTGCGCCGGCAGATGCCGACAACCTCGATCGCATCGCGGCGGTGCTCGATCTCCATGCCACCGCCAGCGCCGCCGCCATCGCCGTGCTCGTTGGCAGCATCCACGCCGACCGCGCGCACAACCACGTGCTGTTCGCCGACCCGAGCAGCGACTGCCTCGAACCGCTGTTGTGGGACGCCAACGGCTTTGGCATTCACGCCGAAGCGACGCTGCCCGTCGACGTCGCGCGCCACCCGCTGGCGGCACGGCTGCTGTGTGACCCTGCCTTCGTGCAGGCGCGCAACCACGGGCTGTGGGATCTGCTGCAGAACGCCGGTTCGGCGCGCGCCTTGCTCGCGGCGGCGCGGCTGCATGTCGCCAACCTGACGTCGGCGTTCGCCAACGATCCCGAGCTTGCACGGCTGCGTTTGCACCGAGGGCAGTTCGTCGTCGAGGCCCTGGCCGCCAGCGCGATCCCGCAGGAGGTCGAACGTTTCGCCGCCTTCGTGACGGCGCGCGAACACCATCTGCGCGCCTACTTCGCGGACGCGCGGGTCGCCGTTGCGGCGGATCCCGCCGATGCCCAACGTTCGATCGTGACCGTCTTCGGTAGCGTGGCCGTCACCGCGACGAAGAAGGATGGCTCGTCAGCATTCTCGACGACGGGGCATAGCGCGGCGTGGCTGCCGCCAGGCTTGTCGCTTGAGCTGTTCGCCGCCCCCCAGCATCGCGCCGACGATGGCACTGGCGTGGCGGCGCCGCACGCAAGACCCGCCGCGCTGCACTACACGCTGGCCGCTGCGAGTGGCGACCTGTGCTTTCGCAATGCCTTCACCAACGAGGTGGTGGCGCCGACGACGCCCGCGGGCGCCCTCGCGACACGCAGCGTGCATCCGTGGACGCGCGCCACGCCACCCGCCGAACTGCGACTCGGCCCTGGGCAGGTGCACCTCACCACTTCCCTCGATCTCGCGGCCACGACGACGCTGATCCTCGTCGCGGGCACCAAGTTGGCGCTTGGCAAGAACGTCACCGTACGCACGCGCGGTCCAGTGTTCGCGCAGGGCAGTGCCGAACAACCGATCACCATCGAGGTCGCCGACTCGACCGCGTTCCTGTGCGTCGGCGCTTCGGTGACGATGACCCACGTCACCCTGCGCGGTCTCGCGAGCCCATTGCTTGCCTTGTGCGGCACGCCAGCGGCCACGCTGAAGCACTGCACACTGCACAGCGCCGGGGGCCATGGCTTGTCGATCGCGGGCGGCAACGTCGTCCTGCTCGACACCGAGATCGCGCTCTGCCGCGGCCACGGGTTGGCCGCGACGGCTGGGGCCAAGGTGAACGTTCGCGGCGGACGCTTGGCGTTCTGCGATCACGGTGCGGTGGCGAGCGATGCGGCGAGTGTGCAGTTGGTCGAGACCACCATCACCGGCAACATGGTCGGCGTGCTCGCCGAAGCCGGGTGCGGCGTGTTCGCTGGCGGCTCGATCACGCTCGTGCGGGCAGAGTGCCGCGAACAGGGTCGTTGCGATGTCGACCGCACCGGCGATGGGGCGCTGGTGCTGACGGACACCAAGGCCAGCCTCAGTGCGCGCGCGGCAGCGAGTCAGCAGCCAACACCACTCACTGCCAGCGGAACCAACGCAGCGCCAACCAGAAGCACGCCAACGCGAAGCCCAACAAGCCGAGCAACGGAACGGTGACGTCGAGCAACGTTCCTGGCGCCAGCATCACGTCGCGCAGCGCCCGATTGATGTGCGTCAACGGCATCGCCTCCGCCGCCCATCGCACGACACCGGTCAGCCGTTCGACATCGAAGAACACGCCACCGAGCAACCACATCGGCAATTGGAACAGGTTCATCAACCCAGCAATGCCTTCGATCGTGCGCGCGCGCGTCGCCAACAAACAGCCTAGGCCCGCGAAGGCGAAGGCACCGACGGCGACCAGCAAGGCTGTAGCAAGCAAGCTGCCGCGAAACGGCACGTCCCACACCAAGTGGCCGAACAGCACAATGGTGACCGCTTCCGGCACCACCAGCACCATGCGCCCGAGCAGGTAGCCGGCGAGAAATTCACGATGGCGCATCGGCGTCACCGCCAGCCGCCGCAGCAGATGCTGCGTGCGCATCTGCACCAAGTTGAAGCCAACTCCCCACATGCCCGCGCCCAGCAAGTTGAGCCCGATCAAACCCGGGATCAGGAAGTCGATGTAGCGTGCGCCGGGGCGATCTTCGACTTCGTTGCGCATCGTCGGCAACGTCGTCTCCGGACCGGCCAACAGGCGCCGCTCTACCAACAAGCGTGCGACCTCCGCCTCGGGTCGAGTCGGGTCGGTGCGCAACACCGGCGAGGCGCCATCGAGGCGAACCAGCAAGGCGACACGCCCGCGCGCCAACGCTTGGTCCGCGTCGGCAGGTGACAACAGCTGCACCGCCAGCCGCGGCTCCTGCCCCAGCGTCGTGAGCAGCGCCACCGCATCGCCGCCAGCAACCACCGCCACCGGCACCTTCGGCAACTCGCCAGGTTGGAACGAGAACCCCAGCACCACTGCCATCAGCACCGGAAAGCCGTAGGTCCAGAACACCGCTTCGGGGCTGCGCCAGAACTCGCGGAACGTCGTTCGCGCCACGGCCAACAAGACGCGCGCTCTCATGACTTGCTGTCCTCACGCAGGTGGCGCCCAGTCAGGTGCACGAACACGTCTTCGAGCGTGGCGTGGCGCGTGGCCAGACCATGAATCTCTACCTGCCGCTGCCGCGCCAACGCCAACACCGCAGGCAGCGCCGTGTGCACCGACCGCACCGTCAGCACGACGCGCGCCGGGGACAGTTCGTGCGCGACCACATCCGGCAAGGCGGTGAGTTCGGCGGCGGCGATGCGTTCGGCAAAGTGCTCGCCATCGATTTCGACGAGGTGCTCCGCACCGAGGGAACGGATCAGGTCGGTCGGCGAGCCGAGCGCGATCACCTTGCCGCGATCGATGATCGCCACGCGATCACACAGCTGCTGCGCTTCGTCCATGGCGTGCGTCGTCAGCACCGCGGTGCCACCAGCGGCTTTGAACGACCGCACGACGTCCCACAACTGCCGGCGCGACTGCGGATCAAGACCCGTGGTCGGCTCATCGAGGAACAGCAAGTCCGGATCGCCGAGCAGGGCGGTGGCGACCGCGAGCCGCTGGCGCTGCCCACCGGACAACGTCGACTGCCGCGCGTGGGCCTTCTCGCGCAGCGAGACCACGTCGAGCACGGCATCGACCGCACGACCGCTCGGAAAGAACGCAGCGAACAATTCGAGCGTCTCGCGCACGGTCGCCTTCTCGTGGAACTTCGTCTCCTGCAAACACACACCGATGCGGCTGCGAATGGCGTCGTCGTGGCCGGTGCGCCACTCGCGCCCGAGGATGCGCACCGAACCCGCATCCGGCACCGTCAAGCCTTCGCACACTTCGATCGTGGTCGTCTTGCCAGCACCGTTGGGGCCGAGCAACCCGAACACCTCCCCACGCGGCACCACGAGATCGAGCCCATCGACGGCCACCGTCGTTTGCTTGCCCTTGCGATACGTCTTGCGCAGACCGCGCAGGTCAATCGCCGCGTCGGCAGCCGTCGCCTTCATCGCGGGAACGCTTCCGGCAAGCCACCGTCGACTGGCAGCACCGCACCGGTCGTCGGCGTGCGCGCACTGGCGAAGAACACCACCGCCTCGCCGACATGGCGCGGCAACACCGGCACCTTCAGCAGCGAGCGTTCGCGGTAGAACTCGCGCAGGCCCTGGCTGTCGAGTCCGCGCGCTTGCATGCGGCCGGGACCGACTTCCTGCCACAACTGACTCGGCACGTCGTCGTCGCCGAAGACGGCGTCAGCGTTGATGGCATTGACGCGCACTCCCAATTCCGCGAGCTCGAGTGCGGCGATGCGAGCCAACTGCAGCGCCGCCGCCTTGCTAGCCGAATAGGCGCCAAAGCCGGCCCCAGGTGCGAACACGTTCTTGCTGGCTTGCACGACGATGCTGCCGCCGGTGCGCTGCGCACGGAACACCAACGCCGCTTCCTTCAACACGAGCATGGTGCCGGTGGTGTTGACCGCCATCACCTTCGCAAAGCGCTCGCAGTCCATCGCGTCGAGCCGACTGACGTGGGCGATGCCGGCGTTGGGGACCACGCAATCGACCCCGCCGAACGTCGAGCAGCACTGCGCGAAGAGGTCGGCAACCGCCTGCGGATCGGTGATGTCGGCGACGCCGGTGGCGAGCTGGCCGCGATGGCTGGCGAAGCGCTGGGCGACGACCGCGAGCCGAGCCGCGTCGACATCGGTAGCGAATACACAGGCACCGTTCTCGAGCAAGGCTTCGACGATGCCAGCCCCGATGGCGCCCGCCGCGCCCGTGACCAACGCCACCTGCCCGAGCAAGGGTGGATTCTTCACGGTGCCGAGCTTGGCGAGTTCCAACGGCCAGTACTCCATCTCGGCGAGGTCGCCGTCGGCCAACGGCACGTAGGTGCCGAGTGCATGCGCGCTGGCCTTCACCCGCAAGGTGTGCTCGGCAATGTCCGCGGCGATGCGCGCGGCCTTGCGACTTGGCTGCAGCGCCACCAAGCCAACCCCTTCGATCACCACGACAACGGGCATTGGGCTCAGCATGCGCTGCGACCACCGCACCGCGTGGGCGGCGTGATAACGGCCATAGGCAGCGACGTAGGCCGCTACTTCACGGCGCAGCAAACCCGGATCGAGCACCACACTCTGCTTCACGAAGAGGTAGTGACCCTTGGTGCGGATCACGTGGTCTGGCGTGACTGGGTTGGTGGCACACAAGGCTGGCGCCGAGCCGTGCGCGGCGAACGCTGCGAGGTCGTCGTCGAGACGAGGTTCGGCAATCACTCGCTGCCAGACAGCGCCGACCACGGTGTCCAACGACGTCGCCAAGGCGCCGCGCAGTACTGGCAAGACGCGCGCCAACAACGCCCGGCGTTCGGCCATTGGCAGCGGCGCCGGTTGACCGCCCAACATCGCCGGCACGCCACCGATGCGTTGGCGGATGTAGCGCTCGGCGCGGTCGACCAATTCGATCGTGCGTTCGTAGCTCTGCTTGGCGTCGTCACCGAACGTGAACAAGCCGTGCTTCGCGAGCACGATGCCGCGGCAATGCGGTGCGCGCTCGAACGCCACCGCCACCGCCTTCGCCAGCGGAAAGCCAGGCATGATCCACGGCAGCACCACGACGTCGTCGCCGAGGGCTGCCCGCACATGCACTTCGGGGTCCGGCTGATCGGTCAGCACCAAGATCGCGTTGGCGTGCGTGTGGTCGACGAACGTGTGCGGCAAGAAGGCATGCAGCAGCGTCTCGACCGATGGATTGGGCGCGCGGCTGTCCATCAGCGCCCCGCGCACGGCGTCCACCATCGCCTGATCGGGCAGTCGTTCGAGCGTGCGCAGCTCGCGCAACGGTTCGAGCCGCACAGCCGGCAGACCGCTGGGCTCGACGTCGGCAAGATCACTGCCACTGCCCTTTACGCACAGCACAGCAATCGATCGACCGAGCAAATCGCGCGCGGTGGTCTTCACCGACGTGTTGCCGCCACCGTGCAACACCAAGGTCGCATCGCGCCCGAGCAGCCGCGACGTGTAGACCCGCAGCGCCACGGCCTCACCGTGCTCGGCGTAGCGCGCCTTGTATTCGAGAGCTTCCGCGTCTTGCCAACGACTCTGCATGAACGTCACCTAGCTGGCGCCGCGGTTGCGGCGCTCGACGGCCCTGACTCTGCCACAGCCACGGCTTGGATCAACGCCGCCGTTCGGCGGGTTTCTGCGCGCGCAGGAACTCCAGCAACGTGGTCATGTCGCGCGGCAACGGCGCCTCAAAGCGCAACCGTTCCTGCGTCGCGGGGTGCGTCAACTCAAGCGCGATCGCGTGCAGACACTGGCGTCCAGGATGCGGCGCGCCCGCTGGCAACGACTCATGCTGGCGCTGCCGCGAACGGTAGACGCGGTCACCGACCAGCGAATGCCCGATCGACGTCATGTGCACGCGAATTTGGTGCGTGCGGCCGGTCTTTGGCTGGCAGCGAACGTAGGCAAAGCCCGAGAGGCGCTCGATCACTTCATAGAAGGTCGACGACTCGCGACCACCTTGATCGACCACCGTCATGCGATCGGGATGACGAGGGTCCGAAGCGATGGCCTTCTCGATCCAGTCACTCTGAAAGCGCGGCTCGCCGAACACGAGGCACCGATACTCCTTGTGCACTTCGCGTTCCTTCCATTGCACGCGCAGCGCTGCCATCGCGACCTCGGTCTTCGCGACCACCATGACCCCGGTCGTGTCCCGGTCCAAGCGATGCACAATGCCGGGGCGCTCGACGTCCGGGGCACTCGGCAGGTCGCCAAAGCGAGCCCGCGCCCAACTCGCAACGGTGTGCGCGACCACACTCGGATCCTCGGGCGGGTGCGCGGCAAGCCCCGCGGGCTTGTCGATGACACACAGCCACGGATCGTCGTAGAGCACCGCGACTTCGGGCAGAGGCAGATCCGGCGTCAGCGGGTCGACCAACAGTTCCGCCAACGGCTCGAACTGCACTTCATCGCCTAGCTCAAGGAACATGCCTGGTTTCGCCCGGCGGCCAGCCACCCGCACCACACCGCGCTCGATCATGCGGCGGGCGACCGGCCGACTGCCGATCTCGGGCTGGTTCGCTAAGAAGACGTCCAGGCGGACCCCCAAGTCGGCAGGCGAAACGGTGCGTGCGAGGGGTGCCGACATGGCGACCCAGATTCGTCGGCGGTCCGACTGGACGCAACCCTTCTTCTCGCGGCGAAGGCCTGGCCCGACCAATTCCACGACGCTGCACGACATTTGCATGGTCGCCAAGGCGCCATGTGAAGGCGCTAAGAACTCTCCACACTTTTTGCTCAAGCCTGTTGAGTCCCCTGAGAAGGTGTGGAGACTGCCCCCAGATGCGGCCCTCCGAGAACCCACGATCTCTCGAAAGTGAGATCGGCGACCCAGACATGAGACCTCCTGAGGCTTCCAGTGCGTGGCGCCGACACCAGACGGCTGCCCCGCTCTCCCCCGATTGCCTGCCTAGCCGCCTTACCAACGGAGATTCCAAGACCGACTTGCATTGCAAACGCCAGCGGGTGCTGCTGGTTGACGACGAAGACGACGTGCTGCGCGGCCTCAGCCATGTGCTGGTCGGCGCTGGCTACTTGGTGACCACCGCTACGTCGTTGCTGCAAGCCGTCTTGGTAATGCGCAGCGAACGCTTCGAACTGGTCTTGACGGACCTCTACTTGGGCGAGACCGACCTCGGTGTCGAGATTGCCGCGGTGGCTCGCGAACGGCGCCCGCACACCCCCGTCATTGTGCTGACGGGTCGGCCGACCTTCGATGGCGCCCAAGAAGCGCTGCGCAGCCATGTCGCCGACATCGTCGCCAAACCGGTAGAGGCGTCGCTGCTGCTGGCGACCTGCCGACGAGTGATCCAGGAGACCGAGCTCGCGCGCCGCAATTCGGAGCTGGAATCCGTCAACCGCGTGCTCACCACGGTACTTCCCCGCACCATCGAGATGAAGGACCCCACGACCAGCGGCCACGCCGCGCGCGTGGTTGGCTACACCGACGTGCTCGCCAAGCGCTGTGCGGTGTCGACCGAAGATCGCGCCTCGCTGCGGCTTGCCGCCTTGCTGCACGACATCGGCAAGATCGGTGTTCCCGACCACATCCTCACCAAGCCAGGGGCGCTGACGACCGACGAGATGGACATCGTGAAGCGCCATCCCGCGATGGGTTACGAGGTCCTGTCCGAGCTGACGGAGCACGAGAACGTGCGCAACTGGGTCTATCAACATCACGAGCGCTGGGACGGCGCCGGCTATCCCAACGGCCTGGCGGGCGAGGAAGTCGCGTTGCCAGGGCGCATTCTGGTCCTGGCCGAGGTCTACGATGCGCTCGCCGAGCAGCGCAGCTACAAGCCCGCCTGGCCGATCGAAAAGATCGTGACCCTGTTCCGCGCGCAAGCCGGCACGCACTTTGACCCCGACCTGGCGCACTTGGTTGCCGACGGCCTCGAACGGTCGGGCAACCGCTTCTTCGCGCCACACGCGGACCTGCTGTTCTGAAGGCGTCGGGTGGGATGCGACGGGGGCTTGGCAGATTGCTGTCGCGGCAGACAATCATGGCACGACAGCGTTGCCGGAAGCTAGGATCCCGGCCCCCCGAATCCTGGGCGCCCAACCCCTCGGGCGCCCAGCTTGCCCCTGCCCCACCGATCAGCACGATGCTTCCGACCTCGCTGCGAGCGCAGTTCTTGGCTTCCGTTTCCATTGGCATGTTGCTGACGCCAGCGGCGGCGCAACTATCCACCCAAAACGGCAACAAGCCGCCAGCGCCGCTGCCCGCTGGTTCGGGCGGCGCGGCCAAGGCGAGCCCCACCCGCGATGCCGGGATGGAAGGCCTGCCAACGTTCTTGAAACTCGTGCCAGGCGGCACCGTCGAAATCGGCATCGAGGCCGCAGAACTCGTCGACGCGGCCTGCCAAGTCGTAAGCCCGACACGGCCTGAGACAGCGGCCAAGTCGTCGGAGACCAAGGTCAAGGACGCCATGCGGCGATCGCTGTCGCTGCTCGGCCAGCGCACCGTCAACGTCGAGGCATTTTGGCTGGCGACGTGGCCGGTGAAGTGCTCGGAGTACGACACCTTCGTCGTCGCGCAGCGCAAGGCCGGCGCCAAGATCCGCCCGCCGTTCCTGCAATGGCGCGAAGGCTGCCCCGAGGACTTCACCAAGCGGCTGCCTGACATCAATCGCCTGTTCCCAAAGATGGACGATGGGCCGCTGCAATACTGGGATCGCCTCGGGGATGAGCTGCCCTACAACCTGAAGGATAAAGACGGCAAGTCGATCGTCGGCCACCCGGTGACCGGCGTCACTTGGAAGGACGCCAACGTCTTCGCGGCGGCAGTCGGCATGCGGTTGCCAACCGAACCCGAATGGACGCGCGCGGCCCGCGGCGATGGCAAGCACCTGTGGCCGCATGCGGTCGTCGGCGATGCGACGTCGGACCACTACAGCGAGCTGCTGCTCAAGCAACTGCAGATCTACAACTCGCGGGATCAGGTACTGAAGGCCGTCGGCACCGTGAAGGGTGCCGTCGGGCCCTTCGGCCACGTCGACATGTTTGGCCAAGTCTGGCAAATGGTCGGCACGCTTGGCTTCCGCCCGATCAACGGCGTCGAAGCGCTGGCCAACGAGTGGAAGGCGCTGCAAAAGGACAAGGTCGGCGCCTTGGTGACCGGTCAGCCAGAATGGAAAGACGACCGGGCCATCGGCAAGGGCGGGTCGTTCCTGTCGTCGGGCGAACCCATTCAATTGCTGATCGATGCGCGCGCGCCGATGCAGACGAACGACGTCTTGGATGGCCTCGGCTTCCGCTTGGCGAAGAGCATGCGGCCCGGCTACGACGTGCTCTATTCGATGGTGCGCGGCTTCTACAACAAGAGCCCGTTCGCGACGGACCAGGACGTCAACCTGGCGGCGCAAATCGGCGGCGAACGGTATGAAGTCGGCGCCGATGGCTTCCCGACCGATTACCAGGCGGTGTCGTTCGCGCCTGTAAACTGGCTGACCAAAGAGAAGAACATCGACCTGGCGAAGCTGCTCGAATCGAGCCAGACCAAGCCAGTCCTCATCGGCACCCTCGTCACGCGCAGCGCCATGTTGGAGCCAGTCGCCCCGGCAGGGCTGTATTCGGTGCTCTTCCGCAAGGCTGGCGTGCCGAAGGAACTGGTCGACGCCATCAAGCAGGGAGCCAAGGAACTGAGCAAGGGCAACCCCAAGGGGGATGAGCCCGCCGAAGGCGATGGCGGCAAGGACAAGGGCGACAAGTCGAAGAAGGTTGGCTGGCGCGAAGTGATCGCCCGGTTTGGCCTGACCGAGAAGGACCTCGAGGGCAAGGACGCATTGGATGGCAAGATCAGCTTCGTGCGCGTCGACACCGTCGAAGTCGCGATCGAGCACGACTGGTTCTTGCTGCACGGCAACGAAGGCAAAGTGGTCGCGGCGTGGCGCGCGACGGCCGAGAAGCCCGCTACCGGAGCCCCCATTCCCAGTGAGTTCGTCATCGAGCCCAATGCCGCGGGCAAGCTGCTGGCGAAGATGCACTTCGCGATGCCGTTGGCGTCAACCAACGAGAAGCGAGTGGTCGACTTCCACCTGCACGTGACGCTCGACCTCGCCGCACCGGCCGCAGACAAGCCCTGGCGCCTGCCCGTCAAGTGAGCGGCGGCAGCGCCCCCGCACGGAAAGCGGGCGCGGCGCTTGCAATCAAGGCGGCAGATGGCGAGAGAAGGGCGCAGCCATTCTCTCCCCTCGTTTCCCTGAGGACGCCGTGACTGCTCCGTTCCATCCCGACGCCAAGGCCCGCATCAACAGCAAGGCGCAGGCCGCCTTTTTCGTTCAAGACTACGCGGGTCGCACGACCATCGATGGCGTGCACATCCTCGAGCTCAAGCGCTTCAACGATGACGGCGGCGCCATCACCGAGCTCGGTCGCCTAGTAGCTGGCATGCACGCGCAGTTGCCTGGCTTCGAATGCAAGCAGCTCAACTACTCGGAGATGGAGCCTGGCGCGATCAAGGCGTTCCACATGCACCATCGCCAGACCGACGTGTGGTACGTGCCGCCGTGCGACAAGCTGCTTCTAGTGCTGCACGATTGCCGCGCCGGTTCGCCGAGTGAAGGCAAGACGATGCGCTTCGTGCTCGGCGACGGCAAAGATCGCTTGGTTCGCATTCCACCAGGCGTCGCGCACGGGGCGAGCAACATCGGGCAGGCCACCGGACGCATCATCTACATGGTCGATGTGCAGTTTTCGATCACGCCGGGCGAATGTGATGAAGGTCGGCTGCCGTGGGACTATCTCGGCGCGGACATCTGGGAGCTCGTGCGCGGCTGACCGCTCTGGCCAATCACAAGATCGGCGATAGCAAGCCGCACAGCGCATCGAGCGCACGCGACAATGGCTTGCTCGGCAGGTCGGCGCGGCTGATGCGGCGAAAGCGCTGTCGGCGAGCAGCCAGCGTCGCCAGCACTTCGCTGACGAACCGCGGGGCATCGATCACAACCGCGGCGATCTCAAAGTTGAGGTGCGCGCTGCGCAAGTCCATGTTGGCGCTGCCGATCACCGCCGTCTTGCCGTCGACGACCAGCACCTTGGCGTGGTTGTACTCGTCGATGGACTCAAAGACCTGGATGCCCGCCGCCAGTAGCTTGCGATAGTGGCTGCGCTGGGCGTGATAGAGGATGGCCGCCTCCGTGGGCTGACCATTGGTCGCCACACACACCGCCACACCGCGCGCCGCGGCGAGCTGCAGTGCAAACAGCAACGTGCTCGGCAACAGCAGGTACGGCGAGTTCAGTTCGATCGAATGTTCGGCTTCACCGATCGCCTGCACGACGGCAAACCACAGGTCCGACTCTTCTCGATCGGGGCCCGAACACACGATCCCCACGCTGTCCGCGCCAACCGCCTGCGGCAGCGTGAACGTGTCGGCGAGCACTTCCTCGGTAGCAGTGCACCAATCCTCGACGAAGACGTCCTGCAAACGATCGACGACGGGGCCGCGCAAACCGAGCATCGCATCGAGCCACACGCGCTGGTCGCTGGTGCGGTCGGTGAAGTACTCATTGCCGATGTTGCGGCCACCAAGGAAGGCCACTTCGCCATCGACGACCAACAGTTTGCGGTGATTGCGCAGGTTGACCGTGAACGGCCGTCGCCGCCATAGCAGAGGCATGAACGACTCGGCCCGCCCGCCCGCGGCGCGCAGGGGAGCCAAGTGCGCAGCCTCAAGGCCGAAGCTGCCGATCGCGTCGTAGAGCAACCGCACGGCTGTGCCATTGCGGCTGGCTCGCGTCAACAAGGCCAAGAACTGCAACCCCGCCGCATCGGGGCGAAAGATGTAGACGACGCAGTGCACGTGCCGACGAGCGCCGAGAATGGCCGCCGTTGCCGCCGCCAGAAACTGCTCGCCAGTCGGCAACCACGTCAGCTCGTTGCCCGCCACCAACCCAAAGCCATCGGTGCCTGCCAACAACGAAGCGAGTCCGGGTCGCGCGGGTTCGGCGGCTGCTGCCGTGGCGTCGCGTGATCGCCAGCCCCGCACGCGGGCGCCGCGGGTGCGCATTCGCCGCAAGCGCCGCAACTGCAGCCGACGCGGCAGCAAGTAGTAGAGCAACAGCCCGATCCACGGCGCGGCCAGGATCACAACCATCCACAGCAACGTGCTCGCTGGAGAACCGCCGCGAACGAGCACGCGGTAGACGAAGACCACCGACAACAACTCGCCAAGCAGCGCGATCGCAACCACGACCGCGTGCCAGGATCCGGCCGGTTCGATCGCCGGCAGCGCCAGCATCACCGCCCGTCGCGAGGCATCGTGCCGGCGTTGGTCGCAGTCAACGGAATGGATCGGCGCTCCACGTCCCCAGCAGCGTTGCGGCCTTCGACCGTCAGCACGAAGAACTGGCCCAAGACCGCATCGCGGCCGAGCGGCGAGTCCAAGTAGAAGACGCCGCGCCAGCCGTTCTCGACGAGCACGCGCTGCATGGTGTTGTACGGCACCATGTCAGGAGCTCCCTCTCCGACCGGGCCGTTGATCGCGCGCAGCAACAGATCTCCGATGGATCCCCGCGGTGACGACGCCTCGGGCCCGACGCGCACTTCCACCGCCGCCCCCGACGTGTTGGTCACGGTGAGCTGGGCCTTGGTCTGGGTGCGGTTGAGGTCGAGCACGACGTCCGCTCCCTGCACCCGCGTCAGCCACGTGCCATCGGGGCCGGCGACGAAGGCATGTTGGCCCGACGGCTGGAAGCGCAACCACGCCTGCGGTGGCGGTGTGTTGCATGCGGCGAAGAGAAGCACGATTCCACCCACCCACACGTTCTTGACCATTGGCAACCTGCTCGAAATGCACACCTGCGAGTTCGATTCGAGGCGCGCACGATACGTCGACACCGGCGATTGGACAGCAGCCTTGTTGTCGCTGCCAAAGCACCCGTTCGCCGAAAATAGAACCGCCCGCGGTGCAGGGCACTGCGGGCGGTCGATGTGGAGCCGATGGTGGGACTCGAACCCGCGACCTATGCTTTACGAAAGCATTGCTCTACCAGCTGAGCTACATCGGCAGATATCGGGCGAAGGAGAGTAGCGAGCAATCGGGCCGCGGTCCAGCGCGATCCCGCGAGAGGCTCACCCTGCGACAGAGCAAGCCATTGCGCCCCGCATGCTTGAGTTTCGAACAAGAACTCAACCAGCACAAACAGCAGCGGCCAGCATCCGTTGCTGGCCGCTGCTGTTTGCAAGAAAGACCGTCGGCGACGCCGATCAGCCTTCCGTCGCCGGCGAAGCCGTGCGCGCCAGCTTCTTCAGCAGCTCTGCTTGCTTCGCGGCCGGCAGCTTGGCCTTGCCGATGGCTGCCGCGAGCGCGAAGCGCAGGCCGCCGTCCGTCGCCTCATGCAGCGCGACGACCAGGGCCGTCCCGATCTCCTCGGGGCAAGCACCAAGGCGCGTCACGATGTTGCCGCAGGAGTCGGCCGCCGCCTTCTTCAGATCGATGCTGCCGGCGCCACTCAACACACCGGTCAGGACCGCCAGTTCTGGCGCACCACCGGCGAAGCCGAGCGACTTGGCCGCTGGCACGGCGACGTTGTCGCCACGGTTCAGTTGCAGGGTCAGGTTCGCCACGGCACCGCTGATCGCGCCCTTGTTGGCTGCGATCGACAGCAGAGCGACACTGGCCTTGGCCGCGTAGGCCTCAGCGCGCGCGTTGCCCGCGTTGGCGACGCCTTCGAGCGCCGTGTTGACGGCGGTGACCAGGTTCTCGCCCGTCAGCGGCGCCTTGATGATCGCGACGCCGTCGCCAAAGCGAGCCTTGGCCGCTTCCTCGTCCTTCGCGATGATGACGATCTTGGCGTTCGCCATGCGCGCGTCCTTCTTGATGTTGCCGATGACGTCTTCCGGCAGGCGATCGGGCAGGATCTCGTTGATCACCACCACGTCGACGTTCGGGTTGACGAGCAGGCTGCGCATGCCGGTGACGGCGTCGGCGCTGGCTTCGGCGACGTTGCCGCGATGCTGGTTGGTCGTCTCGACCGCAGAGCGGGCCTCGGCGGCCGGCGCGATCACTTGAATCGTGCGCACCGACTCTTCGGTCACGGCCTCGGCGAGCACGGCCACGACCGCGTCGGTTTGCGGCACCTTGACACCACCACTAGCGCGCACCAGCGCCTCAGCAGCGGCGTAACGGACACTCTTGTTGGTGCTCTGCAGAGCCGCCAGCAGGGTGCTCTGGTCGATCGAGTCCGCGCTCTCTGCTTGCGAGAGCACGGAGATCGCTTCGATGGCGACCGGCGCCATGCCGTTCTTGACGCCGGCGGCCAACGCGTCGCGAACCGAGTCGAGACCGGTGGCGAGGGCGGCAATCTTCAGCTCCGCAGCGACCGACTCGAGGGCCTTGGCCTTCTCGTCACCTTGCGCGATCGAGGTCTCGATCATGTTGGCTTGGGCCAAGTTCGACTGGGCCAGCATGCTGAGCGCGTCCCCGTTGGATGGCGCAATGCGCACCGCTTCGGCGGCGCACGCCTTCGCCAACTCGCTCGCATACAGCATCGGCGAGATATCCGTCGCCACCAGCTTGTCGTCGCGCAGGTTCCACACGACTTCGCTGAAGGCGCCGACGGCGACGTTGCCCTTCAGGTATTCGCGCGATTGCGTCAGCAGCAGGGTGACGGCGTCGCCTGACGCCGATTTCTTGGCGAGGAACTTCTTCGCAATGTCGCGAATGCCAGGGCGGTCGTCGTTGGCGAGGTGGGCCATCGCCGGCACCGCGCGGCTGTCACCGATGTGGTGCAGGGCGGCAGCGGCATTCTGCACGGTCAGCTCGTTGCTGCTCTTCAGCGCTTCGAGCAGAGGCAACACCGCGGCGGTGTTGATCTGCTGCAAAGCCGAGATCGACAGGATCTGGCCGTCGAGGTCGTCCTTGTTGCCGAGCTTGTCAACCAAGCTAGGGACCGCGAACTCGCCGTGGTCGTTGACGAGCTTGTTGATCGCCGCTTGGCGCGTCGGGTAATCCGAATCCGCAGCCGTCGCGGTGGTGATCAACGCCGAGATCGTGGCCGCGTCGCGCGAACGCGCTTTGGTCTCGACCTTGGCGCGCTCCAGGATCGACTGCGCGATCTTCTGGATGTCGCTGGCTTCGCCGCTCTCGTTCTTGTGGGTCATCAGCAGGTACCACTCGTCCTGCGAGACCGACCGATAGAGCGACAGCGCGTCGGCATTCGACGGATCCGAAGCAAGGATTTCGCGCAGCTTCGCGACCGCTTCATCCTTCTTGTTCAGCCGCAGCAACGTGACGGCATCCTGCAAAGACGTGCCTTGCGCCAGGGCAGAGCCACCGACGACGACGGCGACGGCGGCCGCCAGGAGAGACTGGGAGAACGAGCGAGCCATGAAACGGGACTCCTTAAGAATCGAAAGCAGAGGGGTCTTGGAAGAGGGCATCACGGAGAGTTCGACGCAGCGGGCGTCAGACGAGTCTGGCGTCGGAACTCCCCTCCAGCCGGGCAAGGCTGGAAAGGTCTGGCGAATGCTATGTTCCGTCGCCCGACCGTCAAGTAGACGCAGCCGTCGGCCGAAATTGTCGAGCAAGGATACCCCGCCCGCCAACCAACGCCGCCCGCTGCCCCGCGCCCACGCTGGCGCCGGCGCCACAGCCCCGTTGGCAACGCCCGCAGGTGCCGCAGATTTCTCCTGCTAAACCTGGCCCGAACACAGCGTTTTCTGGCGCCGCCGGGGCATGCAGCTATATCGGGCAGCGATGGTTGCACCGCCCGCCGTGATTCTGATCGTCGACGACCACCGCGCCGTGCGCGAGGAACTCGCCTTCCAACTTGGCTACGACGGCTGGCAAACTCGCGAAGCGGGCGACGGCCCAACCGGCGTCAGCATGGCCCTCGATGGCGCCGTCGATCTGGTGCTGCTCGACGTCAAGCTGCCGCTGCTCGATGGACTCGACGTGCTGTCGCGCATCAAGAGTGAACGGCCGGAACTGCCGGTCGTGATGATCAGCGGCCACGGCGATTTGGAGACAGCGGTGTTAGCGGTGCGCAAAGGCGCCTACGACTTCTTGCAGAAGCCGTTCACCAAAGATCGCATGGTGCTGTCGATCAAGAACGCGCTCGCCGCGACGCGCTTGCTGCGCGAGAACGCGAGCCTGCGCGCCGCGATCGCCAACGAGCATCGCTTGCTCGGCGACAGCGCGCCGATGGCGCAAGTGCGCACGATCATCAGCAAGGTCGCGCCCACCGACGTCGCCGTGTTGGTCACCGGCGAGAATGGCACTGGCAAGGAACTGGTTGCGCGCCAACTGCACCAGCAGAGTGCGCGCGCGGCGAAGCCGTTCGTCGCGCTCAATTGCGCGGCGATCCCGGCGGACTTGGTCGAGAGTGAGTTGTTCGGCCACGAACGCGGCGCCTTCACCGGCGCCATGGCGGGGCGCGCCGGGGCGTTCGAACAGGCCGACGATGGCACGTTGTTCCTCGACGAAGTCGGCGACATGCCCTTGCCGATGCAGGCCAAGCTGCTGCGCGCGCTGCAAGAACGAGTGGTGCAGCGCGTCGGCGGCCAGAAGACCATCGCGGTCGATGTGCGCGTCATCGCCGCGACCAACCAAGACCTGACGGAAATGGTCGCCGCGAAAACCTTCCGCGAAGACCTCTACTACCGGCTGCACGGCGTGCGCGTGCATCTGCCCGCGTTGCGCGACCGCGATGCCGACATCGATTTCTTGGCGCAGCACTTCTTGACCGGCGCCACCGCCCGCCATGGCCTTGGCGTGCGGCGTCTACACCGCGATGCCGCCACCTGGCTGCGCGCGCAACCATGGCCTGGCAACGTGCGGCAGCTGCGCAATGTCATCGAAGGGGCGGCCGTGTTGGCCGACGGCCCCGAGGTCGGGCGCGCCGACTTGTTAGCGGTGATGACGCCAGGCCCGAGTCGCGATGCCACCGGCACCACCGATTGGTTCCGCTTCGAAAAGCTGGAAGACTTCGGCAACGCGACCGAGAAAGAGTTCTTGCGGCGCAAGCTGCTCGAGTTCGGCGGCAACATCAAGCGCACCGCCGAGAACATCGACCTGCAGCGCAGCAACCTCTACAAGAAGTTGGAGCGCTACGGCCTCAAGTAAGCACCGCCTTCTCGGGCACCTACTTCTCAGGCGCCAGCCTTCTCAGGCACCCGTCGGGGCGGCAGCGGCAGTCGGCGCCGCGGGCAACACGATCTTCTGGCCAGAACCCAGCTTGTCGGTCATCCCAGGATTGGCCTGCTTCACCACCGGGATCATGCGGTCGGCGTTCTTGCGACCATAGGTGCGTTCACAGATGCGCCACAGGCTGTCGCCAGGCTTGGTGGTGTAGCTCGTGCTACCGGCCACCGCCGCATTCAGCGCGGGCACCCGCTTGCTGGCGTCCGCGTCCACGGTGCTTGGCGGGTTGCCGCTAAGGGTCGTGCCGCTAAGGGTCGTGCCGCTAACGGTACCCGTGCCAGGCATTGCGAACGTCGGCCCGCTGGCCTTGCTGTCGTTCGTAGCGGGCACCGCGGTGCCACCCTTCGTACCAGCCCCGCTAGCGAGCCCATCTTGCGGCATCAGCGTCTTCGGCTTCTGGGCATCGATCGCGGCGACCAAGACGTCGTCCTCGACCCACGGCACCATGATCTCTTGGCCAACGCGCAAGACCTTGAGCTCTTCGTTGAGGGACATGGCCTCGGCCAGGTACGGGTCGCGCGTGCCGCACCAGCGCCGCACCAACAGCTCGACCGTGTCGTTCTGCTTGGCGCGAACCCAGCGCGCCATGCGATCGCGACGGCTCGGGCCGAACTGCTGCGCGACCAGATCGGCGGCGAGCAGCAGTTGGTTGGTGGCTGCGCCACCGGCCATCAGCGGTTGCTGCGGCGACACCTCGCTCGGCGACGGCAGGCCAACCCGCTTGCCCGCGTCACTCTTCGGATCGAGCGCGACATTGCCTTTGGTGCCGCTCTCCTTATCGGCCAGCTTGCCGCCGTCCTTCCCCCCGTCCTCCTGCCCGAGGATCTGGTTGAGTCCTTGCGACTTGACGACTCCCGCGTCCTTCGCTGGATCACGACTGAACATCACCGCGACGACGAGGATCAACGCAAGGAACCCCATCACCAGGTAAACCAGGAAACGCTCGTTCTGCTTCATGAAGCCCTCCAACAGCCTTGACCGGACCACC
>CANEYR010000010.1 GCA_947444055.1 Planctomycetota bacterium
ATCAACAAACCTCTGCAGGTCCACCAGCTCGGTGACATCCCGGCCGAGCTAGCCTCGGCTGCTCAGTAATCTTCTCTTCCGCGTGTCTCATTCACGTTGACACGTTCCGACCAACCTGCGCAGCAACGCTGTCCACGAACAGCACAACCGCTGCACTGCAAAGGACACGAGACGAATGGCGAAGCAATCGGTGCATGGTCAAACCCCGCGTGCACTCTGAACACGAAACGACGTTGCTGTCAATCTGCGGACCGCCGAAGGGCCGAAGGTGATCGGGTTCGCCAGCATCGGCATCGTGGTCGTGTTCGAGATCCGGCTGACCTCGGCCGTTCGCCCACGCAACGATCGGGCTCAGAGTTCAGCCACAACGAGGGAGTAGGAAAAACAAGCTGCGGTCCCGAACCTCCCGGATACCCGTCCAGCGCCAGTCCTTTAACTCCGCCCCTAGTGTAGTGGCGGCAGCCGCCGGCTTCGCCTTCCTCTGCCACACGACGCGGCACTACCCGCGATCGCAATCCCGACGCCGGTGCCAGCACCCCGTGGTACGTCACCAGTGGAAGTGCACGTTGAGCCGCAGCCCCGAATCGAAGCGCTGCACGAACGCCACTGCGCCAGCCCGCGGTCGCGGCACGGCCGACCGCTTCGCCATTCGCTCGTAGAAGCCCGACACCGCGCGCACCAGCACACCGCGCACCACAGCGCACGCCGCCGCTGCGTCCTACGCGCACAGCGTCCGCACCCGATACGGCAGCGACAGCACCCATTGCCGCACCGGGAGCCAAGGCTTGGCACCGCTCGGCGACGCCGACCTCTCGCGCTTGCGCGCTAAGCGGACAACCCTGAAGCACTCATCACCGACCGCGGCACCGAGGCGCTGCGTTGAGTCGCGTCACTTGCCGGTTTCGTCCTTGGTGTTCTTGTCGGCCTCGGCGCCATTGCCACCCTTAGCGCGGATCTGGCGAGCTGCGACGGTCGCACGGCATCGCGGCTGCGGAACGCTTCGAAGCGCCGCACCAGTTCCTGGTCAGGCAGACCGTCCTCGATCGGTTCCTTGTTCTCATCCTGGTTCGCTCTGCGCTGGCGAAGGCTCTCGAATTGCTGCCGTGAGAGTGAGACAGTGTCAGAAGCTGCCGATCGTCAACTGCAGCGCATTGGTGGCCGTCACCGCGACGATCTGCGGGGAGGCATCGAACTCGATCGGCACCAGCTGCTCGTACACCACCATGCCGGCGAGCGACGGTGTGTTTGGCAGCGCGATCGCGACGTCCGCGACGCCGGCGGAACTCAGCACGAACGACGTGACGTCCGGCGCGGCGCGCAGCACGCAGCCGCTGCCGGCCTGCGGGAACAGCGACAGTAGCGGCAGCGCAGTTGGCGCAAAGCCGACCACGTGCATGACGAAGGCCGTCAACGGCAACCCGCTGGCATGCGCGCGATACAACGAACCCGTCCACGGCAGCGTCGTGGCGACCAGCGTGTTGGTGCCGCCGGAGCTCAAACAACCTGCCCCGGCACTCGCGATGCTCGCGGGGCAGTCGGTCGTCAGGCGCGCTACACAACGTGACACGGACTTGTCGACAGCGGTGAACTGGCCGCCGACCAGCACGTCGCCATCGCCGAGCACCAGCATGGCGTTGACGCGGTCGTCCATGCCGGTGCCGAGCGACGTCCACTGCGTGCCGTTCCAACGCGCGATCCGGCCACCGAGCTGGGGGCTCGTGGGCGCGATTCGGCTGCCGGCAAGCAGATCCCCGTTCGGCAGCACCGCCAGAGTGTTGACCGAATCGTCGCTGAACATGCCGAGCGGCGACCATTGCGTGCCGGTCCATCGCACGACACGGCAGGCGCTCCATCCCGCGACGGTGAAGTCGCCGCCAGCAACGAGGTCACCGTTCGTTTGCTGAGCGAAGGCGCGTACGCCTTGGGAGCCGGTGGTCAGGCCGGGGAGCGGTGACCAGACGGTGCCGTTCCACCGCGCGACGCTGTTTGCCGGCAGCCCATCCGCGGTCGTGAAGTTGCCCCCGGCGAGCACGTCGCCGTTTGGCAGCACGTGCAGCGCGAACACGGTCAGGTTGAAGCCGCCGCCGAGTGCGGACCACGTGCTGCCGTTCCAGCGGGCGATGCAGTTCGCCATGGCGCCGCCGGCCGTCGGCATCACGAAGTTGCCGCCGACGAGCACATCGTCATTCGGCAAACGCGCCACCGCCCACACGATGCCGTTGGCGCCAGCCCCTAGCGGCGACCAGATCGAGCCATTCCAGCGCGCGACGTGGTTCGCCGGCACGCCGCCGGCCGTCGTGAACGCGCCGCCCGCGACCACGTCGCCGTTGCTCAGCGTGACCACCGCGCTGACGCCGCCGCCGAGTCCGCTGCCGAGCGGCGACCACAACGAACCGTTCCAGCGCGCGATGTAGTTCGCGAGGCCGTCAGGAGTGCGCTCGAAGTTGCCGCCGACGATGACGCTGCCGTCGGGATGCGCAGCGAATGCCATCACTTGAGTCAGTGACAGGCCGCCGCCTTCGAAGCTGTTGGTCAGCGCGGACCACGTGCTGCCGTTCCAGCGCGCGACGTTGCGTGCGGGCACGCCATCCGCGAGCGAAAAGACGCCACCGACGATCAGGTCGCCATTGGGCAGCGTGGTGAGGGCGCTGGCGTAGCCGTTGAGGCCGGTGCCGTAGCCCGACCACGTGGTGCCGTCCCAGCGCGCCAGTCGATGGGTCGGGCCAGGGCCGTAGAACGAGAACCAGCCGCCGGTGACGACGTCGCCGTTGGGTAGGGTCAAAAGCGCGAGCACGCCGTTGGTGAACGGCGCGCCCAGCGGCGTCCACTGGGCACCAGTCCACTGCAGCACGCGGCCCACGATAGGGAGCGGGCTGGAGTTCCACGTCGCGTACAGGTTGCCGGTCGCGGCGAGCGCGAGCCCAGAGACGTAGCCTCCGCTGAGGCCTGAGCCATGGTCGGTCCAGCTGCTGCCATTCCACAGCGCCGCGCCGGTGGCGAGTGTCGTTCCTGCGAGCGTGAACGCGCCAGCCACGAGCAGATCACCAGTCGGCAGAGTCAGCAGGTTGCGCACCCACCCATTCGTGCCGCCGCCTAGCGGCAGCCAATGGTTGCCGTCCCAGCGCGCTAGGTTGTTCGCCGGGAACCCGCCCGCGCTGTCGAATGCTCCGCCGACGACGAGGTCGCCGTTCGGCAGCGTCGCGAGCGCCGACACGGAGTTGTTCAAGCCGACGCCGAGCGGCGACCACTGCGTGCCGTTCCAGCGGGCGATGCGGTTGGCGGCGATGCCACCCGCGGAAGTGAAGTCGCCGGCGGCAATCAGGTCGCCATTCGGCAGGCTCAACAGTGCGTTGACACTGCCATCCATGCCGGTGCCCAATCGCGACCAGACACCGCTAGCCGGATCCCATGCCGCGATGCGATGGGCTTGCACGCTGCCAGCGACGGTGAAGTTGAAACCGGCGAGCACGAGGCGCTGCTGGGCTGGGCCGGCCGCATCTGGATCCCACATGGTGGCGGCACGGACCTGCCCGTTGGTGCCGCTCAAGGGCGCGCCCGGCAACCAATCGTTCTCGCACTGTGCGGATAGCAACCCTGTGCTGCAGATCAGCACAACCATGGTGGTGGCGCCCCGGTGAATTGCGATCAGGCGCGTGGCTTTCATCGTGAGACCCGAGCAACCACAAGAACAAGTGCGAGCGCCAAGTGCGAGCGCTGGCTCACAGTGTCTTCAAGAACTGCACGAGATCCAAGCGCTGGTCGCCGGTGAGGCCGAGCTTCCTGACCCCGTCGTAGTGGTCGACAACCGCGGCTTGCGTCGCGGCGCGTTCCCTCGTTGTTCATGCGCGACAGCGGTGCCGACGCGGGCAATGCCGGCATCGTCGGCCGGCGGTTTGTAGAGAACGCCACCTCGTCGCTGCCGCACGCTCACTTGGCGTGAGATGACGTTTGGCCGAGCCAGCGCGCTGGACAACCGTGAGTCACAGAATGGCGAACCCAAGCCCACGCAATTCCCGGCACAACCGCAACAGCGGTAACCCCACAATCGCCGTCTGATCCTCACTCATCACCCGATCGAACAACGCCACCCCGAGCCCTTCGATCTTGTAACTACCCGCACAGTCCAGCGGCTGCTCCGCCAGGACATAGCGCTCGATCTCCTCTCCACTCAGCACCCGCATGCACAGCCGCGTCGTATCGACCCACTGCACGACCCCTCCCGCATGCGCAATCGCCACCGCCGTCAACAGTTGATGCTCCCGCCCCTGCAGCCGCGCTAGCTGCGCACACGCATTTCCCACTGTCCCCGGCTTATCTAGGATCTCACCATCTAGCGTCGCCGCCTGATCACTGCCGATCACCACCGCCCCCGGAAACCGCTGCGCCACCGCCAGCGCCTTCTGCCGTGCCAATTCCTGCACCACCGCCAGCGGTTCCCGCAACTGCTTCTTCACCAGGTCCTCGTCCACCCCAGGCCGTTCGCACGTGAAGGGAACGCGAAGACGTTCCAGCAGGTGTCGCCGGTAGGTCGACGTGCTGGCCAGGATCAATGACGCCATGCCGGCATTGCGGCAAAACCGCGTTCCCGCGTCCAGTTTGAAATCCCGTCCCGACTGCAGGGTTGCACCCTGGTGACGCCGCCATCGTGCGGCCTACTGTCTCCCCGTATGAAGACCGGTCTGCTTCTCTCGTGCGGCGCCCTGGCGCTGCTGTCCCTCCCGGCCTGCGGTGACAAGCCCGCGCCGACCCCAGCGCCCGTCAACTCGACCCCGGCGCCTGACCTGACCGGCGTCAAGCCAGCACCTGCCCCAGCCCCGGTGGCTGCACCGGCACCGCAAGACACGGCGCCAAAGCCTTTGCCGCGCGTTCGCCTCGACTACGAGACCGTGCGCCGGCTGTTCGGCAAGGACCCGTCAGTCGATGACGCGCCGCCCGCGAGCTCGCCTGAGAAGGTCGCGCTCGGCAAGGCCCTCTACCACGAGAAGCACCTGTCGAAGAACGGCAACATCAGCTGCGCGTCGTGCCATGACCTCGCCAACTACGGCGTCGACAGCAAGCCGACGTCGCTCGGCGCCGACGGCAAGGACGGCGCCCGCAACACGCCGACTGTCGTCAATTCGTTCCGCCAGTTTCGTCAGTTCTGGGATGGCCGGGCAGCGACGGTGGAAGAGCAAGTTCTGCAACACGTGCTGGATGCGAACGTGCACGGGCTGACCGACGAGGCGCAGTTGGTCGCCAAGATGAAAGAACAGGACACGCTGGTCGCGGGCTTCAAGGCAGCGTTCCCAGGGGACGCGGAGCCGGTGTCGGTCGCCAACTTCAAGGTCGCAATCGGCGCCTTCGAGCGCACACTGATCACCAAGTCGAAGTGGGATGAGTACCTCGATGGCAACCAGAAGGCGCTCAGCAACGATGAACTGTTTGGGCTCAAGACCTTCATGGACATCGGCTGCATGACCTGCCACGTCGGCCGCTTGGTTGGCGGCCACATGTACCAGAAGACGGGGTTGGTGAAGCCTTACGCGTCGAAGGATGAAGGGCGCATGGCGCTGACGAAGAGCGACGCCGACAAGTTCTTCTTCAAGGTGCCGTCGCTGCTGAACGTCGAGAAGACGGCGCCGTACTTGCACGACGGCAAGGTCGCGACCTTGGAGGCGACGGTGCGGCAGATGGCCGACATGCAACTGGTGATGGACAAGCCGATCAGCGACGACCAAGTGCGTGGCCTGGTGGCCTTCCTGAAGTCCTTCACGGGGCCGATGCCGGCCGAGTTTGGATCCGGGAAGTAGCTTTCTTATATAGACTTAGGGATGTTGTATAGGGCGCGAGCATTTTTACCGTTAAACTGCTCGCGATGTATACACGCGCCCTGCCGCTGCCGACTGATTCCTTCTTCCTGTTCGGGCCGCGTGGGACTGGCAAGAGCACTTGGTTGCGTCAGCATCTGCCGCAGGCCGAGTGGTTCGATCTCCTGCGCCTCCCGCTGGTGCTGGAACTGACTAGGCAGCCGGCGGCGTTCCGCGCGCGCGTCGAAGCGCTGCCAAAGGGTGCGTGGGTCGTCGTTGACGAGGTCCAGAGGCTGCCGCCGTTGCTCGACGAAGTGCATGCGTTGATTGCCGAGCACGGCAAGCGGTATCGCTTTGCATTGAGCGGCTCCAGCGCGCGCAAACTGCGCCGACTCGAAGCCAACTTGCTCGCCGGGCGCGCCATTACGCGTCAGTTTTTCCCGCTCACTGCCGCCGAGGCCGCCTGTGGCGATCTCGACTCCATGCTGTCGATTGGCATGTTGCCACGCGTTCGCAGTGAGCCTCAGTTGGCGGTGGATCTGCTGGAGGCGTACGCCGGCACCTACTTGCGGGAGGAAGTGCAACAGGAGGCGTTGGTGAAGGACGTGGGGTCTTTCGCGCGCTTCCTTGAAGTGGCGGCCTTGTGCAATGGGCAGGTCGTCAATGTCAGCGGGGTCTCCCGCGATGCCGGCGTGGCTCGGCCGACGGTTGCCAGGTACTTCGAAGTTCTCATCGACACCCTGATCGCAACCTGGTTGCCGGCGTGGCGCCCGCGTGCCCGCATCAAGGAAACGCACCATCCGAAGTTCTTCCTGTTTGATCCGGGTGTGGTGCGCGGGCTCGCGGGGCGCTTGCGCGAGCCATTGGAGGCAGCCGAACGTGGGCCGCTGCTTGAGACACTCGTGCTGCACGAATTGCGCGCGGCCATCAGCATCCAAAACATCGGCGGCGACCTCAGTTACTGGCGGACTCCATCGGGTAACGAAGTCGACTTTGTGTGGGAGCGAGGCAAGCGCAAGGTCGGCATCGAGGTCAAGGCTTCGGGCACTTGGCGGCGTGAGTATGCATCCACGCTTGTGGACTTGCTCGCTGAGGGAGCGATCACCTCAGCCTTCGTCGTTTATGGCGGGAAGGAACGGTTGGTCGATCGCGGCGTGTCCGTGCTCCCCGTGGCGGAGTTCTTGTCTGAGCTGACGGCGGGCACTGTTCTCGCCTGACCTTTGGTTGCAACTCAGTGCGTGCTGACGGACGCAATCATGCTGGCGTAGACGCCCGATTGCGCCACCAGCTCGGCGTGGCGGCCGGCTTCGATGATGCGGCCACGTTCGATCACGAGGATGCGATCGGCGTTGCGCACGGTCGACAAGCGGTGCGCCACGACCAGCGCCGTGCGCCCGCGCAGCGACACTTCCAGCGCTTGCTGTAGTCGGGCTTCGGAGGCGCTGTCGATGCTGGCGGTGGCTTCGTCGAGCACCAGCACATCTGGGTCGGCGACGAGCGCGCGCGCGAACGCCAGCAGTTGCCGTTCGCCTTGCGAGAAGGTGCCGCCGCGTTCTTCGACCGGTGAGGCGAGGCCCTGAGGCAGCTTGCGCACGAAGTCGGCCGCACCGACGGTCTCGAGCGCTTGCCAGACGCGCGCTTCGGCGACTTTGGGATCGAACATGCGCACGTTGTCGAGCACGCTGCCGGTGAACAAGAACAGGTCCTGGGCCACGTAGGCAATGCGCCGCCGCAGCGACGAAGGGTCGAGTTCGCGCACGTCGATGCCGTCGAGCCGCACGGCCCCTGCCGTCACTTCCCGCAGGCGCGCCACCAGGGTCAGCACCGTCGTCTTGCCAGCACCGGTCGGGCCGACGATTGCGATCGTCTGTCCGGGCTCGGCGGTGAAGCTGACGTCGAGCAACACCGGCGCGTTGTCGCCATACGCGAAGGTCACGCGATCGAACTCGACCTTGGCCGCACCGCGGCGCGGCGTCGCTTGCGGGCTCCCGCCGGATGGTGGCGGCGGCGGGAAGCGCGGCTCGGCCAGCAACTGGAAGACGCGTTCGCAGCTCGCGAACGCCGCTTGCAGCACGTTGTACTTCTCGCCCAGCTCCTTCACTGGCGCCGACAACAGGCCGTAGTAGAGCCAGAACTGCACGAATTGGCCGGGCTGCATGGTGCCTTCGAGCACGGCCGCGCCACCAAACCACAACAGCCCCACGGTGGTCGCGCGCAGCGCGAAATCCACCAACGCGAAGAACACCGAGAAGTGCAGCACGGTGCCGCGCCAGGCTTCCGCGGTCTCGTGGTTGCGTTCGGCGTAGCGGGCGGCGACGGCGGCTTCGCGGCCAAAGGCACGCGTTGTGCGCACGCCGCCGATGAGTTCGGTCGTGTAGGCGTTCTGCAGCGCCAAGCGGCTGCGCACCGCACGGTAGGCGCGCTGCGCGTTGCGGCGGAAGACGATGCTGATGATGACGACGATCGGCGTCGTGGCGACGGTGAACACCGCCAGCTTGACGTCGAGGAAGAACAGCACGATGACGACGCCAACGATCTTGAGCAGGTCGAACGCCGACTGCAGCACGCCGGTGGCGATCAGTTCATTCAGGTTCTCGACGTCGCTGGTGACGCGCGTCGTCAGCTTGCCGGCGGGGTTCTTCTCGTGGAAGGCGAGGCTGGTGGAGAGCAGGTGATCGAAGAGCTGGCGGCGCACGTCGCGGATGACGCGTTGGCCGTTCCACGCGGTCAGCAGTCCGTAGACGTAGCCGAGCAGCGCGCCGCCGATCGTCGTGGTGAGGAAGGCGAGGCCAAACCACAACAGCGCTTGCACGCGGTCGTCGCGCGCGACGCTGGTGTCGCGCATGGGGCCGTCGATGGCGTGGCGCAACAGCCACGGGCCCGCCATTTCCAACAGGAACGACACCAACAGAATCGCCAAGCAAGCGACGAAACCGCGTCGATACGGGCGCACGAACGGCCACAGTTGGGCGAGAAAGCCCAGTTGGAAGCGGCCCTCGGGCACGTCGTCGGCGTAGGGGTCACTCAAGGCAGTGGCTCCCGGTCGCTTTCCAGCGCGCGCGATTCACTCTGCCGTTGCCAGGCCGTGGCGTAGATGCCGCCGAGCGCGAGCAGACTGCGGTGATCGCCTTGTTCGATGACGCTGCCGCCAGCCAGCACGAGGATGCAGTCGGAGTCAGCAATCACCGACAAACGGTGGGAAGCGACCAGCAAGGTGCGGGTGCCACGCTGTTGCTTGATGCCTTGCAGGATGCGGCGCTCGGTCAGTGCATCGACGGCCGAGAGCGTGTCGTCGAGCAAGAGGCCACGGCGATCGCTCAGCAGGGCGCGCGCCAAGGAGACGCGTTGTTTCTGGCCACCCGACAGGGTGACGCCGCGTTCGCCGACGATGGTGGCCAAACCGTCGCGCAGCTGTGGCAGATCCTGGTCGAGGGCGGCGGCGGTAACGGCTTGATCGAGTTCGGCGGTCGGGCTTGGTTCACGCGCGAAGGTGACGTTCGCGGCCACGGTGTCGCTAAACAAGAACGGCTCTTGCGGCGCCAGCGCGAACAGTTGCCGCAGCCCGCTCGGGTGCAGGTCGAGCACGTCGTGCCCATCGACGAAGATGCTGCCGCGCGGTGGGTCGTAGTAGCGGAGCAGCAGCGCCAGCAGCGTCGACTTGCCGCTGCCGACCGAGCCGACGAGCCCGAGCTTCTGTCCCGGCGCCAACGTGAACGACACGTTGCTCAGCGTCGGCGTCGTGGCCCCAGGGTAGGTGAAGGTCAGGTTGGTGACTTGCAAGCTGCCGAGCAGCGGCGGGGTGGCGCCGGTGGCGGCCTCGGGGTGCACTTCGAACAGCTCGGCAATGCGAATGCCGGCGGCGTAGGCGCGCGGCAACGTCGCCAGGGTCCAGCCGAGGATCTCCAGCGGGAACGTCATCAGCCCGAGGTATCCCGAGAACTGAAACAGCTGGCCGACGGTGATCTTGCCGTCGATCACTTGGTAGCCGCCGACGGCGAGCACGCCGAGCATGACGAGGCCGCTGGTCGAATGCGTCATCGCGTTGAGCAGGGAACGCAGCCGCACGAGGCGCAGGTTGGCGAGCAGGTACCGCCGGTTCTTGGTCGCCATCGCGGCGCGTTCGCGCGCGACCGCGTCGAACTGGTGCACGACCCGAATGCCGGCGAAGTCTTCCTGCGCGCGTTGCGACACTTCGGCGATCGCTTCCTGCGACTTCTTGCTCCAGGCGTGCAGTCGCGGCATCAGCACGCGCATCGCGACGAAGAGCACGCCGAAGCCGCCGAGGCTCGCCAACGTGACGGGCACGTCCATGCCGAGCATCAACCACATGCCCGCGGGCAAGAGGCAGAGCGTGCTGCCGCCGTGCAGCAGCAACGGTCCCATGACGAAGCGCACCAACTCGACGTCTTGGGTCAGGCGGCTGGTGACGTCGCCGGTCCTAGCGCGGTCGAACCACGCGATCGGCAGGCGCTGCAAGTGCACGATCAGTTCGTTCTTGAGCTCTTGCTCGACATGCCGCGAGGCGTCGATCAGGGTCTTGCGCGAGACGTACCGGCTGGCGCTTTCGATCACCGCCAGCACGAGCAAGAGCCAGCACGTGTCGGCCAGCAGTTGCTTGCTACCGCCTGCACTCAGATGGTCGAGGGTGTCGCCGAGCAGGCGCGGCATCCACAGCGAGACCGCGGCATGCACGGGCACGAAGGCGGAGCCAACGCAGACGATGCGCCAGTGACGGACGAGCAGTGCCAACGGGCGGCCAAAGGCGCGGCGGAGCGAACGGTTCCAGGACAAGACGACCCAGCATCGGGCCGCGTGCGCAGTGTTGCAAATGCCGACACGTCGGTGCGGCGGGCGCATTCTCGCTTTGGGACACGCGCCCTGATCGGCATCACGGGGTTGGCCAAGGATGCCGATAACCCGCGGACCATGCCGAAGTCCGACCGTCAGGAGATGCGGCTCATGCGCAGCAACCATTGCAACCAAACCGGCTTCACGTTCGCCGAACTCGCCTTCTCACTGTTGATCATGGTGATCGGGGCGACCGTCTTGATCAACCATCTGTCCGTCAACTACCAGACGACCAACAGTGAACGGGATCGCGTCTTTGCGTTCAGCAAGGCGCAGGCGATCCTGTCGGAGATTCAGAACTTCGTCGACCGTGGCGATCTCGAAGCGACCGACCTCGACGTGCTCGATGACGGCATCGTCAACAATTACCCGCTGTCGATCCAGACCGACACCCTGGGCGCTCTCGTGCTGCCCGACAATGTCGTGTCGGGCAACATGCAGCGCAATGGCGAGTGGCTGTGGGCTCGTCGCATCACGGTGCAACCGTTCGCGGGCGTCAACAACCGCAACGTGCGCTACGTCACGGTTCGTGTCTATCGGCGTGACAACCTGGGCGTGGAGCGGGCGCTTGCTGACTTGTCGGCAGTCGTCAACTCTTCGGGCGAAGTGTTCCCGGCGACCCAGGTGCTCGATGTCTATCTGTTGGCGATCGACAACATCCCCGGCTGGTGGGTGTTCATGGACTCGATGCGACCCTTCATCGAATCGATGATCACGGACCTCGAGACTCGCAACCCGGGCCTGAAGTTCCGTTCGCATTGGATCACGAAGGGCAGCCTCGGGCGCAACGCGGGGTATCGGCCGTATACCAACGTCGAGACCGACAGCCTGTCGGTGATTCCGCACGCTTATCACTACCCAGGCGCCATGCCAGCCGGCAGTGCGTCGGCGTTCTACTACGTGCCGGACAACATCAAGGCGCGCCTCAACGTCGATGGCACGGAACGCAATGGCTATGACGCGGATCTGAACCAGCACCCGTACGCGCTCGCCGACTTCTTCAACCATGGCATGCGCTATCCCGACGAGCTCGCTTTGTGGCAGGCGCGCGTGGACGACATCGAGGACCGTGAACAGGAGATCCTGGCTGCGATCGCTGGCGGCACGACGCCGCCCGCTGAGCTGACCGACATGTCGAAGGAGCCGACGTTCCGACTCTTCCTCGAAGACCTCTACAGCGATCCGGACAAGTACAAGAACGCGTTGGTGATGAACCTGCACGGTGAGCTGCTGCCGATGCCGGCGTTGCGCAACTACAGCGATCCGGCGAAGAGTCAGGTGGCCTATCCCAACCTTCGCGTCGTCACGCACCCGGAGGAGTTGCGCACGAATCGCGCCGTGGCTGGGGTGACGGATCCACTGCGGTTCCGCATGTATGCGTTCGGCCATCGCACGAGTGCGGCGGCCTACGCTGGCGCTGCAGTGATGAACGATCCGATGGTTGTGGAATTCGTGGGAGTCAAGCTGACCCATGCCACCCTGCCAACGAAACTCGCCGCGACGTGCACATTGCAGAACATCCCCGGGCTCGGCCCAGCATCACCCTACGCGACCACCTGGCAGACCGCCAAGCACTCGACGGACAGTCCTGCCGCCAACGAGATGTTCTATACCGCGGAGTGGGTGCCGCCGGTGTCCGGCGACGAAGGGTTCACGCGTGTGTATCTCTACAATACGCCGACGGCGTGTACGATCGATGGGGCTGGGCGTGGCCTGGCAAACTCAGAGCGCGCCCGCCTCTACCAAATGGAGTACATCCCGTGCCCCGTGGTTCCGGGTGTGGGCGCAGCCTTCTCGGCTCGCGACCTGACATCTACCGACAACACGCGGCCGAAGAACACGGCGCGCTGGACGTTGGCACTTGATCCGGCGGTACTCACCAACAGCTCCTTCGTCGAGACGGACGGGGACCTCTACAACCCGACCGGTGACGTTCAGCTGCAAGTACGCACCCGCATTGCGACTGGCCTGCTTGGCGGCAGCACGGACTGGCAGAGCAGCGGCACCATGTGGCCGACGCCGGACGATCCCGACAATCTGTCGGTGACCTATGCGTGGTGGGGGGACAGCTTGGATGACGTGCCGTTCACCGAGCGGGCGCAGTTCAACGGCGATCCGCGCCACGTGCCCTACAAGGACTGCTTCATCGGCGATTACGCCAACGCCTACAACTGGTACCACGACGACCTGAACAACAACTCGGAGCCGTCGATCGCCGATTACACCTGCATCAGCGCGGCCCTAGTCAGGGATCGCTGGGCGGGCGCCATGTCCTGCGACGTGCCGCGCTACTTCCAGTTGTTGCGCGAAGGTCTGGTCAGAAGCCGTTGCGTCTACACCACGTTGACGGGGTGGTCCTACTACTACATGGGCATCGGCAACGACATTGGCTACGACTCGGCGAACGGTTACCCGAGTTCGATCCCGAGCAACATGGTGCCACACGGTTCGACCGGCAGCAGCTTCATCAACACGATCACCGGCGCGCGTAGGTATGTGAGGGCGGCGGGGGCGAACTACTGGTGGGGTATCCCATGGCTTGGCGAGCTGGTACCCGACACACACATGGCATCGCAGTGGCTCGACACGGCGAGCGGCACCTTGCCGCCGCAGGGCAACCTGATTGCGGGCACCAGTGCCAACCAGTTCTACCAAAGCGCCTGCAACGGGGTCTACAACAGCAGCAATCGCTCGGCGTACGGGACCCAGATCTACGACCACCAACAACGCACTTCGAGCTACGGCTGCACGACGTTCTTCAACATCGGCACCTCGGCGTCCACGTTCCAACACTCTGGGGCGGCCACTGATGGCACCCTGACCGCGGTCGGCACCGAACTGGCTGACAACTACAACATGACGGTGCCGACTACAGCGCCGGTGTCGAGGCCATTCCGCATCAACATGGCGTCCGCGGTCGCCGAGCACTGGAACAATGCGCCATATACCACTCGCTGCACGGCGACTGAGTACAAGCAGTACTACTCGCACGCAGGTGGATCGGGGTCTTCTGTAATCAAGTTGGTTGACAGCACCAACGCGAACGCCGCCTACGTCGTCGTGAACGGCATCAGCAACGCCGTCGACAACGGCACGACGTTCATCGCCAAGTACTCGCTGCTGACGCTCGTGCACACATTCTTCGAAGCGGGCAGTACCACGAACTCACTGCGAATCGAACAACTGCCGCGCATGGAAATCGAGTCGCCGACCGACATCACCGAGCTGGAGGGGTTCACGAACATCATCATCCAATACGGCGTGGACTGGACCCGCTGGGATGGGCTGCCGTACGCGGAGACGGGCACCTTCACGGAGAGTGAGACGATGTTGGAGTACGTGATCCAGTACTCCAACGACGGCGGCACCTCGTGGCGGTACGTGCAGGATGACACTGCGGCGACGCCCGGTGAGCGCCCGACGGACACCACCTACATCGTGGCCGATGCAGGCGCTGGCACCGAGGAGTACGACTGGCCCACGCCGATTGGCGCGTTTCCCGAGGGCTCCTACATGCTGCGAGTCGACTGCTACCGGCAAGGGGCGCAAGTGCACTACTCGTACCACCAGACTCGGTTGTTCATCCAACGGTGAGGACTTGCGTCATGACTACATGCATTCGTTCGCAGCCATCGGGCTTTTCGATGGTCGAGTTGGTGACCGCCTCGTCGCTGCTCGGCTTGATGGTCTACGCGGTCTCGACGCTTGCGGTCACGGGCGGTGAGTCGCAGGAGTATGCGCGGCGCATCAATCGCGCTACCGAGGTCACGCACGACCTGTTGGATCAGATGCGCACGGAGATGGTGTCGTGTGTCCGTATCTTCGGGAACGACACCGAAGGTGCTGAGAACCTGGCTTTGCTCGATCTGGTGGGGGCGCCGACACCCATCGGCAGCAGCCGGTTGCCGACGCGAGCAACCGGAGAGGCGTTGCGGCCGGACACGGCCGGTAGCGAGATCACTGGCAACTCCCTGTTCATCGCCCGCTTGGCTTGGATGGATCGCTTCGTCTGTACGAGTGGCAACGAGTACATGACCGATGTCTATCGGTGGGTGTACTACTACTTGACGCCGGAGGACGGCGGGCCGACCGACGGCGAGCCCATCGGGCTCAACATTGTGCGCATCGAGAGCGAGCCAATGCTGAATGCAGCTGGGGTCGATCAGATCTCGGATCCGGCCGATCAGGCGGAGGTGTTGCTCCACCTGCTCGGGGGCACGCCGGATGCGATGGGGGTGAGTCGAACGCCGTGTGTTGTGGTGTGGGAGCGCGGCGCCTTGCCATCGGTGGCAGGTACGTTGCGCATGATCGACGGCACAGATGGGTCCCTCAGTGCGGTTCCGATTGGCACTCGGCCCGACCCGTGGTCGGTCCTGCGCTCGGAAGCGAGCGTCCCGGGCTTGCTGAGCTACCGGCACCACTCGGTGGCCAGCAACTTCGCCGCGGCGAACTTTGGCGTCGGTCGTTACTCGGTCAGCAGCGCCGCGAGCGGCGGCTTCCCCCACGGTTTCGAAGTGCAGGTGGTCGGCCCGTCGACGGCACGTCAGACGCTGATTCACTTGGTGGTGGCGAGCACGAACCGCCGCGGCCACTGGGCTTGGAGCGACGAGCAGTTGGTCTTGGACACCCGCGAACAGTGACCCCGCGCACGCGCCTCGGCTAGGTTGAGGGGGGGCGCCCCCTTGGCGCGGGGGGTGCCAACCTGCGGAATCGACCATTGATCGGGGGTGGGGACCTCCCTACTCTGCTCGGCCCTTCCGATCCCATCCCTAGCCAGCAGTACATCCATGGAACTGAGCCTCCCCCAGGAGCTCGTCAAGCAGGTCGGTGGTTCGTTCCGACTCACGGCCTTGTTGCAGAAGCGCGTCCGCGAGTTGGTGCGCGGCCAGAAGCCCTTGTTCGAAACACGGGAACGCAACTACATCAAGATCGCCAGCGAAGAGCTGAAGCGGGGCTTGATTGAGCTGGTCGCCGACGAAGAGCAGGGCGGCCCGACTCGCGTCGAGGTCTGAGACGGGTTCGCGGGAGAATTAGCGCCGTGATTGGCGGCGCTCGCGTTCGATGGATTCGATCGCGGCCAGCAGTTCGGTCGGCGTGCGGGCAATGGCCTTCTTCGTGTTGCCGACGGTGAGATGCGCAACGGGCGCCGCCTCAATCGGGAGTCCGCTGCGAGCGAGCAGCACGGGGTCGTGCCGAGGATCGAGCGTCTGCACGATGCGCGACGGCACATAGGTCGCGAGCGCGGTGCGGCGTAGTTCGATCAACGCGGCGCAATCGCGGTCGCCGACCAGCGTCAGAAAGAGCGGCTCGTAGAAGATCAAGTCGACGGTTCGGCCAAAGCCAGCGACGTAGTAACCGTACTCCTTGTAGTCGTCGGCGAACGACTCCAAGGCCGCCACCGCCTCTTGGTAGAACTCGGGGCGGCGCGACAGATACGAGAGGCGAACCAGCGACTCCGCCATGGCGGCGTTGTCGAGGATCGAGCGGTTGCGCCGACGCATCGAGCCTTGGTTGCTCGGGTCGTGCAGGATGTCGAAGAAGCCGCCGTTCGGCGCCTTGTGCCGTTCTAGCGCGCGTTCGGCAATCGCCTCGGCCGGCAGCAGCAGGTCGGCGTCGCCGGTGTTTTGTGACGCATCGATCAAGGCGCGCAGCAGATACGCCTGGTCGCTGAGCATGCCCGGCAGGTGGTAGGTGCCGTCCCAGTAGTGGAAGACGTCTTGCCCGTTCCACAGATGATCGAGCAGGAAGTGCAGCGTCGTCATCGCTTGCTCGCGCCATTCAGGGCGCGACAACACGGCGGCGGCTTTCAGCAGGGCCGAGACGGCCAGCGCATTGGCGTGGCAGTAGACGGTGCGATCGAGAGCTGGCGGCTGGCGGCGGGCGCGTTCGCTCGCATCGCCGACGAAGTAGTCGGCGTCGCCGTTCTGACTGCCCCCGAAGGTGGCCGAATGGCCGTCGCGCATCGTCGTCGTCATCCATCGCGCGATGCCTTCCGCAGCCGCTCGGTAGGCGGGCTTGCCGAACACTTGGAACGCTTCCAGGTAGGCGCGCAGCACCAGCGCGTTCTGGTCGAGCAGCTTCTCGTAGTTGGGCGTGTGCCAATCCGGCGTGCGTGAGAAGCGGAAGAAGCCGCCGTCGACGATGTCGTGCAACGGGCTCTCCATCATGCGATCGAGCGTCAGCGTGACGACTTCGCGCATGCGTTCGTCGTCGCGCTTCATCACCTGCACGAGGGCGAAGTCGAGCGCCTCGGGGTGCGGGAACTTGATGCCGTCACCGAAGCCACCGTGCCGATGATCGAACTTCTCGTAAATGGCATCCGCGATGTCGTCGACCATCTCGCGGCGCAGGCGACTGCGAGGTGTGGCGTTGCGTTCGGTGCGGTGCGCCCACAGTTCGCGCACGCCACGCTGGATGTCGTGTTTGCTCGTCTGCCACGTGGCGCGCACGCGTTCGAGGCGTTGACGCAGGGCCTCGGCATCGAGCCAGTTGTCGTGCGCGATCAGTTCGCCATCGGGTGTCAACCACGCGATCGTCGGCCAGCTGCCGGTGCCGTAGCGTTGGTTGACATCAGGTCGCCGTTCGGCGTCAACGTGAACGGGCACGAAGGCGTCGTTGACGAGCGCCATCACTTGCGGGTCGGCAAAACTCGTCGCCAGCAACTCGCGGCAGTGTTGGCACCACGGTGCGGTGAGCAGCAGCAACACCGGGCGATCGGCAGCGGCGGCGGCCCTCAGGGTCGCCGGCTCGAAGTGCTGCCATCGGATCGGGGTGGTCATCGCGCTGTTTGAATGCGAACCTACGAACGCCTCATCGGCGAATTGCAGCTCGAACTCGTGGATTCCTGCGCCGCGGCGCGCCTGCCGCGGCCGGCGCAGCCGCTACTCGTCGCGTGGGCTGTCGCCGGGCTGGAACGCGCCGAACCCATCGAGGGTCGGTTGCCGCACTTCGATGCGCTCGACGACCTGCTTCTTGGCCGGCGTGAACGGCAATCGCGGCGCGTCCGCCCACAGGTCTTCTAGTGCGTAGTAGGCCCGCGCCTCTGGCAAGAACAGATGCACGATGATGTCGTCGAAGTCCAGCAGCACCCAGTTGGAGTTCTCCGTCTCGAGGCCGCCCGTATTGTGGCGACGCCGCCCGCGCAGCGCCTTGTGTTCGACGTCGAGTTCTTTGGCGAGGGCTTGGCCTTGGCGCGTGCTCTGCACCGTCGCGACCACGAAGTAGTCGGAGATCACCAAGGTGCTGGCTACGTCAAGGATGACGATGTCCTTGGCTTGGTGTTCGTCGAGGCGCTGCGCGATTTGCAGCGCGAGGGCGCGGGTGGCGGCGGCGGGGGTGCGTTGGAGGCGCTTGGAAGGTGCGGGGGCAGGAGTGCTCAAATCGAAAGTCTCGGGGCGTGGAATTGGACGCACAAGGTCGCCGACAAGGATAGCCCGGCGACGGGATGTGGTAACCCCCCGCTTACCGAGGAGTGTGAAGGAGAGACGAAGAACTTCGGCGAGACCGCCAGGCGAGACCGGGGCTCTCGGCAGGTTCGACGGGGTGCGGCGGCCGCCAAGGGCGATCGGCCGGGCTAGAACAGGGGCAGCGCGATCAGCGACGTGATGGTCATCAACTTCATCAGGATGTTGATCGAGGGACCGGCCGTGTCCTTGAAGGGGTCGCCCACCGTATCGCCAGTGACGGCCGCCTTATGGGTGTCACTGCCCTTGCCACCGAGGTGACCGGCTTCGATGTACTTCTTGGCGTTGTCCCAGGCGCCGCCGGCATTGGCCATAAACAGCGCCATCATGACGCCGGTGGCCGTCGAGCCGGCCAGCAGGCCGCCGACGGCGGCTTTGCCGAAGATCATGCCGACGGCGATCGGGGCCAGCATCGCCAGGACACCGGGCGCCACCATTTCGCGCAGGGCGCCTTCGGTCGAGATGGCGATGCAACGGTTGTAGTCCGGCTCGCCGCCGGTGCCGTCCTTCAGCCCCTTGATCTCGCGGAACTGGCGGCGCACTTCCTCGACCATCGCGTTCGCCGCCTTGCCGACCGCCTTCATCGCCATCGAGCTGAAGACGAACGGCAGCATCGCGCCGATCAACAGGCCCATGACGACGTGGGCATTGTCGAGGCTGAGATCGACCTTCGCCGCAACCTTGTAGGCGGCGAACAAGGCCAGCGCGGTGAGGGCGGCCGAGCCGATGGCGAAACCCTTGCCGATCGCGGCGGTGGTGTTGCCGGTGGCGTCCAGGGAGTCGGTGCGCTTGCGAACTTCGGGCGGCTGATGCGACATCTCGGCGAGGCCGCCGGCGTTGTCAGCGACCGGGCCGTAGGCATCGACACCGAGCGAGATGCCGAGCGTGCTCAGCATGCCGACTGCCGCGACGCAGATGCCATAGATGCCAGCCAGCGCGTTGCACCAGTAGATCGCCAGCGCCAGCACGACGGTTGGGATCCACGTCGAGGCCATGCCGGTGGCGAGGCCGTAGATGATGTTGGTCGCGGCACCCGTCTGCGATTGTTGCGCAATGGTCTGCGCCGGCGCCATCTTCTCTGACGTGTAGTACTCGGTGACCTTGCCGATGACGACGCCGGCTGTGAGTCCGGTCACCATCGCCCAGTAGACGTTCCAGGGCGTGGCGGTGGTGGTGCCGTTCATCGTCATCAGCGGCGTTGGCAGCATGATCGAGGTGACCAAGGCACCGCCGATGACGAGGAACACCGAGGCCGCGATCAGGCCGCCGAACAGCGCTGCCGACAACCGGCTCTCGTCGTCCGCCTTGACGCGGAGCGTGCCGAGGAAGCTGGCGACGATGCCGATCGCCGACAACACAATCGGGTAGAGCAGCAAGCTCGTCATCGCATCGCTGTGCGCGACGCCGGTGAGGACCGTTGGCACCAACGACCAGCCAATGATCGACGTCGAGACGATGGCGCCGACGTAGCTTTCGAACAGGTCGGCACCCATGCCGGCGACGTCGCCGACGTTGTCACCGACGTTGTCGGCGATGACCGCCGGGTTGCGCGGATCGTCTTCCGGAATGCCGGCCTCGAGTTTGCCGACCAAGTCGCCGCCGACGTCGGCTGCCTTCGTGTAGATGCCGCCGCCGACGCGCGCAAACAGTGCGATCGAGCTGGCGCCGAAGCTGAAGCCGAGCACGTAGTTGACGAAGTTGGTGCCGTCCTGCCGGTAGAACAGCATCAGCAGCGTGATGCCGAGCAGGCCGAGGCCGACCACCGTCATGCCCATCACCGTGCCGGACTTGAAGGCGATGTCGAGGGCGCCACCGAGGCTGGTCTTGGCGGCTTGCATGGTGCGCACCGCGGCGCGGGTCGCGCAGTGCATGCCGAAGTAGCCAGCGCCCGCCGACGCCACCGAGCCGAGCAAGAATCCGACCGCCGTCCGCCAGCCCAGGAACTGTTCCTTGCCGTCATCGGGGCCAAGGCAGAGCGCTGCGAAGACCACGGTGACGAACACGGCCAGCCACTTGTACTCCGCATGCAAGAACGCGCGGCCACCTTGCTGAACCGCCGTCGCGATCTTCTGCATCACGGCGTCGCCCGGATCCTTCAGCATGATCTGCTTGAACAGGTTGACCGCGTACGCGATCGACGCCACGGCAATGAGCAGAGAGAAGATGTTCCAGAAGGCGTACATGAATTTGATCGCTGCTCGAGCGTGATCCCGACACGGAAAAGCGGGGCGGCAGGGTAGTGGGCCGAGCTACGTCGGAGCAAGCGCGACGTGCGTGGCGCGCCGTTCAATCGGCCGCAGGCGAGGCTGGTGGTGGCGGTTCACCTGGATCCGTGTTCGTCGGCGCCCCGATCGTCGGTGCAATGTTCGTCGCTGGCCCAATCATCGGTGCCCCGATCGTTGGTGGCTCTTGCACCGGGCGCTGCGGTTGCACGAACGCCTCCGTTGGGCGTGGCTGCCGCGAGAGCCGACGTTGCCGCCGCCATAACCAGAACCACAGCGCGAGCACCAAGCCGCCACCGATGGCGCCCCACAAGATGCCGCGTTCGACGCGTTGCACCGTCGCGATCACTTGTTCGATGAACCCAGCACTGTGGAAGCCGACCAGCGTCAGGGCGGGCACGAGGATGACGATGCCGAGGCCATCGAGAAACAAGAACCGGCGCCACGGCATCTTCATCGTGCCGCCGGTGAAGAACGCGACGACGCGCAACCCGGGCAGGAAGCGCGCGATCAGGATGACGAGGTCGCCGCGGCGGCGAAACCAGCGGTCGAAACTCGCCAGGCGCTGCTTGGTGACGACGTAGCGCAGCCACCGCAAGCGCAACAGCCGCACGCCAAACACCCGCCCCATCACGAAGGGAACCACGTCGCCGGCCAGGATCGCACCTGCGCACCAGGCCATCATCCACGGCAGCTCGGCGTGCTCGGGATACTTGGCGCAGACGTAGCCGCCGGCCAGCAGCACGATTTCTTCGGGCAGCGGCAGCCCAAGGCCGCACAACAAGAACAGCACCGCCACCGTCTGGTAGGGGTAGTCCGTGATGAGGGCGACGATCTGGTCGAACATCGGCTTGGTGTTCGGGCGTCAGCGCAGGAAGGGGAGGAGGATCGCGAAACGTTCGTCGGCGGTCACCGCGGTGAGATCGATGGTGCGATCCCCGGCGAGCCAACGGGAGACTTCGACCAGCCGTTGGCGCCAGCGTGTAGCCAGCGCTTGGTCGCGAACGTCGTGACTGCGCGCGATCGCGGCGGCCAGCATTTCCAGGGCGTTGGCGGGGTCGTTCGCGGCTAGCAGGCCAGCGGCCAGTTTGGGCGCAAAGAAGGTGCGCTGCTCACGCACCGCCGCGGTTGGAAACAGGCGCTCCGCTTCGGCCAGCCAAGCGTCGGTGATCTTGATGGCGCCGCCGGTCGGCTGCAGCAGTGCTGCGAGCGCTGGCTCGCGCCGGACCGCGACTTCGGGCAGGAAGGCGAGCCCTTGCAGCAGGTCCAGCTCGTGCTTGCCGGCGCGTTCGCGGGCGCTCTCCATCCACGCCATCGCGAGGTCGAGCCGGGTGCGTGCCCGGGCGCCGCGTTCGGCGTCGGTGCCGCTGCGATCGTCATCGCTGAGCGCGAAACGATAGGCAAACGCCGAGTGGCCGTCGCTCCATTGCGGCAGCAAGCGCAGCAGGTTTTGGGCGCGCGCGAACGCTTCGAGCGGATCCCCGCCGCGGTTGGCTTCTTGCAGGCTGTGCCACGCGAACGGCAACATCAGCGGGCGCGCGATCCAGGCGGCGAACTCGGTGACGTCGCGCAAGTTGGGCGGCACCAGCGCCGTCGCCACGAGCAGGCAGCCGATCGCCAGCGCACCCGACCAGGGGCGACCGTTCATCGGCGAACTCTTCGGCGCAGGAGCATCGCCAGGATCATGGCCATCGACCCCACGGTGAGGGAAGCCGCGCACGGCTGGAAAACTGCGCTCGTCGCCAGCCAGTGGCCGCGCATCAGCGCCAACATGGTGGGTTCGAACGGGCCGAGGCCGACGATCGTTTGCACGAAGAGGCCGCTGGCAACGACGGCGATCACGGTTGGCAAACCGGCCAGCAGCCCGCACCACGAGGCGAGCGCCATCGCCACGAAGCTTGGCAGCAACGCCAGCAGCGCCGCGAGCAAGCCGTTGCTGAGACTCCAGTGCGCGGTCGCTGCGCGCAGCGTCACCGCGCCGGGCACGAACACCAGCGGCACGGTGCCCGCCTTGTGCACGAGCTCGAGTCGGTGCATCGAACGCGACGAGAACGGCAGCCGCACCAGTTGCCGCGTCTCGGCGAAGGGCGCTGGCATCGTGCCGAGGGATTCGCCATCGGCGAACACCTCGACGATGGTGGGGACCAGGCTGCTAGTCGGCAGCCCGGCGAGCGGCCGCAGCCGCAGTTCCGTGAACGGCTGTGGGTCGCGGATGGTGAAGGAGACGGGCGGTCGATCGGCCGCCAACACGGGCTGGCCTTCTGGTTGCAGCTGCAGATGAGTCACGGCACTGCTCGGCGCGCCAAGGGCCAGCGCCAATGCCGTCGTCAGCGGCACCGTCAGCAGCCACTGCGCCAACAAGGCGCCGGCCATGGCGCCGCCGCTGCCGCGCAGGGGGCCGCGCTGCAGCCGTTCGACCCATTGTTGTCCCGGGCGGCCGCGCGCGAAGGTTGGCCAAAACACCGCGGCAGTGACCGCGCACGTCAGGCTGGCGACCACCATCGGGAAGACCAGCCACGGCGACGCCGCCCCGGGAGCATGCTGCTCGCCGAGCGCTGGCGCGATGGTGAGGTGCAGGGTGAAGGCCAGCACGGCGGCCAGCAGGGTTGGCAGCCAACCCATGTGCAGGCAGCGGCGGCAGGTGAGCCCGAATGGGCCGCGGGCACTCAGGCCGAACTTCACGAGCCCTCGCGACCGCGGGCCGCCAGCCGCCGAAACAGTGCGAACAAGTGTTCGCGCGGGCGCTCGATGCGCACCACTTCGCCGCCGCGCGCACGCGCGTCGTCAGCGAGCCCGGCCATGGCGGTGGCGTCGAGACCGCGCACCACCATGGCGTGGCTGTCGGTGGCGAGCAGTTCACTCAAGGTGCCGCGCGCGCGCACGGCGCCGTTCTGCAGCACCAGCACTTCATCGCAGATTTCCTCGACCTCGAGCAGGTGGTGGCTCGCCATCAGCACCGTGGTGCCGGCGGCCGCGCGTTCCCGCAGGATCGTGGTCACGACTTCACTGCCGAACGGATCGAGCCCCGCGGTTGGCTCATCGAGCAACAGCAACTCCGGGTCGCCGAGCAGTGCCGCCGCCAGTGCCAGGCGCTTCTGCATGCCGGTGCTGAACGTACGCACCCATCGCCGCCCGGCGTGACGCAGGTCCAGGCGATCGAGCCAGTGCGCCGCCCGGGCGTCGGATTCTGGATTCGGCAGTCCGAGCTCGGCGCCGATGTAGGCGAGGAACTCTGGCGCCGACAGCACACCAAGTGGCAGGGCGCCTTCCGGCTGGAACGCCACGCGCCGCTGCGCAGCGGCGGAGTCCGGCTCGTCCCCGAGCACCGTCACCGCCCCAGCCGTCGGCCGCTGCAACCCAGCCAGCACCCGCAGCAAGGTGGTCTTGCCGGAGCCGTTCGGCCCGAGCAAACCGACGATGCGCCCGGTCGGCACGTCCAGATCGAGTGGCAACAAGGCGGCGACCGCAGCTTGGTTGCCGCGTCCGCCAAATGTCACTGCGAGTTGCTTGACCGAGATGGCGGTCGTCATGCGGGCGCGATGGTATACCTGCACGGATGCAGTTTCCCGCAGTGCGCGGACTCTCGGCGCGGAGCGAACGGTGAGCGGTTATCTGGCCATGACGAACGGCACGCGCGTGCCGATTCACAACGGGTTCGTGTTGGGGCGCGTCGCTGGCGTCGACTTGGTCGTCGACGACAGCAAGGCGTCGCGGCGCCACGCCAAGATCCACGTCGAGAGCGGCGTCGTCGAGATCGAGGACTTGGCGAGCAGCAACGGCACCTTGTTGAACGACAAGCCGGTGACGCGGCGGGTGCTGCGCGATGGCGATCGGGTGCAGATCGGCAAGACGGTGATTGTCTTTCACGAAGGCGAAGTGCCAGGCGCGCGTGCGGGAGCGGTGAGGGCGACTAGGTCCACCAGCAGTGATTCCACCAGCAGTGATGCAGCTGGCAGTGATGCAGCTGGCAGTGACGCAGCCGACAACGATCTGTTTGGTGATGACGAGGCCGTTGCGGAGACCGTGATTGCACCAGCAGTGCAGAAGGCTCCGGCCGCGCGCCCGCCGATGGCGTCATCGCCGCCGTCGGTCCGCCCCGCGCCGCCCGTTCCACCACCCGTTTCCCCGCCGCCGCCCGCCGCGCCGCGCCCTTCGGTGGTCGAGTTCGCGGACGAAGTGGTGGAGGTGCGCAAGGCGCCGCCCGTGACAGTGGCGGCCAAGGGCGGCAGCGCAGCCGCGCCGGCGGTGGCGGCTTCCCCTTCGCGCGTGCTGCAGTTCAGCAAGCGCGCGGCCGGCAGCGGCGGCCTGCTCGGCGATGACATGTCGCAGATGAATGCCGGCACGCGCGGCCTGATCGTGGTGCTCGTCTTGGTGTTGGGCGGCGCGATCGTCTGGTTGGTGCAGAAGTTCGTGTAGGCAGAACTGGTACGAAGTTGGGCCCGTTGCCAACGGAACCGGGTCCATGAGCGTTGCCGTTGCGGCGCGAGTTCACCTACGCCCTGCCCCCTCAGCGACCGCGCTTCCGCGGCTTGCTGCGCGCCGCCGTTTGAGCGCGCGATCGCTTCGGCGCCTTGGTCTTGCTGGTCCTGGCTTCGTCGATCAGGCGCGGCAGTTCCGGCACCAGATAGAACGGGATCGACAGCAATTGGAAGTCGTGCGGCGCGTGCCCCGGCACGTTCGCGGTCACCGTCGCCAGCTGCGGCGGGGCGATGCTGACGCGCACCGCGAGCCGCGCCTGCTTCTCGACGACGAATCGGTGCAGGCTGCGCAGCGTTCCGGTGCTGCCGGCTTTGACTTCGATCGGCACCACCTCGGTGCCGTGCTGCAGCAGGTAGTCGACTTCGGCCTCGGCCCCATGCTGATGGCGCGACCAGTACCAGAGAGCTGGCTCCACGAAACGCGGCGACAGGTCGGCCAGCAGCTGCCCGACGAGATGTTCGGCGAGCGGCCCTTCATTGGTGAGTTCGCCGGGCGCGGCCCCTGCTCGCAACAAGAGACCGAGGGAACTCTGCACCAGCCCGGTGTCGACCATCGCGACCTTGAACTGCTTCTCGACGAGATCGGCGCCGAGTGGGATGCCGTTGCCGTGCGAACACCGAACGAGGTGGCAGACGCGCGCGCGGCACAGCGCCTCGAGCGCCTGCCGAAGTGCTTGTGCCCGTTCTTCGCGGTCGACTGCCGTCCACATGAACTTGCCGCCGATCTGTCGCGCGATCGAGTCGAGCACGCGTTGCAATCGCGCCGCGGGAATGCGCGTGCCGTAGCGGCTGAAGTCGTCGCGGAACGTCGCCAACAGGTCTTGCTGCACGCGAGCGGCCGCAACCAGAGATCGCGACGTGCGGAAGCTCTCGACGACGGCCGGCATGCCGCCAACCAGCGAGTAGTCCCGCATCAACGCCATCAACTTGTCGTGGATCGGGACCGGCGGCGCCTGGCGGAGGCGGACCGTGTGCAGGAACTGCGTCGTGCGCTCGCCCGCGATCGCCGTCACAAACTCGGGGAACGACATCGGCCCGAGGTGCAGGTAGCTGATCCGGCCGACGGGCATGCTCGAGATGTGGTCCGCGAGGGCGAAGTCGAGCAGCGAACCGGCGGCGACGACGTGCAGTTCGGGGATCTCTTCGTGGAAGTAGCGCAGCCGCGCAAGCAGTTCGGGCCAGGCTTGGATCTCGTCGAAGAACAGGAGGCAGCGACCCGGCACGATGCGTTTGCCGAGCAGGGCTTCGATTGCGGCGACGTTGGCGCGAGGGGAAGGGTCAGCGAACAGCGAGCGCATCTCGCGCAGGCGTTCGACGTTGACAGTCGCAACGTCGCCCAGGTGCTCGCGCGCAAAGGCCTCCACAAGCCACGTCTTGCCAACCTGGCGAGCGCCCCGAACGATCAGCGGACGGTGCAGGTCGGCGTCGGCCCACTCCCGCAGGTCTTCGAAGGCGGTGCGACGCATCGCAGGCATGATGACAATGCCGTCATAAATGTCAATCGCAGTGACAAAAGTGACGGCTGTTTTGTCACGGTTGCTGGCAGTTCGGACTGCATCGGCGGCAAGCGCGCCGGGTCAACGCCTCTAGCGAGTCGTGTAGGCAGATCTGGTACGAAGTTGGGTCCGTTGCCAACGGAACCGGCGTGGCCGGTGCGTTCGTCCAACCGAGTCTCATGAGATACGCACTCGGCTCGCTCCAACCTGATCGCTCCGCCTTCTTGGTTGCCTTTCTCAGTCGACTTCACGTGCAGTTGACGCAGGAGTTGCTGTCGAGGGAGGAGACGCTGTCCCCATTGGGCGCGGTCTTGGAACGTCACGAGCCGCAGCGGCACGTCGACATCTGCTCGCAACTCGATTCCTACGATCGCGACTGGTCGTGGCTGCAACAGGTTGCGGCCACCGTCACCGAGATGGCGACCGCTGCGCGGCCGCTCACCTTGATCGACTGCGAGCACACACCCGGCGAGGCAGGTTCCTGCATGGTGTTGCTGCACGATCCGGCGGTGGCCGCAGCGATCCGCGTGAACGACACCGTCACCGCCGGCGTCGCTCTGCTGCGCGCGCCCAATGCCGAACTCATGGTGATGCCGCGCCTGTTCCGCAAAGTGTGCAGCAATGGTGCGGTGCTCGATCTTGGCAACGGCATCGAGGACGACGTGGCGCCTTGGGCGGTTGGGGACGCGGTGCGCGCGTGCCTGGGTGTTGACGCCAACGAGCGAGTCTTCGCGCGCTTGCGGGCGGCGGCCGCGACCGCAGCCGATCCCGACGACCTGCTGGCGCGAGCCACGCTGGCGACGCCGTCCGACGACGTGGCGGCCGAATGGCGAGCCGGCCACGATCGCTCAGTGTTCGGCGCGATCAATGCGGCCACTGGATTGGCACACGCGGAACGCGATCCGCGGCGCCGCCTCGAGCTCGAGCGCGATGCCGAACGGTTGTTGGCGGCGGCCGAGTCACGAGCCGAGGAAATGGCGTGCCGTCGGTCTCTGGTCAGTTCGCGGCCCCGCCATGCGATCGTGAGCCTGCCCTAGCGAGACACGTGCTTCACAGCCGCACGACGCTGCGCATCAGCGAAACCGGCAACGGGAACGGCGTCGGCGACACCGGGTCGAACACCGCGCACTGCACGAAACAGTGCGACCACGGCAACGGCGGGATCGACCAGAACGTCGAGCGCGTGGTGGCGTCGAACAGCTGCAGGTCGGCGACGATGACGTCGCTGAACTGGTTGCCAAGGTCAAGACTCACCACGCCCGGCGCCACCGACGGCTGGTTGCTCGTGCTGATCACGAGCGCCCCAAAGCTCAACGTCGGCTGACTGCCAGCACCGCAGTAGACGCGGAACGATTGCCCCGGCGGGACTGTGGGTGGTGCACTCATCGGCACGCCGACGGGCGAGGCGTTCAGCGAGATGATGGTGCTCGAGCTGCTGCCCACCGGATTCTGGAACGACAGTGCCAGGCCACCTGGCGCCAGCCCCTGCGGTAGATGGAAGTAGAGCTGCGTCGGGCTCACCACCGTGAAGCCACCGGCATGCCAGTTCGCGTTGTTCAGTGGGCCGACGATCGAAGCGCCCAGCACGGCGGACGTCACCGTGTCGAGCCGTTCCCCAGTGACCAGGAACGGCGTGTTGAGGACGTTGGGGAGACCGGCCGGCGTGACGGTGGTGACCGCAGGTCGCCGCGGGAACGACGGCAGCCCGTAGTTCGGGAACAGATCGTGCGTGGGCCACGTCGCGATCTGCTCCACCATGGTGTTGACGTCGTCGAACCCGGCTTCGCTGTCGCCCTGGTTGACGAACACTGCGATGGCGATGCCGTCGGTGCGCCAGACGATGCGCGTCGCCGCGTCCGACAGCGAGCCGCCCTTGTTGTAGGCCCACACCCCATTCGGTCGCTGCCACCAGCTGAAGCTGCCCGGGGTCACGTTGCCGGGCCCTTCGCTGAACGCCGGAAAGCTGTGCCGCGTCAGCATGCTGGTCTGTTGCGCCGGCGGCAGCACGCTCCAATCTGCGCCGAGGCCGAACACGCCGCTGAGCAAGCGCACGAAGTCGACGGTCGACAGCGCCATGCCGCCCGAGCCGTCGGCGAGGTTGTGGTCTCCACTCCATTGCCGCGCCCGGCGCCGCTGGTCGGCGTGCACGGTGCTCGTGGCCAGCTCCAACGTCCGCGGGTAGCCCTTGATCTCCCCGGCGGGCAGGTTCGCTTCGATCGAAGTCGCGACGCGCGGCCGCGTGATCCCGAGCGGGGTGTAGAAGTTCTGCAGCAGGTAAGAGTGCATCGACAGCCCGGTCTGCTGACGCACGACCTGAGACGCCAGCAAGAACGCGCTGTTGCTGTACTCGCCGTAGGTGCCTGGCACGAACTCCACCGGCTGCGTGCGCAGCCACGCGACACCCAGGCTGTGCGTCGTCGGCAGCACCGGCGACGTCGAGTTCCACCACGTGGCGATCGTGGCGCCGTCGTAGTTGCGCACCAATCCCGAGGTGTATTCCAGGCAATTCAGCAACGTGATGTTGTCGAACCAGCCGCCGGTCGGCGTCAGCCCTAGCACCTGCTGTGGCCGGCTGCCGAGCGTCAACGGTGAGGTCGTGGTCAGCTTGTGCACCGCCAAAGAAGTCAGCACCTTGGTGAGGCTGGCTGTGCGGAAGTTGCTGGTGGGCTGGGTGGTCATCGTTCCCGCTTCGCCCCACGTGTAGCCGCGTGCGAACACCAACCTCCCGTCCTTCGCGATGGCCACCGATGCGTTGCGAGCGCCGGTCGTGCTCAGCAGGTTCTGCATGTAGACATCGAACGGACTGAAGGTGGCATGGGCCTGGCCGGTCGTCGAGAACACGCGCGCCCGCGGCGTGCGTTCGGCGGAGAAGGTGCCGGCCATGCGCAGCGACGCGCCGGCGCCGCCCGCAGCGATGACGAGCGGCGACAGGCCTTGGCCGGTCAGCGTCGTGACCTGGGTTTGCCAGCCGCTGCTCGTGTAGTTGGCGCGCGCGGCCCAGCTGCCGAGGCGGTCGTCGTGCCACACCGAGACATAACGCAGGCTCTCCGACAGGCCCAAGGCGGCGATGCGCGCGTCGGCTTCGTAGTACGCACTGAACGTCTCCGTGAACTCGGTGTTGTTGGCATCGATGACAACGTCCCACACGGTGCCGCTGGGGTTCGGTTCGAACACGGCGCAGTAGAGCGGGGTCGTGCTGGTGCCGTGGATGTCGACGCTGACCGGACGTCGTCCGGCAGTGAGGGCGCTGTTGACCGCCGTCAAGAACGCCGATTCGCTGCTGGCCGTCAAGTCGGTGGTGCTGGCGCCATCCGCATGGAACACCGCGGCAAACACGGTGTCGCTGCCGCTGCCAGCCGCCGTCACCAGCTTCGGGCGGTAGCCCTGGCCGATCCACGTCGAACGCTGGGTGGTGTATTGAGCCTGCGTCATGTTGTGGCTCGCAACCCAACTCGGCCCGCCTTGCACTTCCCAGATGGCGGCGTAGCGCGGGGCCGCAAGACCGCCGGCGACGGACAATTGTTTCAGGCGGTAGCCCTGACCGGTGAGCGTGTTGAACTGCGATTGGTGCGATGCCGCCGTCGCATCGTGGTAGGTGACGACCTGCGCAAACGCGGGAACGGCGAGGCCCGTGGCCGCCGCCAGGGCGAGCCGGATAGGGGAGGTCTTCATGCAACGAGCGGAGCGATCCGGGGCGGCGTTCCGTTCGCGGCTTCTACAGAATTTGCCGGCGGCAGGCCGCGCGCGTTGGGCCGCTAACGCGAGAGTCGGCGCCAGGTCGCGAGCAGTTCGGCGGCGGCGTCTGGCCACTGCATCGTGGCGAGGTGTTGGCGGCAGGCGGCTTCGTCCACGACGTGGGTCGTGGTGGCGGCGATGGCCAGTGCCCAGCGCTCGGGGTCGTGCGGTGGCAAGGTGACGCCGAGCGTGCCCACGACCTCGGGCAGGGCTGTGGTGTTGCACACGAGCACCGGTCGGCGATGCGCCAGACCTTCCAGGGCGGGCAGGCCAAAGCCTTCGTGCAGCGATGGCATCACGACGGCGCGGGCCTGGCGATACAGACCGGCGAGAGTCAGTTCGTCGACCACACCGAGAACGTGCAGCCGCACCTGCAGCGCGTTGGCTGTCTGTTGCAGCGATCGCAGGGCCCCGGCGTCACGACCGGCGAGCCACAATTCGGGGCGCTGCGCCGTCGGCAGTTGGGCCACCGCTTGCACGACGAGCCGCAGGCCCTTGCGTGGCTCGATGTGGCCGACGTGCAGCAGATACCCGTTGGCTGGCAGCGGCATCTGCAACGGTGCGCCCCCAGTCGCTACTGACTCGACGCCATTCTTGACGACGACGGCGATGGGGGCGGCGGGCACCAGCAAGCGCAGACGACCTGCCGTCCAGTGACTCGGTGCGACGATCGCGTCGGCGCGTTCACACGAACGTCGCAACACGGCCCGCGCCAGCCAGCGTGGCCAACGCGAGAAGCCGTCGACGGCGCGCAGGTCGTGCACCAGCAAGCAGGTTGGTACCGGCACTCGCGGCAGTGGCAAGAAGCCGTGGTCGTAGACCGTTGCCGCCAGCTCGCGCAAACAGTCCGGCAGCAGTCGTTGCTCGGCGCGGGCGCGGGTCCAGCTCGGACCGGCAGGAATGTCGATCGGCAACCACGCGATGCCGCGCCGTGGTGGCGGCGTGAAGTCCCGGCGATGCAGCACGGTGATGCGTTCACCGGGATGCAGCTGCGTGCCTGTGTGCGTCAGCAGGGCCAGCAGCCGCCGATTGGCGCCCGACGGCGGCCCGAGCAACCAACCCGCAACCACCGCGTGCAGGGTCACGACCATTCCCCGCGGTGTCCCGCCGACCACTCGGCGGCGACGGCTTCGCAGGTCTTCTGCGCGGCGCGTTGGTGGCCAGCTTGGGCGAGCCGCCAGCGCAGCGCTTCGTCGGTGTGGATCGTGCACAGGCCGTGGGCGATGTCGTGGCTGTTGCGCGGATCCGCGAACAGGGCAGCACCGTTGGTGATCTCTTGGTGCGGGGCGAGATCGCTGCACAGCACCGGTGCGCCTTGCGCCATGCCTTCGAGCACCGGCATGCCGAAGCCTTCGAACAAAGAGCAATGCACGACCGCGCGGCAGCTGCGCAGCAGACGTTCCTTCTCCGGCTCGTCGACGTAGTCGTGCGGCGGCCCGAGGAAGCGCAGGTCGGGCAGCGTCGGGCATTGCTGGCGCGCCAACGCATGCGCTTCTCGCACCCGGTCGCGGTTCTTGCGCGGCCGGTCGTCGCCGAGCACGAGCAGCGGCCCATGGCGAGCTGCGGTGCTGGCCGCCGTCGGGGCGGGACCCAGCGCGGTGCCGTGGGGAATTACGGCGAGCGGCGGCGTGCGGCGGCCGAGCCACGCGCGCGTGTCCATCGCCGTCAGCAGCGAAGGCGTGATGATCGCCGTCGCGTGCCGCAGCAAGCGCGACAGCATGAAGTGGCGGAACGAGTGCACAGGTTCGCCGACTTCCGGATGCATCCACGGCAGATCGTGCACGGTGGCGAAGGTGCGGCAGCGAGTCCAGCGTGGGATGGATGCGACCGAGCTGTGCAACACGTCGGCGCGCAGACGCTGCAACAACGACGGCAACCGCAACTGCCGACGAATGGCACCGCGCGGGGCCAGCTCACATCGCACGCCGGGGATCGAGGGCGCCGCGACGTTCGGCGGCACCAGCAAGATGCAGTCGGCATAGCCAGCGCGCGCGTATGCCGTGAGCCCGTTCAGGAACGCGCGACCAACGCCGGTGATCGGCCCGTCGCCGAGGCAGATGCCATCGAAGGCGACGATCACGGTGCGACCTCGCGATAGAGCGCGGCGTGCGCCGCCGCACAGTGCTGCCAGCGAAAGTCGGCGGCGCGCGCGCGTCCCGCCGCGATGCTTCGCTGGCGCAAGGGCGAGTCGCGCAGTGTGCGCGCGACGGCGTCGGCGAGGGCTTCGGGGCTGGTGGCATCGGCGAATACGAAGGCGCCATCGCCGAGTTCACGCATCGGGGCGCAGTCGTGGGCCACCACCGGCACCCCGAGTTGCATCGCTTCGAGCGGCGGAAACCCAAAGCCTTCCCACAACGAAGGGAACACCAGGGCCCGAGCGTGCTGCAGCAGCGGCCACAGGCCCTCGTCGTCGACGTTCGTTCGCCACTCGATCAGGCCCTCGGTCACTGCCTGCCGCAAGTCGCGCACGATGTCGTCGCATTGCCAGCCGATGCGCCCAACGACCAAGAGTCGCGGGCGCGGCGTCGGCAGCGCGCGCCACGCCGCCAGCAACGTGCGGTGGTTCTTGCGCGGCTCGATGGTGCCAACGCACAGCACGTAGTCGCCGAGCGTGTTGGGTGGTGGTGGCGAGCTTGGCACGTGATCGACCCCGAAGGGCACGATGTGCACCGACGCGGCGCGCGGTGCGAACGCGCGCAGATCAGCGGCGGTGGCAAGCGAAGGCACCACGATCGCCGCGGCCATGCCGATGGCGGCGCGTGTGCGTTCTCGCAGCACGGTGGCGTTCTCACCATGCCAGCCTGGATCGCGCACGAAGGCGAGGTCGTGCACGGTCAGCACCGCCTTGGCGCGACTCAGCGGTGCATGCACGTAGTCGGTCCAATGGAACACCCTCACGTTGCCCGCCAGGCGATCGGCGCCGAGCCCCATGCGCGCGAGGGCAGGCAGCGAACGGCCGGGAATCGGCAGCCGGTGCAGCCGCGCGCGCGCCGGCACTGCGGTCTGGCAGCGCGCGGGCGCCAAGCTGTGGCCGAACAGATGCACGACGACATTGTCGCGTTCCGCGAGGGAGCGGGCGAGCTCGCGCGTCGCGCGGCCGATGCCAGCGGCGGACAACAGAGCCGGACGGTAGTCGAGAGCGATCGGCAGGCGCATGCGGCGGTAGGACTGCGAGCACGCTATCCTCCTTCCCATCGCCACCGGCATGCAACGCCGCACTGTTCTGTTCCTGTCGCTCGCCGTTGGCATCGTCGCCACGCTGGCTTTCGTGCTTACCGCTGGTGACGAGCAGGCGCCGCCGCCGAGTCCGTCCTCGCTGTCGCCCACGGTGCCGACGGTGTTGGTCGAGCCAAAGGCAGTGCAGGATCCGCAACCGGTGCCCCCAGGGCTGCCACGCGTTCATGTCGAGGTCTTCGCCAAGGAACGCTACTTGCCGCCGTCGCCGGTGCGGGTGCAGGGCGTGCGCGTGGTCGATGGCAGTGCGCTGCCGACGTGGCTGTTGGCCGGGGCCGGGGCCGGTTTCGATGCGTCGCCGCAGGCGGCCGGGGTCGCGTTGGCGGCGATCGAGCACGAGGAAGGCTTGGTGCTTCGCCAGGCGCCGATCACCTTTGGCGCCGTCGCGCAGGTGGCGTTGGGCACGCGGTTGGTGGTGCGCGGGCACGTGGTCGATGCGCAGAAGCAGCCGATCGTCGGGGCCTCGGTCTGGTTTGGCGAGTTCGATGCCGATGGCCAGCGCCGCGTGGTTCTGACCGTCGAGGAAGGTGCGTTCGAGGCGTTGGTGCTCGCCAGCGATGGGGTGCCGTTCGTGGTCAGTGGCGAGGGTTTGGCGACGCAATGGCGGGTCACGTCGATTGCCGCCCCGGTGTTGCCGCACGACGCCGTGATGGAACGCGGCTGTGTGTTGGAAGTGCAGATCGCGGCGCTGGCAGTCGCGATGGAAGAGGCGCGCGTGTTCGTCGTGCCGCGGCCGACGGTGGCGACCTCGCTGGCGCGTTGGCCGTTCTTTGAGCAAGCGCTGCTCGATGGCTACCCAGTCGACGCCAACGGGCGCGCGGTGATTCCGGCGTTGCCGATGACGGGCGAAGTGGGCCTGGTGGTTCGCCATCCGCGGGCGCCATTGGCGACAGCGCAAGCGGTGACGCTGAAGGGCGAGCGGGTGCGAGCCACGGTGCCGCTGCAGTTCGCGGCCCGTTCCTGGCAGGGCGTGGTCACGGATGCAGCCGGGGCGCGGCTGCTGCGCGCTGCGGTATGGGGCAAGGCTGGTCGCGTCGATCTGTCGCCAGGTGCTTCGCAGCGCCTGGTGCCGCCGCACCTGCAAGCTGTGGGGACCTTCGCGAGTTGCACCGACACCGCGGGCGCGTTCACGATCGGTTTGGCCGAGGCGCCCGATGCCAGCTTGTCGCTGCGTTGCGCGGGTCGCGCGGGTCGCGATCTGCCGTGGTCGAGCCTGGTCGCGGGACAGCCGGTCGTGCTACCAGAATGGCACGGCGGGGAAGTGGAGTTTCGTCTCCACCCGCCGCGCGCTGGCACGCCGTGGGTTGCGCACTTTGACCTCGATGCGGGGCGCGATGTGGTGGCCAAAGACCAGCCATGGCGCTGCTCGCTGCCGCACGCCGGTTGCTACGACTTCGTGATCCGCACGTTGGTCGGCGACGAAGAGCGCGGCCGCACGGTCGTCGAGGGTGTGCACGTCACCGGTGCCATCGAGCTGCACGCGCCCAAGCTGCCCTGACGCCAACGTTCGCTGCCAGCGGTGCGACGAGTGTCCCGGCGCGAGATTGGCGCAACTGGCGATGGTGTCGATCGCACCGCTCCGCCAAGCCGCACGCTCCGGGCCGACGCCGACCGCGACTTCGCCAACGAGGTATTCTGTCGGTGAGCCGTGCGTGTGAGCGTGCGGCGTACCTCGTGTGGCTTCGTTGTGTGGTGGGGGGATCGAACCTTGTAGGTTCGATCCCCACTTTTTTTTCCGCGGTGTGGTTCGCGTTGGCTACGGTCGCCAGCCCGTGAGCATTCTGCGCGATCCGGTCCACGGCGACATCGAACTCTCCCGCGACGAGCTGCGGCTCGTCGACACCGTCGAGTTCCAACGCCTGCGTGGCATCAAGCAACTCGGTAGTGCGGCGTTCGTCTATCCAGGGGCGACCCACACCCGCTTCGAACACTCGCTCGGCACGCTGCACGTCTGCGAACAGTTGCTGCTCGCTTGCAACAAGAACGCGGCGAAGGCGGCGGACTGCTTGCACGTCAGCGAGGTCGAACGGCGACTGCTGCGCACGGCGGCGTTGCTGCACGACGTCACCCACATTCCGTTCGGTCACAACATCGAAGACCAGACCGGCCTGCTGCCGCGGCACGATGAACCGGAGCGCTTCCGAGCGATGTTGGGCGACACCGAACTCGGCGCCGAGTTGCAGCGGCAAGGTCTGCGCGACGACGTGCTGGCGATCCTGACGGGCGAAGGCCGCGCGGTGCCACCGTTCTGGCGGCAGGTGGTGAGCGACACGATCGATGCGGACCTGCTCGATTACCTGCGTCGCGATGCCCACTACACCGGCCTCGAGTTGCGGTACGACCGACGGGTCATCGACTACTTCCGGGTCGATAAGAAGAGCGGGCAGATGTTCGTCGACTGCGAGAAGAACGGCATGCTGCGCGAAGACATCGTGTCGGAGCTGCTGCGGGTGCTCGAGTGCCGCTACCACTTCAGCGAACGCGTCTACTACCACCACGCGAAGATCGCCGCCGGCGCCTTGCTGTCGCGCATGGTGGAACTCGCCCTGCAGAGTGGGGCGTTGACGGCGAGCGAGCTGCAATCCCTGACCGACGAGTTGCTGGTGTTCCGTCTCGGCGAGATCGAACTTGGCGATGCCAAAGCCACCGAGCGGTTGCGTCGCTTCGTCGCCAGGTTTCGTCGGCGCGCGCTGCCGAAGCGAGTGTTGGTGTTGCCGCTCTACCAAAACCACGGCGTGCAAGACGAGCTGCTGCGCACCTACTTCACGCCGGGGCAGCCCGAGGCGCGCTTTCGCTGGGAGGCTGAGATGGAACGGTTGGCGCAGCGCGAATTCGGCCAGTCGATCGACGTCATCCTCTATTGCCCCAAGCGCCGCATGCAGTTGAAGGAGGCGAAGACGTTGGTGCGCTTCCCGGGCGTGGGGGATCGCACCCTGCCGCTGGATGCCTTCGCCGAGCAGATTCCGCGGCTGCGCGACTTGGCCGAGAGTTACCCGCGCATGTGGAAGCTCTACGTGTTCACTTCGCTCGAGGACCGCGCGCTGCGCCGGCGCTTGCAGACGATGTGTATGGAGGCGCTGCCAGCCGGGTCCCGCAACGCGTTCGTGCTATGACGCCTTGCCGTCAAGTCGGATGCCGGACTGGGGTCAGCTCGGCTATGGTCCGGTGATGCTGCGCGTTCCCCTGATGACCTTGTTGCTGCTGGCGCCGCTGGCCGCGCAACTGGTGACGACGGATGCGGGAGTGATTTCGCCGGAGCTGCCGACGGTCAAGGAACGGCTCGAATGGTGGTCGCGGGAGCATGCCGACGAACTGCGCGCCATCACGCGCCTGTCGTGGGCGCCGGAACGGCGCCTGCAGCTCGACCTCGCGGTGCCGTTGGTCGCGCGCACGGTGGCGGTGCCAAGCACCGGCGGCGAATTGCGCGGCCGCCAGGAAGGACTGGGTGATCTCACGTTCGGCGCCAAGTGGGCGCTCGTGCGTGCCGACGACGTGATGCGTTCGGATCGGCTCTCGGTGCTGGCCGAGGTCTCGCTGCCGACGGGGGATGACAACGCCTTCGTCGATGGCGTCGATCTGGGACCGCGGGCTGCACTGGGTCTTGGCACGTTCGGTGGCTCGTTGGGTCTTGGCTACACGCTCGTGCGCGATCGCCATCGCGCGGCGGTGGCGTTGCGCGGCAGTGCGTTTGCGAGCGACGACGGGTTTGCGCCGGGCGAGGAGCTCGCGCTCGACGTGGCCTGGTGGGTGCGCTTGTCGCCGCGCGAGTTCTTGCCGGAGCACACGGGCCTCGAATGGCGCGGTGTGCTCGAAGTGCTGTCGCGCTGGCAAACTGATGACACGGTGCGTGCAATCGATCAGCAGAACGGTGGTCGCGAGCTGTCGTTCGTGTTCGGTCTGCAAGCCAACCTCAATCTGGCGACCAGTTGTGAAGTGGGCGTCGTGGTGCCGCTCGACATCACTACGGGTTCACCATTCGGCGAGCCTGACTTCGGGCTGCTCTTCTCGTTCCGGGTGTCCTTCTGATGCGTTCCCTCAGTCTGTTGGTGTGTGCATTGTCTCTCGCGGCCTGTCAGGTCGCGTTGCCCAAGGCCACCGCGGCGCCTGGTCACGGGCTGCAGCGGGTGTGGATCGAAACGCTTGGGCTCGAGTGATTGCCTTGAGCAAAGGCCGTGGCCGACGGCCTGCGGCGCCTGGATGGCGTCGCCAATGTGGAAGTGGACCTGCAAGCGAACGTGTGCACGGTGACGCCGACTCCGGATCGCTTGCCAGACTTGGCTGGGTTCCCTGCGGCCGTGCACGCCGCTGGCTATCGCCCAGCTCGGATGTGGGTGCAGGTGGTGGGCACGGCATCGGCAGCACCGGATGGGGGCCGACAGTTTCAGATCCAAGGGTCCCCGCTGTGGGTGCGGCTCGTCGGTGATGGGGACGTGACGAAGGCCTTCGTGGTGCGTTTGGAACACGCTCCGCAGTTGACGTTCGTGCCTGACCGCGCACCGCGCTGACCTTGCCTTCAGGTCTGTTTGCTAGTGAGCAGACCCATGCCGACCAACACGAACGACGCGAGCCAGAGGTAGTAGCCGGCGGCGTAGCTCTCGAACGGGTTCGTGTCGCCGAGGTACAGCCAGCTGGCGTTGACGCCAGCGGCGAGCAGGACGCAGAGGCCGAGCAACACGCTGCGGCGTTTTGCTAGGGTGCAGACGATCGCCACGAGCATCACGAGGTTCGTTAAGCAAGTCGAACCGACCACTCGCTGTTTCCATTCCTCGCCGGTACCGGGTGTCTTGGCCTCGATGAGCAAATGCCAGGCAAAGTCGCACGCCGTCCAGCCAGGCAACCAATCAGGACCGCTGGCGCCGAGTGCGGCGGGTGCGGAGCCAAACCGGCCTGCGATGTTGCCAAGCCCACCGAAGATCTCTTGGCCGCGCACGACGGGCACAAACCACGAGACGACGTAGAGCACGATGCCGAGCAGCAACAGGTGGCTGCCGACACCGCGATCCCCGCCGCCTTTGCCCTGCTTGCCCATGCCGTTACTTGCGACTCGGCGCCCAGTCGGCGCGGTAGCGCAAGACCAGGTCGCGGCACTTGCGATAGACCTCGCTGGTCGCGCGCACGTCGTGCGCGTTGTATTCGGCGATCTTGAGGATCTCGCCGCGTTCGTAGGCCGGCGCCACCATCGAACCGTCCATCACTTCCTTTGGACTCACGATGCCGAGCGCCCAGCAGATGACGTCGAGCTTGCTGGGGCCGCGCCCGCGCTGCGTCAGCAGCTCGAACAGATCGAGATGCGGCCGCAGGGCCCAACGCTGCGACATCAAGTCGACGCGGGCCGGGATGCCGTGGATCAGGCTGCGGGTCACCAAGAACGGCACGTCGAAGCCACGACCGTTGAACGACACCACCGTCTCGGCGCGACTCGCGAGCGCCCAGAACGCGCGCAGCAACTCCGGCTCGCTCATCGGCCGCAGCCACTTCGGGCAGTTTTCGATCGTGATGCCGGGCGGCGGCACCGCCAGCACGGTGACTTCATCCTCACCGGGTTCGGCATCGCCATCGCCAATCGCCAGCGACACGATCTTGCCGAAGAACGGCGACATGCCCATCACGGCGGCAGGCTCCATCTCCTTGCGCGTGGCGTTGTCCGACAGCGCTTCGGCGACGGTTGGCGGCAGTTCGCGGCGATCGAAGGCGGGCACCGTCTCGATGTCGAAGACGAGCGTCTTGCAGCAAAGGTCTTCGACTTGCGCCAGCGCCGGATCGACCAGTTGATCGAGCGTGAAGCCGGGCGGTGCTTCGCCTGGATCGATCGCCTTCAAGCGCTCAATGACGAGCTGCGGCCGACCTTGCCATTCTTTGACGCGGCCGCGCACCTTCACCGGACCGAGTGGCGGCGCGGCCTTGGCCGCCTCCATCGCCTCCTTGCAGTCGTCCCAGATTTTGGCTTCGACGACCGCATGCACGTCGGCGAGTTCGAGCACGAGGAACGGCCGGCTGTCCTTCGTCTGCAGTTCTTTCAGCGAGCGCAGCTGGGCGTATACGTCCCAGTCGTGGTCGGCCGCGTGCAGCGCCGCCAGATTCTCCGCCTGCACGACACGCACCTTGTTTTCGTCAGCGTTCACTTGGACTGCCCAAACGCGGTTAGGCGAACGACGGCAGCGCGCAGCTGATCCATCGCCGCGGCATAGCTCAGACGCAGGAAGCCGGGAATCGCGAACGCGCTGCCGGGCACGGTCGCCAGCAGGTGGCGTTCGAGCAGGATCTCAGCCAGCGCCACGTCGTCGATGCCGCGCTGCTTGCACCACGCGCGCGCATCGACCAGGGCATAGAAGGCGCCGCGTGGGGCTGTGAGCGAGAGCCCGGGGATCTGGTTGATCTGCTCGACGAGGTAGCGGCGGCGTTCGTCGAACGCGCGCATGCGGCGTTCTTGTTCTTGCGGCAGCGCCTGCTCGCAGGCCGCGAGGGTGGCGGCTTGGCTGATGGTGCACGCGTTGCCCAGCACTTGGCTCTGAATGCGGCAGGCGGCGTCGACGACGGCGCGCGGGCCCGCCAGGAAGCTGGTGCGCCAGCCGGTCAGCGTGTGGCTCTTGGTGAAGCCGTTGACGACGATGGTGCGTTCGCGGCCACCCGGCAGTGACGCCGGCGAGATGTGCGTCGCGTCGTCGTAGAGCAGCGTCGCGTAGATCTCGTCCGAGACGATCCACAGATCGTGCCGCGTGCAGACATCGACGATTGCTTGCACTTGCGCCCGCGTCGGCACCGACCCCGACGGGTTATTGGGGAAGTTGACGAGCATGCCCTTCGGCTTGTGCGTGCGGATCGCGGCTTCGATGGTGGCGGCGTCGTGGATGAAGCCGTGCTCGGGAACGGCTGGCAGCACCACCGCATTGCCGTCTGCCATCGTGACCAGGGCCGGGTAGGAGACCCAGTACGGCGCCAAGATCAGCACGGCATCGCCGGGTTCGACGATCGCGTTCAGCGCCATGTGCAATGCCGCCTTGGCGCCGGCCGTGACCATCACCTCTTCGGCGGCGTAGGACAGGCCGAACGTCGACGACAGCCAGCGGGCGCCAGCGGCTCGCAACTCGGGCACGCCGGCGGCGGGCGTGTAGCGCGTATTGCCCTGTTCGATGGCGCGGATGCCCGCTTCTGCGATCGGGGCGGGGGTCGCAAAGTCGGGTTCGCCGGCGCCGAGTGAGACCACGTCCTGGCCCTGCGCCTTCATGCGGGCGGCCCTCGCGGTGATCGCGAGAGTTGCCGATTCCACGATGCGGCGAGAACGGGCATTGGGAACGAGGCCAGCCATGACGGCCAGTAGACCGTTGGCGCGCAGTGAAGGCAACGCGCCGGTTCGCCGCGGCCGCGACGGACGCACGGCATGTTGGAAGTTCGCGCCACGGTTCGCGTCGAAGCGAAGTCTCACTGCCAGCTGGCGGCTGTCGCCGCTACGTTCCTCTGCGAATGGCCAAACCGAAGCAAAATCGCGGGCGCCGCATCCTGCGCAAGTTGGGCATCACGGCACTCGTGCTCGTGGTGTTCTTGTTGATGTTCGTCGCCGCGTTCATCTTCAATCCATTCGAAGGTTCCGTCGTGGAGCTGCGCGATGCGGTGCCGCGCGGCGTCAACTTCTTTGCGCGCAAGGAACGACTTGCCGAAGACTTCGAGGCCTTCCCGGAGCCGAAGTTCTGGAGCAAGCTGAGCGAAACGCGCGGCTTCACGGAATTGGTGAAAGGCAGCCTCGGGCAGAGTTGGCGGCGGGCTGGGCTCGATCGGGCGTTGCTGCAAGTGAGCGACTCGCTGGACCGCGTGCGCAATGACTCGGGCGGGTTTGTCGACGTGATGCGCGACGTACTCGGCACCGAGGTGCTGATAGCGGGGAACCAACTGAACCACCGCACCTCACCGCCTGAGCCGTTGGCGGAGCCGTATTGGTGTTTGTATGCGCGGGTGTCCTGGCGCGTGAAGGCGCTGCATGGGCTCGCCGGCTTTGGTCTCGTGCAGGGTCAGTTGCGCCAGAACGGCGTCGATGTCAGCAACGACGGCGAGGATCTGCTGGTCAAACTGTCGGGGGCATCGCAGCCTCTGTACGTGCGGCGCTACCTCGACCTGCTGATGGTCAGCAACCACAAGCCGCTGATCGAGCAGTCGCAGCGGTTGTTGGATGGCAACCGCGATGAAGAACCGATCGGCCAGATGGCGGCCTACACGGACGGTGCCGAGAAGCGCATTCAGCGTTGGGCCAGCGCCAATGCGCAGGATCCGGTCAACGTGCTGGAGTTCGTCATCGAGCCCAACACGTTCGACAGTTTCCGCCGGCTCGCCACCAGTTGGCCCAACCCACAGAACCGCGACAGCATGAACGAGCGTGTGCTCGCCAGCTTCGTCAACCTCAAGGGCTGGCAGCAAATCACCGGTGGGTTGATGTTCGCCGATGGGGTGTTGGCGGCGACGGGCCAAGTCGGGCTCAACAGCAAGCAACACACGCCATTCCAGAGCAGCTTCTATCGCGCCGAGCAGGAGTCGCGGGCGAAGTGGCTCGACCCGTTCTTGCGCATGGTGCCGGAGACGGCGTGTGCGGCGGCCGCTTTGCGCATGCCGGCCGGCGAGTTCTTGCACGCGATGTTCGGCGCGCTTGAGGATGCCGAGAAGGAACTCGTCAACGACGCCATGCGGCGCACGACCTTTCAAGGCACCAACGTCGTCGACACCAACGACTTGATCGAACGCATGAAGGTGGCGTTCTTGCCGCGCACCGGGTTTGTGTTCCGTCAGAACGATCCCGACATGTCGCGCGACGACAAGGGCGAACTGATGGTGCCCGTGGCCGCCAAGTCGCCGATGCCGCAGGTGGCGTGGGTGTTTTGGCTGCGGCCTGGTGGGGCGGCGATCGCTGAAGAGTTGGTGACGATGCTGCGCACGTACTTCAGCACGTTCCGCTTCCAGAAGGTGTGGCACCTCCCGGTGCCGACGGCGACCGGCAAGCTGCAAGAGAACGTCACGGAGTTCACCAACGCCCGCATTCCAGGGACCGGCGAGATCGCGATGATCGTCTTCCGCGACTTCTTCGTGATCTCCAACTCGGGGCCGTTGATTCGCGACATCCTGCGCACGCGCTACCCAGGCATGACCGGCGCCAGGTCGATGCGGGACCTGCCCGAGTTTCCCGCGATCGAGAATGAGCTGCCGAGCGAGATGAACGCGTTGGTGTGGCTGCACGGCGAGAACCTGCTGCCGATGTTCGAGGACTACTTGGCGTTTGCCGAAGCCGACAGCGATCAGGCGGATCCCGAGTGGTTGATGCAGAATCGTCCGACGGCCGAGGAGCAAGTGCGGCGCTCGCAGTTCCCGCGGTACCCGAGCAAGGCGAGCATGCCGAAAACCATGGTCGATGAGGGCGGTGAGTTCGAGGTGGCGGTGATGGCTTACCTGCGTGACCTGTGGCGGCGCGAGCGCACCAACTTCACCACCGAAGACCGCCAACAGCTCGAACAGTGGAAGGCGATGGCGCAGATGCTGCGGGTGGGTTGCGTTCAACTGGAGCTGGAGAACAACTTCATCCGCTACCAAGCCCGGCTGATGGTCCGCTGACCGCGCCATGGGGGGTAGCGAGCCCCTTCCTGCCCAGGGTTGAAAACTGGATTCCTCCCGCTACTGTGCCCGCCCTCGCTGCACGCCCAGGTGGCGGAATTGGCAGACGCACTAGCTTGAGGTGCTAGCGCCCGTAATAGGCTTGCAGGTTCAAGTCCTGTCCTGGGCACCACATTCAGCGAGTTGGCCAGTGAACGCCGAGGATGGCTCGCAACCGCGACCATTCTCGGCCCGGCCGTTGGGCCGGAGGGGGGGCCGGCGGGCGTGGCCGCGACCTGAGGGCGTCAGCGAACGCACGCTTGCAGCAGCTGCCAAAGGTCGGCGACGTGTTCGTGTTCGGTGGCCAGGGCGCCGATCGAGATGCGCACTGCCCAACGGCCGTCGAGCTGCGTCGGTGTCAGCCACGCTTGCCCTGATTGGTGCACTTGTTCGAGCCATGCCAAGGTGTGGCGGTCGAGCTGCTCGGCCGACATGCCGGTGGGTTCGTGGCGCACGACCAGGGTCTGCAGTTGCAGCGGGGCCAGCAAGCGCCACGGTGCGGTGCCGGTGATTTGGGTCGCCAACCAACGAGCGTTCGCCAAGTCGCGACGCAAGCGTGCGCGCAGCGCGGCGACGCCGTGGGTGCGAATGAGGCTCCAGAGTTTGAGCGCGCGAAAGCGGCGGCCGAGCGCGATGCCCCAGTCGCGGTAGTTGCGCACGCGGCCGTCGACGGCCGTGCGTAGGTAGCTCGGGTTGGTGCTCATCACGCGCACCAAGTGCTCTTCGTCGCGAACGTAGTAGACGGAGCAATCGAAGGCGGCCCCGAGCCACTTGTGTGGGTTGACGACCAGGGAGTCAGCGCCCTCGACGCCTTCCCACAGCGCGCGGCATTCCGGCAGGATCATCGCCGAGCCAGCCATCGCCGCATCGACGTGCAGCCATACCGCGTGTTCGGCGGCAAGGCGGGCGCAAGCGGTCAGGGGGTCCATCGCGGTCGTCGCCGTGGTGCCGGTGGTGGCGACGATGGCACATGGGCGCAGGCCCGCCGCGCGGTCAGCGCGGATCGCGAGATCGAGGGCGGCGGGGTCGAGGGCGCGCGCCGCGTCGACGGCGATGCGGCGAACGTGCGCGCGGCCGAACCCCGCCAGCAGAGCCGCTTTCTCCACCGAGCTGTGGGCCTCGGTGCTGGTGTAGACGATCAGCGGTGGTCCGCCGTGTTGCATGCCAGTGGTCGCGGCGCCGTGGTTGGTGCTGCGTTCGCGCGCCGACAGCAGTGCTAGCAACGTGCACGTCGAGGCGGTGTCTTGGATCACGCCGCGAAAGGCTGGCGATAGCCCTGACATTTGCGCCAACCACTCCGTGACGCGCTGTTCGAGTTCGGTGAGCGCGGGTGCGGATTGCCAGGACAGCCCCAGTACGCCAAGTCCCGTGCTGAGGAAGTCGCCGAGCACCGAGGCCAAGTCGCCGTTCGAGGGGAAGTAGGCGAAGAAGCGTGGGTGTTGCCAGTGCGACAACGCCGGCACCAGCAGGGCATCGAGATCGTGCAGCACGGCTTCGAAACCTTCCGGCTCTTCGGGAGGACTCGTTGGCAGGGCGGCGAGCAAGTCGCCAGGCGCCGTTCGCGTTTGCACCGGGAGGCTGCTGACGCGGGTGCGGTAGTCAGCGATCCAATCGACGACGCGGTGGCCCAGACGCCGGAATTCCTCAGGCTGCATCGAGGATGGAGAATCGGCAGCGGACTCGTTCATGGGGCGCTCACGGCGAGGGTGCTGGCTCGCGAAGATGTCAGGGTGCGATGCGACCGACGCTTTGAGGACGGTTGCTGACGCGAGCGTTTCGCGCAAGCACTTGCATGACCATCCGGCGCGCGTGCACACGTCGTGGCGCCCGTTGAAAGCGAGTGACGGCGTGGCCTTCGTGTGTATGCTCGCGCCTCGTCCCGCGTCGTCCGCGCAGCCCCACTCAGCCGATGAATGAACCGTCCGGAAGCGCTCCGCTAGGCCCGACACCGGCTCAAATTGCCGCGACGATCGACCTGCTTGGCGACGACCACGCGCCGATCGTGACCGCGGCGCGCGAACGCTTGCTGCGCTGGGGCGGGCTGGCGGCGGCGCCGCTGCGCGAAGGTGCGGAGGCGGAGTCGCTGCGGGTGCGGTCCCGCTGCCGGGCGCTGCTGCGCACGATCGAAGTGCGAGGTTGCTTGCGGCAATTCGGTTCGTTGCGGTTGGGGCGCACCGGGCGCAGTGCGGCGCCGCCGCTGTTGGAGGGCGCGGTGTTGCTGTCGCAGATGGTGCGCACCTTCGTGCCAGCCGCGGCCGAGCTGACGGCGATGCTGCGGCGCGAAGCCGCGGAGTTGCGTTCGGCGTGCGGTGGCCGCAGCCTGCCGACGTGCGCGCGGCTATTGGCGGAACGGTTGCACGATCGCTTGGGCTTGCGCGGTGGCGAGGCGAATGCGCTCGATCTCGATCACGTGCTGATCGATCGCGTGCTGACGCAGCGCATCGGCGTGCCGGTCACGCTGTCGCTGATCTACCTGCTGGTCGCCCGCTGGGCCGGCTTGTCGGTGGCCGGGGTCGCGATGCCCGATCACTTCCTGGTGCGTTTGCACGGTGTGCGCCCGGTCCTGGTCGATCCGTACCACGCCGGCCGAACGATCACGAAGACGGATTGCGCGCGGCATCTGCGCGCCCACGGCTACGACCCGGTGCGCGATCACCTGCGCGATCTCACCGATCGCGAAGTGCTCATTCACTACCTGCGCTGCCTTCGGCGCGCGGCCAGCCATCGTCCGGTCGCTGAGACGCAAGCGACGTTGGGGCAGGCCATGGCCTTGCTCGAGATCGGCTGACGTGCGCTGGCCCGCGGCGTGGTCGGGACTCTTAGTCGTCGGCCTGCTGTTGCTTGTCAGTTGCGCCGGAGTCTTCCAACACAGTCGATCGGCCGAGCCGCTGCGCTATGCGATCGAGACTGACGCACGTTCCCTCGCCGTTGGCAGTGCGGAACGCGACATCACGCCGGCGGTTGGTGGCTATCTGGCGGGCTTCAGCCTGGCGCGCACCAGTACGCACGTGGCGTTGCCCCTGAAGGTGCGGGTGCTGGTGCTCGCAACCCCAACGCGCAACGTCGCCATTGTCGGCATCGACAATCTCGGCGTGATGCGGGAAGACGTGGATTGGATCAAGCGCGGCCTCGTCGGCTTCGCCAACGGCGATGTGTTCGTCTGTTCGAGCCACACCCATGCTGGCCCAGATCTGATCGGGATGTGGGGTTGGTACTTCATGTCGTCTGGGCGCGACCGTGAGTACTTGGTGACGGTGCGCGAGGCGGTGGTCGCCGCGGTGGCGGCGGCGCGCGCCAAGGCTGTGCCTGCGCGCTTGCAACTCGGGCAAGCCATGCTGCCACCGATCGGTTTGGTGAAGAACGCCAACCGCCCCGGAGTCTTCGATCGCCGCGTCACCGTGCTGCAGGCGGTGTCGATGGCGGACGACAGCCCGCTCGGCACCCTGCTGCATCTCGCTTGCCACCCGGAGGTCTTGCCGCGCCGCAACACCGCGATCAGTTCTGATTTCGTGGGGGCATTGTGTGAGGGCTGGCGAGAACGTGGCCACGGCCAAGCCGTGTTCGTGAACGGCGCGCTTGGCGCGATGATCTCGCCAGAAGGCCTGACGCGCGATGACGCTGGCGTGACCGCATTTGGGCAGCGGGCCTGTGACGTCTGCGAGCAGGCGTTGGCGTCGTCGAGCACCTTGCCGGTGGCATCGCTCGAGGTGCGGCGCACGGACGTGTATTTGCCGATGGTGTCCGCAGGCTTTCGTCTAGGTCGGTTGACGACGACCTTGCAGCGCGAACTGTTCGATGGTGCCGCGCGCAGTTCGGTCGGCTACCTGCGGCTGGGAGCGTTCGAAGCGATCGCCGTGCCTGGTGAGATGGAGCCCGCGTTGGCGGAACAAGTGCGCGCCGAGTTGCGGCGGCCCGACCTCGTGGTGTTTGGTCTTTGCGATGACGAGGTGGGTTACCTGCTGCGGGAACAGGACGCGTCGGACCCTGAGTTTGCCTACGAGCGCTCGATGAGTCCGTGTCGCTTGGCTGGTGAGATCGTGCGCGCGGCGTTGACTGGGCGTTGACGCGACTGGGCGTTGACGCGACTGGCCGGTGACGCGGCTGGCCCGCGCGCGCTAGCCGAAGATCGTCGGATACGGCAACCAGCGATCGACGGTGAAGAACACCGGCCAGAAGAGGTCGCCGAGGTATCGCGAGAGCAGCACGATCACGACGAGGGTGCTGTACGGAATGGCGAGGATCGCATCGAACAGGCGTCCCGATGGCGGGTACAGGCCGCGCACGACGCCGGCCCCATCGAGCGGCGGTAGTGGCACGAGGTTGAACATCGCGAGCAGCAGGTTGAGGCGCAGGAATTGCGCGGCGATGTCGCGAATGGCCTGCTCGCTGCCGCCAGTGGGGCGGGCGATGTACCACAACACGGCGAACGCGATGGCTGCGAGCAACACGTTGGCCAGCGGTCCCGCGAGCGACATCAGCGCCGCGCGGAGTGGATAGCGAGTGGCCCAGTCAGGGTTGTAGGGTGCGTGCGCAAAGCCAAAGCAGTACTTGCCGCCGGAGGCATAGAGCGTCAGCAGCGGCAGCACGACCATCCCGAACGGCTCGCGCCGTATGTGCGGGATGGGGTTCAACGTCACTTGGCCAGTGCCATAGGCCGTGCGGTCGCCGCCGAGCATGGCGACCCATGCGTGCGCCGCCTCGTGCACCGTGAGGCTGATGATCAGTGTCACGAACGGCAGCAGCAGTTCGACCCAGTTCACGCGTCCACCTCGTCGTCGGTGGCGGCAGGCGGTGCGGCGTCGTTTTGCATCGACGCACTCACTTCGGAGGTGATCTTCTTCACCTTCGTCTCCGTGGCGGCCAACCGCTGGCGGCACAACGCCAGCAAGGCGGCGGCGCGCTCGACCTTCTCGGTGAGCACATCGAGATCGATTTGGCCCGTCTCGATGTCCTGCAGGATCTGCTCCAGCTCCGAACTGGCGGCAGCGTAGGTGGGCTCATCGCCCTTCTTCTTTTTGTCGCTCATGGCGAGTTCTCGTGAACGTGGTCGACGCGGGTGTCGGCGTGGCCGTCGCGCCAGTGCACGCGGATGATCTGGTCTTTCTGGATGCGGGTGACGGAAGGGGCCACGCGACCGTCGGCAAGACGGACGATGGCGAAGCCGCGCGCCAGCACGCGCGCCGGATCGAGCAGCCGCACCTTGGTCGCGTGTTGTTCGAGGCGCGCAGCGGCCCGCTCAAGCTGGCGTTCGCTGGCGTTGTGGGCGCGCACCGTTGCCTGCTGCAAGGTCTGCTGTTCGTGGCGCAGCCGCAAGCGCGTCGCGGTGTGCAGTTCGTTGCCGGCTCTTGCCAGCTCGGCGTGCGCGCGCACGAGGCGCAGGGTGGTAGCGCGCTGCAGAGAACGCGCGAGCGCCGCGAGCGAATCGCGCTGGTCGGCGAGGGCGGCACTGGCGGCGGCGTGCAGACGGCGGGTGCGGTCCACGACATCGCCGCGCGCGTCCTCGACCCCGCGCACCAGCAGTTCGGCCACTGCGGTCGGCGTCTTCTCCGAGTGCGCGATCGCATCCAGCACCGATTGGTCGCGCTGGTGGCCGATGCCGACGATCACCTTGAGCGGGTGCTTGGCGACTGCGAACGCCACGTCGCGATCGTCGAACCACGCCAGATCGGTGCGCGACCCACCGCCGCGCATGATGCAGAGCACGTCGAAGTGCTCGGCGTGGTCGGCAAACCAAGCCAGGCCTGCGAGCAAGGTGGGCTTCAGGTCGAGGCCCTGCACCTTGATCGGAAACAGCGTGATGTCGAGTCCGACCTTGGCCTCCTCGACATGGCGGCGAAAGTCGTTCCAGCCGTCGGCATCCGGGCTCGTCAGCACACCGATGCGCAGGGCTGGCACGGCAAAGCCAAGGGACCGATTGCGCTCGATGAGGCCCAGCTGGGCGAGCTCACGCAGGATTTGTTCTTTCGTCAGCGCCAACTTGCCGAGCGTGAAGCTCGGATCGATGTCCTGCACAACGATCTGGAAGCGGCCGGTGGCGACGTAGAGATCCACGCGCACGAGAACGCGCACTTCAATGCCGTCGCGCAGAGTCAGCGGCGGGTCGTGGGCGGCGAGAGTTGGCAGCAGGCGGTCGCCGGTGGCGGCGAACAGCGCGACTTCGACGGCCGCCATCGGTCGCGCTTCGCCGCGGGCCTTCTCGATCAGTTGGAAGAAGCGATGCTGACGGCCTGCATTCTTGTCGAAGTCGATGACTTCGCCAATGACCCAGAACGTCTCGGGAAACTGCCGCCGCAGGCCGTCGCGCACCTGCGCATTGAGCGCGGAGACGGTCAGCGCTTCGGTCGTCGCCGTCGTCGCCGCGTTCGCCGCCGCCGCGTCGAGCGTTGGCAGGGCCTTGCCCGCTGGTCGTGTGGCCGGCATGGCGCGCAAGGTGCCGGCCATCAACGACGGGATCTCTGGCGCGAAGTCGAAGAGATGCCGCGACAGCGCGTTGAACACCTGTTCGACGGCGGTAGCAGGAACTCGCCACAGCTTTTGCTTGGGGTCCCAACGGCGGCCCGGCAACTCCTTCACGATCGCGACCAAGTCCTCGCGATATTGAAAGCGGATCAGCAGCTGCGTGCCGTCCTGATCGAGCTCGACGGTGCCGGTCATCGGCGCGCGTTCATAGTGGAAGGGGAGGATCGGTGAGCACGGAAACCGCCGCGGTGGCCGCGGCGATGGCATCGGCCATCGTCAGCGCCCGGCCGCTCGCTGTCGCCAAGTCGGTCATGATGTCGGGCGACAGGCCGCATGGGCGCACGGCTTGCCAACAGCGCAGGTCCATCGCGACGTTGATGCCGATGCCGTGCAGGTTGATCCAGTGCTTCACGGCAACACCGATCGATGCGAACTTGCGGCCAGCCACGAAGACACCGGTGCCGTCGATGGAGGGTTCGGCGGTGAGCCCGAAGGCCGCCGCGACCTGTATGCCGAAGGCTTCCAGGCGTCGCAGCCAGTCGCGCACATCGTTTTTGGGCAGTCGCACGATCGGATAGACGACGAGCTGGCCGGGGCCATGGAACGTGATCTTGCCGCCGCGTTCGATCGGCACGATGCCAGGCCGCAGCTCGGTCGGCGGCGTGGCGCGGCCGGCGGTGTAGACCGCCTCATGCTCAACCAAGATCACTCGCCCCGCACTGTCGCCACGATGCACGGCGGCGTGCACTTCGCGCATGTGCGCGAGCACCGGCTCGTAGGCGGCGCGACCGAGGTTCTCGATTTCCGGGAGCAAGGCGGCAGACTAGCGCCCGTGGCGCTTGCCGTGATCGTCCTGTGTGGCCTTGGCCTGCAACAACTGCAGGTGACGCCGTTCCCCGCGTTCGTTGGCCAAGAGGTCACCGTGCGGGCTCATCGCGCCGACGTTGGCCTTGGTGGCGTGGCGCTGGCGGTGGAAGTGCTTGGCGCCGCGGCCACGCCGTGTGGCACGACGGCATCCGATGGGGTGCTGCACTTCGTCCCGACGCAGTCTGGTCAGCACGTGTTTGTGGCGACGATCGACGGTGTGCGCACCTTGGCACTGCTAGCCGTCGTCGCCGCCGAAGTTCGCTGGCCCTTGGCGCTCGGCAGTGTGCCGCTCGGGCTTGCGTTGCTGTGGTGGAACCTCAGCCGATCACGCGGTCGACGTGCCCCTTGACCGTGCGTAGGTCGGCGTTGCCCATGAAGCGGTCGACCTCCTTGCCGTCGCGAAAGAAGATGCAGGTTGGCACGCTCATGATGCCAAAGCTCGCGGCTGCTTCTTGCGCGTTGTCGATGTCGACCTTGTAGACGTCCATCTTGCCTTTGTACTCGCCGGCGACCTTGTCGATCGTCGGGGCGAGTGCCTTGCAGGGCTGGCACCAGCTGGCGGAAAAGTCGACGAGCACGGGGACCTTCGCGGTCTGCAGCGTGCTCTGAAAGTTCTTGTCGTTGAGTTCAGTGACCATGGTGATTGAGGGGTGCCCCTGGCTGGGCGGGGGAGCGCCGGATTTTGGCCAATGCGGTCGTCGGCGCAAGGGTTCTGCTCAAGTGTCCGCGATCGCGACGTCGATTCTCGCCACAGCGAGGTGCGGCGAATCGAATGAAGTTGGTCTCGATTTCGATGGTGAAGAACGAGGAGTACTGGATTTGGTACGCCTTGACTTCGGTTGCACCGCACGTCGACGAGATCCTCGTCTTCGACAACCATTCGCAGGATCGCACGCCCGAGATCGTTCGAGCCATGCGGCACCTCGGCGACAAGTTGGTGTTGTTTGAGAACTTCGGCGGCTCCGACGAGCAGGAAAACCGCGAGGCGACGCTGGCAGAAGCGCGGCGCCGCGGTGCCACGCACGTGCTGACGCTCGATGGCGATGAGGTCTATCCGGATGACGGACTGGCGTTGTGTCGGCGCCTGCTGGAAGTGCACGAGCATGTGCCTGGCCTCAGCGACCCGCCGCGCAACCACGGCCGCGCCCTCGACCCACTGCCGACCGACGGCGTCTTGATCAAGAACATCGCTCTGCGGCCGATTTGCCCGGGCTTTGACGGGCCGCACACATGTCGTCCGATTGACTACCTGTGCCCCGACACCGACCACTCCGCCTACAACTACCTGACGCGGATCACGTCGTTGGCCAACCTGCGTGGCAACGGCCTTGGCTGGGGCAAGCACGGCTTCGTTGAGACCGGCGACGTCTACATCCAGTCGTCACCGCACACGCTGTGGTTGCCTGGCTTGTGGTTCTTGCACTTCTCGTTCCATCCACGATCGAGCATGCGCAAGCCTGGGTCGATGGAATGGCTGCGCCGACCGATGGATCTAGGCAGTGTGCCGATCCACGCACATGTGGCCCTGCCAAGTGCGTTGCTGCGTCCCGATGGGCCGGGCAACCCGACGCTCGAGGCGTGGGGGCTTTGCGAGCCGCCGCCGGGGCGGCTGCGCGTTCGACTGCACGACTTGATCGCTTCGCTCTAGGCGAGGCGAGTGGTCTCAGCCCTCGCGATTCATCGCTGCCAGCAGGCGCTCGGTCGGGATGCCGTTCTGCGCGGCGACGTGTTCGATCGAATCGTGCGGGTTGAAGCCGCAGTTGCGGCAGCCACCCAGGTGGAAGTCGCGCATCAGTACCATGCCGAGCGATGGATCGGCCGTGAGGCAGTCCAACATGGTCGACTGGGGGGTGAAGCGGCTCGTGTTCGGGGTGTTGGTTGGGTTGTTCATGTTCGTTCTCGGGTTCATTCCGCGTTGAGGATGCTCACGCGCTGCGCGACCTTGCCAGCGACGCCAATGAGGGCGCGCGCGCTGGCGGATTCGGGAAAGGCCACGACGATCGGGTTGCCGTTGTCGCCGCCTTCACGGACCGCGACTTCAAGCGGCACTTGGCCGAGCAAGGGCACTCCGAACTCGCGCTCGATCTTGTGGCCGCCACCTTGGCCAAACAGGTAGTAGCGCTCGGTTTGGCCGGGGGGCGTGAACCAAGCCATGTTTTCGACGATGCCGAGGATCGGCACGTTCACGGTTTGGAACATGCGGATCGCCTTCCTCACGTCGAGCACGGAGACGTCCTGGGGAGTGGTCACGATGACAGCTCCCATCAGGTGCGCTTGCTGGCTCAGCGACAGTTGCGCATCGCCCGTACCCGGTGGCAGGTCGACGACCAAGTAGTCGAGATCGTGCCAAGCGACATCGAACAAGAATTGCCTTACCGCGGAGTGCAGCATCGGGCCGCGCCAGATGACCGGTTGGTCATCAGCGACCAAGAGCGCCATCGACATCACCTGCAGGCCGTGTCGTTCGAACGGCACGATCTTCTTGTCGACGACCATGGGCTGGCCGGTCACACCAAGCATCAGCGGCACGTTCGGGCCGTAGACGTCGGCGTCAAGAATGCCCACCTTGGCGCCGGTCTGGCGCAGGGCGCAAGCGAGGTTGACAGCGACGGTTGACTTGCCAACGCCACCCTTGCCCGACGACACGGCGATGACGTTCTTGACACCCGGGATGAGCCCCTTGTTGCCCAGCACCGGCCGACTCGACGTGACGCGGGCCGTCATTTCGATGCTGACTTTGGCGACGCCTGGCAGGGCCCGCACCGCGCGTTCAGCCTGGCTCTTCATCAGGTCCTTGACCGGACAGGCGGGGGTCGTCAGCTCGATTGCGAAGGCGATGCTGTCACCGCAGATGCGCAGGTCTTTAATGAAACCGAGGGCGACGATGTCTTGGTGAAGGTCTGGATCTTGGACCGCGCGCAGGGCGTCGAGGACGGCGGCTTCAGTAGGGGCGACGAGCGGAACGGCCATTGGGGCGGCCTAAATAGCCTTGGAACGGGGCCATTTTCAAGCGGCTTGTTCGAGGCGGCCACGCCACGGGGCCACAGTTCTCGTCGGCGGTGGCTCACGAAGGGAAGACAACAGCCCTCATCTCGTCTCAGGCCCCTGGAAACGTCGGGCTTGAGCTAGCATTCTCCGCCGTTGCCCTTCTTCCTTTGCACCCTGGAACTCTGATGTTGTTGCGACTTGTCGTTGGGATCGTCTGTTTCGCCGCGCTCTTGCCTTGCCAGACCGGGGAAGTGGAAGTGGAGGCTGAGGGCCTGCGAACGCGCCAAAAAGGCGAGAAGGGGCAGACCGGTGAGGTCGACAAAGAAGCTGCCGACGAGCGCCTGACACCGGAGCAGCGGCTGGCGCGCAACATCACGAGCGGCGCCTCCGCGTACTGTCAGTTTGTGGCGACCGTCAAGCCCGCGAAGTTGATGCCCGGCCAATCTGGCACTTTGCGCATTGTGGCGACTCTGCAGGGCGACGCGGTCATCCCGTCGCCTGCCCCACTCGAACTGACGCCAGCACCTTCGCAAGGGCCGGTGCAGTTGGGGACGCATACGCTGCGCCCTGCCGAAGCCGGTCGCTTGGCGAAGGGTTACCTCGGCCGTCCGGTCTACGACAACTTCGCCGTGCTGGAAGTGCCGGTGACGATGGCCGCTGACGCCTTGCTTGGCAGCAAGCATGTGGTCGCCGTCGACCTCAAGTTCGACCTCTACGATGGCAGCTCGGCGCAAGTGATTGGCCGCTTTCTCGATCGTGCCGCGACCGAAGTCGAGGTGGGCCTGACTCCAGATCCTGCCGTGCAGGGGGGGCGTCGCCGCGACCAGCAGCCGTCTGGCGCCAGCGAACCGGCTCCTGTGGTCACGAGCCAAGCAGCGCCTGCCACGCTCCCGGAGACGCCGCTGACTGGAAACGTCCTGGTCGCCCGCGAGCCTGTGCCAGTCGCGCCGGCCGAGACGGAGTCGGCGCCGCGATCGAATGCAGCCAACACCCTGCCGTCGGCAGCGGAAGACGAGTCGTTCCCCCCGTTCTTGCTGGTGGGTGGTGGCGTGCTAGTGCTAGGCCTCGTGGTGCTGCTGGCCCGCAAGAAGTGAGTCGAGCCTTACCGATGGTCGACCAGGGAATGTCGCCCGATGAGGTTGGCATGCGGGTTGATTGTGGGGGAGTGAAGGTGTCGAGGTTTGTTGGCTCGAGGCCGTGAAGGCTTCGAGTTGCAACGAACGTCGTATCACTGGCTCCCCCTCTGAACCCTGGAGTCACCATGGTGCTCGCAAGACTGCTCTCAGCCGTAGTTCAAAAGAAGCTGCAACCTAAGCAGGTTTTTAGTCTTACCGATCTCGATCAGCGGCTCGACGTGACCACAGACCGGTTCGCGGCCACGATCGCAAAGCTCGGCAAGCAGTTCGCGACGGCAAGGGCGACGCTCGATCTAGCTGGGTTCAGGGCGAGCCGCAGGCCTGCTGCCAATACGGCAGCACTGCCAGAATTGCCAGGTGGACGGGATGCGTATCAGCATGAGCTGCACCGCATCGAGCCCATGGATCGAGCCGAGGAGTTCCGCATGGCGCGGCGGCACGAATTCATGGCGACCCTCATTCGGTCGGTTCTCGTTCGCGCCGGACGCCAGGAGAGTGACGCATTCGATCTCTGCAAGCGGCCTGCTCGCGAACTGCGGATCGCGGTCGAAACGCTGCCGCCCGTGCGAGGCATTGACCGGTCGTGGTTGTTAGCGATCGTCGATCAGTTCGATGAATTGCGCCAGCTGTATGTCGAAGGCTCGCTGTCGATCGTGCTGGGCACGGTCAATCGTTACCGCGGCCTCGGTGTGGATACCGCGGACCTGATCCAAGAAGGCAACGCGTCGCTGTTCCAGGCCGTCGATGGCTTTGATTGGCGCCGCGACGTTCGCTTTCGTACCTACGCGCAGTTCTGGGTGCACCAGGCTGTGCTGAAGATGCTCTACAACAGTTCTCGCACGGTGCGCGTGCCGATCTGGGTGCAGAAGATCCTCGGCAAGATCCGGCGCGCGCAAGAAGAGGGGCGGCGGGCTGGCCACGAACTGACCCACGACGAGATTGCCGCGAAGATCGGTGTGGCGGCGAGCAAGGTTGCGTGGGTGCTGTCGACTCGTCGCTACGCCGTGAGCATCGATGCGGAGTTTGGTGGCGACGACGGCGCCACCTTGGCGCAGTCGTTGCCGGATGAGCATGCGGTTTCGATTCCCGAGTCGATCCCGGCTGGCGATCTGCGCGAGGCGCTGGGTGCAGCCATGGCGGACTTGCCAGATCGCGAACAGCGCATTCTGCGTGGTCGCTTCGGCCTCGACGGGCAAGAGCCGCAGACGCTTGGTGAGATCGCGGTCGATCTTGGCATCTCGGCGGAACGTGTCCGCCAACTGCAGAACGCCGCGCTGTTGCGCATGCAGCGGCCGGGCAAGCTGCGGCAGCTGCAAGCATTCGTGGAATGAGGTGCGTGCAGCGGCCCGCGGCGGCAACGAGTCCTTCTGCTCAGTCGTCGTCGTCGACGTCGTTGCCGGGCGCCGACTCGCGACTGAGGGCCTCCATCAGCGGCAACGTTTCGGCGAACAGCTCGCGATAGACGCTTGGTCGTTGGTCGCGTTGGATTGGCAGAATGCGCCGCATCGTGCGCACTTTGCGAATCTCGATCGACGCCACGATCGCACCCGCGTCGCCCGAACCTGCCGCCAGGATCTCACCGGTTGGATCCACGATGCGGCCATCACCGGGGAACGGCATCGCTTCCCCATTGCGTTGCGATGGCTCTTGGCCAGTGCGGTTGCATCCCAGCACGAACATCTCGTTCTCGATGGCTCGCGCGCGCAGCAGCGTGCGCCAGTGCTGGGCTCGAGCTTCTGGCCATTGACCCGGAACCGCGAGGATCTCAGCACCGCGGTGAAAGTAGTACCGGGCCAGTTCGGGAAATCGCAGGTCGTAGCAGATCATCACGCCAATGCGACCCAGCGACGTCTCGACCAGGCACGGGGTGTTGCCGCGACCGTGCCGACGGTGCTCAAGGTTGGGCGAGAACAGGTGGATCTTGCGATAGGCGCCGATGCGCTCACCCTGGTCGTAGACGTAGGCCGTGTTGTAGACCACGTCGTCGACGACCTCGATCGTGCTGGCGACTGTCACCAAGCCATGCACGCGCGAAAGTTCGGCCAGTTCGCGTTCCGCCTCGTCGGCTTGGCGCACGAGGCTGTCGTCGAAGTGCGGATGGAACGACGTCGACCAGAGCTCTGGCAACACGCACAGTTTGGCGCCAGCTCCGACTGCCTCCTCAACGCCGGCACGCATGGCAGCGCAGTTGTTGGCGACGTCACCTGGCTGCACGTCGAACTGCACGCACGCCGCAAGAAAGTCTCGGTCAGAAGCGGAGGAGGTCACGGCTCTGGAACATAGTCAGTTGGGCGAGCGCGGTCACGCAATGCGCGAGGCCGCCGCCCGAAAGCGACACGGGGAGGCGTCGCGAGTGCGAAGCCTCCCCGTTCGTCTCGCCGGTGCGAGGTCGAATCGATCAGCCCTTGAAGAGGATGTCGTCGGTTGGCAATCCCGGCGCCTTCTTCGCTCGTGGCGCGGCATTCGTCCGCGTCTCGATGATCAGTTGGTCACTCGGTTTGAAGATGATGGTCTCCTTGTTGGCGACCTCAATGCTCTCACCGGTGAGTGGGTGCTTGTAGGCGCGGCCCTTGCGGATGCGGCGTTCGAAGGTGCCGAAGCCCTTCACCGCAACCTTGCCGCGACCTCGCAACAGATCGCTGACCGCGTCCAGAACCGCGTCGAGAACGCGCGCCGCGGTTCGTCGCGGCACGTTGAGTTCCTCGGCGACCTGGTCGGCCAGAATCCCCTTGTTGGCTTGGCGGCCGAAGGCTTCCTCGGCTGCTGCCGAGGCCTTAACAGTCACCTGATCCATGCGATCAGTCGCATCTTGCTTCGTCGTGCGGGTCATCCCTGAAATCCCCTGTTTGCCGTTATCGATATGAAGAGCGCAAGCTCGTCATTCCCCTAGATTCTCCCCATCAGCTCTTCGCGGCTTGCGGAACTGGTTTGTTGTCTCCAACGTATCGTTCGAGACCTGACACCAGTTTCGCGAGGTAGCGCGCGGCGACACTGCCGGGGAAGACTTCGCTGAATGGCGCGCGCTTCAAAACGGCGCCCTCAACGGAGCTATCTTCCGGCAGCAGTCCGAGCCAGTTGAGGTCGAACCCCAAAAAGCGCTCGGTGCATCCCTTCAACTTGAGGAACACCTGTTCGGCTTCCTCTGGTGAACGGACGCGATTGACGACGCAGTGGATGGGCCTGTTGTAGCCATCCTGTACGAGGACCTTGACGATGCCGTACGCATCGGCGATCGCCGCGAAGTTGCTCGTTGTGACCAGAATCGCGTGGTCCGCGATGGAGACGAAGTCGGTGACACCCTTCGAGACACCGGCACCGGTGTCGAGGATGATCACATCGCAAAACGGGCTGAGCTCGTCGATCGCGACGCAGAGCCGGGCGCGACCATTGTCGTCGAGGTTGGCCATTTCCTTCACGCCGCTGCCGCCGCTGATGAACTTCACCTTGCACGGCCCTTGCTCGATGATGTCCGAGAGTTCGGCCTTACCTTCGATGTAGTCCGACAGCGTGCGCGTCGGCTTGATGCCGGCCAGAATGTGGGCGTTGGCCAAGCCAAGGTCCGCATCGACGATGATCGTGCGGTGCCCGCGGCGACTGAACTCGCAGGCGAGGTTGACCGACAGCGAGGTCTTGCCAACGCCGCCCTTGCCAGAGGTGACGGCGAAGATCGTGGCCTTCTTGCCAGACTTCGGCGGCTGATTCGTTTGCTCGGCCATGGTTTGTCTTGGTCCGTTCCCAGCGGATCTCGCCGATCATCGGCATCCGACTCGGTGCGTCTTGCGTCCAACTGCGGGACGACCGCGAACGCATAACTTCACGACCTGCCTACGAATGTCGATCTCGGCTGCGCTGGCGGATTCGGAATAGGCCGAACCCCAAGGCACGAGGGCGATCACGCGGCCATGGCTACGGCAACTCGACGATCTAGCGAGCATTGCACGAGTGCGCTCGTCGTGAAGGGGCGGTTGCTGCGTTTGGCGGTGCTGGTCCCGGGGCTAGCCATGATCGCTAGTCTCGTCGGGCTCGCCTGCTATTGCCGTTCGCTGTTGCAGGACGCAGTCGCTGGCCGCGCGGCGGTGGTTGGTGGTGTTGGCTTTTGGTGCGCGATGGGTTGCTTCCTGGCGGCGTGCGGTGGCGTCATTGTGCTGCAGTCGGTGCGGTTGGCGCTGCGGGTTGCCGGGCCCGAATACCGGTTGCGTCGTGTCTTGCAACGCATCCGCACCAACGATGTCGGGTTTCGCGTCACGCTGCGGCGCGGGGACTTGCTGACCGGCCTCGCTGGCGAATGCAACGAACTGCTGGACTGGCTCAGCGTGCATCCACCAGTAGGCGCGCGCACCGGCAGTGATGTCGTCGAGGTCGCGCCGGCCATTCCCGGGGGCGCTCGATCATGAACCTGCGCCGAGCCGAGTGGGTGGAACGAGTGTCAGCCTTGGCGTTGCTCGGAGTCAGCGTGATCTGCGCTCGTTGGTCGCATGCGCAGGTTGGGTTGGCGGAGGTTGCTTTGACCGAACGTGAGCAACAACTTGAGTCCTTGGCGGTGTGGCCACGGTCGGCCGCTTCGGGAGGCAAGGATTTCGCGCGGCTCTTCGCGGACGAAGAAGTGGTCGCGGTGGCGACGACCCTTGGCCCAGCGCTGCAGTTGCGAGCCGTTGCGGAGGGCGAGCGATGAAGGGTCGTCGCGCGCCGCGATGGATGGGTTGGAGCGTGCTCTGCTCGCCGATGATGATCGCGGTTGGCGCTGCCTTCGTGGTGGGAATGAGCATGGTGCATGACGCGGCTAAGGTGTTGCGACGTTCGTCGGACGTGAACGCGAGGCTTCAAGTCGCCCGCGCCCGGTTGGTGGCCGACATGGCGGCGGTGGCCGCGTTCCGTTCTCCTGGCCTGGAACAGCAAGAGTTCGTTCCTCTCGACTGTGTGGCGTCGGTGGAACGTCAGCGCGGCGGGCTCTTGATCGAGGTGCGTTCGCCCGGCACCGCGTGCCACGTGTTTTCGGCGCCGGAGCTACCGGGCGCGAGCCCGGGGGCGTTTGCGTTCGCCCTTGCCTCGCCGAACGCACTGGCGCTGGCCGCTGGGGGCACGCGCGTTGATGCGAAGGCGATGCCGACCCTGTCCGCCCGCGAACTGCGCGAGGCGCCGCGCGCGGACGCTCTGGCGATGCTGCGGCGCGACCCTGGGCTCGCTTTGGCGCATTGGGATGCCGGGACCGAGCAGGACGACTTCGTCTTCAACGACTTGCCACCCCGTGGCGAGCTGTCGACTAGTGCGGACCTGGTCGTCGTTCCTGGGCATCTTTGGATCGAACCCGGGGCGGCAGCTCTGCAGATCATCCTGGCCCGCGATCTGGTGATGGTCGTCTACGGCAATGTGTACATCGGCCGTTCCCTGCGAGTCGGCGGCACGGGGCGCCTGTTGTTGGTCACCGCGGCGGCTGCGGACTCGACCGCGTTCCTCGATGCAGACGCCAACGGCCGCTGGTCGCCGGGCGAGGCCGTGCTTGAGAACGCCACGTTCCAAGGGCCGATCGAAGGTGCGGGGAACGTCTATCTCGGGCTCGGTGCGACCCGAGCGCGCATCGAGTGCGGCGCCGGTCTGTGCGTCGCTGGCCAGTTGCATGTGCTGGCCGACAGCCGCGTCGCCGGCCCCGTCAGCTTGGCGCATGGCGTCACCCAGCTCGGCACCGCCCGTTTGCAAGCGGCGGGGGAGTGGTTGTTTCTTCCCGAACGCGAACGGGTGCCGGGGTTCCTCACCTCCGGGCCGCCGCGCCCAGGTCTCTTGCAGCACATCGGTGGAGGTCGAACGACGATGGCAAAGCAGCCCCTTTACCTCGCCGCGATCGTTCGCTAGCTTCTCGCGCCCAAATACTGCGGGGTCGTAGCTCAGTTGGTAGAGCGACGCGTTCGCAATGCGTAGGTCAGGGGTTCGAGTCCCCTCGACTCCACCAGTTTGGTGACTGCAAAGGTCACCCCAGCGGCCTACCGGATGCGCAAGTGTCCGGTAGGCCGCATCCGTTCCGGCAGCGCGTTCGGACCCAAACGCTCGGTCTTTCCCCCTGGGCAGCCTAGCGAACGAGGTCGGCATGGCGAGTGCCCAGCCCGGCCCCTAGGATCTTCGCCCCGACTGCTGGCCGAATGACATTCCGCGTCCCGCCAAGTGTTGTCGTCCTCGTCCCTTCACGTCCTTCCACCCGCACACGAAGAGCACAACTCGATGGGCCGTCCCGTGATCGTGTCCGCTTGCCGCACCGCAATTGGCAAGTTTCAAGGAGCCTTGGCTTCATTCACAGCACCCCAACTTGGCGGCTTGGCGGTCGCCGAGGCCCTGCGCCGTGCGAACGTTCCCGCCGACCAAGTGGAAGAGGTGCTGATGGGGAACGTGTTGCAAGCCGGCCTCGGTCAGAACCCGGCGCGGCAAGCGCTGCGTGCGGCTGGCATTCCCGATGCGGCGGCGGCGGTCACCATCAACATGGTCTGTGGATCGGGCCTCAAGTCCGTGATGTTGGCTGCCCAAGCGATCAAGGCCGGCGACATCAAGGTCGCGGTCGTCGGCGGCATGGAGTCGATGTCGAACACGCCGTACTACCTACCAACGGCGCGCAGCGGGTCGCGGCTTGGCCACACGCAGGCCCTCGACGGCATCGTGTGGGACGGTCTGTGGGACCACTACAACAACTTCCACATGGGTAGCACCGCGGAGCTGGTGGCTGCGAAGTACAGCATCACCCGCGCCGAGCAAGATGCCTACGCCACCGAGAGCCATCGGCGCGCCACCGTGGCGCAGCAGGGCGGGGCCTTTGCTGCCGAAATCTTCGGCGTCGAGATCAAGCAGAAGAAGGGCGATGCAATCGTCGTCAAGGCCGACGAAGGACCGCGTGCGGACACCACTGCCGAAGCGCTAGCGAAGTTGCGGCCTGCGTTCCAACCCCAAGGTGGCACCGTCACCGCCGGCAACTCCAGCACGATCAACGATGGCGCCGCCGCGCTGGTCGTCTGCGACGAAGACTGGGCGAAGGCGCATGGTCTGACGCCGCTGGCGCGCATCACCGGCTACGCGACCGGCGGCCTGGCACCCGAGTGGGTGATGATGGCGCCCGAAGTCGCGACCAAAAAACTGTGCGCGTTGCTGCGCGTCTCCCCGCGCGACTTCGACCTCGTCGAGATGAACGAAGCGTTCTCGGTGCAGATGGTGGCGCTGCAGCGCCAACTCGAAATCGATCCTGCCAAGTGGAACGTGCATGGTGGCGCCGTTGCTCTTGGCCACCCGATCGGCTGCTCCGGCGCGCGCGTTCTCGTCACCTTGCTGCACGCGCTGCAGCGGCACGGCAAGTCACGCGGCATCGCGGGGCTGTGTCTTGGCGGCGGCAACGCTGTCGCCATGAGCGTCGAGCGCCTCTGAGCCAAGAGCCAACGAATCACCTACTCATGAGCACTTCTTCTCTCCCATCCGCGGTAGCCGTGATCGGCGCTGGCACCATGGGCAACGGCATTGCCCAGGTCTTTGCGACCTGCGGCGTCACCACTCACCTTGTCGACATCAAGCAAGAGTTCGTCGATCGCGGCATCGCGAACGTGCACAAGAGCCTCGCCAAGTTTCAGGAGAAGGGCACGCTGACCGCTGACCAGGTCTTCGCGACGAAGTCCCGTCTCCTGGCGACGACTGACATGAGCGTGCTCGCCAACGTCGACCTATGCGTCGAAGCGGTCACCGAGAACCTCGCCGTCAAGGGCAAGGTCTTCCAGGATGCGGACGCGTTGCTGCCGCCGAACGCCATCCTCGCCAGCAACACCTCTTCGATTTCGATCACGGTGCTCGGCGCCAAGACCAAGCGCGCCGACCGCGTCATCGGCATGCACTTCATGAACCCGGTGCCGCTGATGAAGCTGATCGAGGTCATTCGCGGCAACGACACCAGCGACCAGACCTGTGAGGTCGTGAACGGCTGGTCGAAGGCGCTCGGCAAGACGCCAGTGCTCGCCAACGACTACCCTGGCTTCGTCGCCAACCGCATCCTGATGCCGATGATCAACGAGGCCGCGTTCGCGTTGATGGAAGGCGTCGCCAGCCGCGAAGCGATCGACGAGATCATGAAGCTCGGCATGAACCACCCGATGGGGCCGTTGGCGCTCGCGGACTTCATCGGCCTTGACGTCTGCGTCGCGATTCTGGATGTGCTGAAGGACGGCCTCGGCGACGACAAGTATCGTGCTTGCCCGTTGCTGCGCCGATTGGTGGCCGCCGGCCACCTCGGCAAGAAGACGAAGAAGGGCTTCTACACCTACTCTTGATCAGGTCTCAGAGATGACGCGCACCGTCACCCAGTCGCCGCCGCAAGTGCCCGACTTCCAGTTGTCGCCCGCCCTGCAGGAGTTTCGTGCCTACGTGCGCGACTACGCGCAGAAGCACCTCGGCAACGCCGCCTACTACGACGCCGAAACCAAGTTTCCGCGCGAGCCCGTACAGGTGGCGGCCAAGCTCGGTTTGCTGCGCACAACGGTCGCCAAGGAATACGGCGGCTCGGCGATGGGCAACCTCGCCAGCTGCGTGATGCTCGAAGAGATCAACGCGGTGTGCGTGTCGACCGGCGTCACCATCAGCGTGCACAATTCGCTGGTCAACTCGCTGCTCGGCAAGTGGTGCAACGAAGCGCAAAAGAAGCGCTGGTTCCCGAAGCTGGTGACCGGCGAGTGGCTCGGCGCCTACTGCTTGTCCGAAGCGTTCTCCGGCTCGGATGCGGCAGCACTGCGTTGTGAAGCCAAGAAGCAAGGCGACCACTACGTGATGGACGGCGCCAAGCTGTGGATCACGACCGGCAGCGAAGCGCAATTGTTCGTCATCTTCGCGCGCACCGGCGCCGACCGCGTCAAGGGCATCTCGGCGTTCGTGGTGGAGCGCGATTGGCCCGGCGTCAGCGTCGGCAAGAAAGAACGCAAGCTCGGCCTGCGCGGCTCGCCGACCACCGAGATCGTTTGCGAGAACGTCAAGGTGCCCGCCGATTGCCTGATCGCGACCGAGGGCCTTGGGTTCACGATCGCCCTCGACACGCTCGACGGTGGGCGCCTTGGCATCGCCTCGCAATCGCTCGGCATCGCTCGCGCCTCGATCGAGCTGATTCGCAGCCACCTCGCTGGCCAAGTGGACGCGAAGGGCCGGCCGAGTGCGTCCCAGCCCGACCAATGGACGCTCGCCGATCTGGCGGCCGAACTCGACGCCTACCGGTTCTTGACGTGGCGTGCGGCGATCCTGCGCGACCAAGGGGTGCGCTGCAGCATCGAAGCCGCGATGGCAAAGCTGTGTGCGTCGCGCTTGGCGAATCGGGCGGCGCGCGCGGCCGTATCGGTGCTCGGGCAAGCGGGCGTCGATGGCAGCAACGCCGCCGAACGGCTGTTGCGCGATGCGCGCATCACCGAGATCTACGAAGGGGCGACCGACATCCAACGCCTGGTCATCGCGCGTGGTTTGGTGGCTCCCGCATGAGCTCGATACCGCCTTCCTCGTCAGGTGGACCGTCAGGTGTACCGCCAGGTGTACCGCCAGCGGGCGTGCCACCGCAGACACCGCATTGGCCAGGTTGGCCGTCGCCGACGCCACCGCCGCGTGAGTCGCGCGGGGTCGCCTTCTTCGTCGCGATCTTCCTTGGCCTCCTGCTCGTTGCTTCGGGCGGCCTCAACGTGCTGCTGTTGTTGGTCAGTGTGGGCAGCCTCAGCGGCGGCCTTGGTGCGGACAGCGATGGCGTTGAGTACGACGAAGTGTTCATCGCTGGCGAACGCGGCGGCAAGGACAAGGTGCTGCAGATTGCGATTCGCGGCGCCATCGCCGAAGTGCAGACCGCGCTGCTCGGCGCGTCGGGTGGAACGGTGTCGCAGGTCAAGCGCGCGCTGCGCCAAGCGGCGGCGGACGACATCCAGGGTGTACTGCTCTACATCGATTCGCCGGGCGGCGGCGTCACCGACTCGGACGTGATCTACCAGATGGTGCAGGCCTTTCGTCGGGAGCATCCCAAGAAGGTCGTGATGGCGCTGTTCGGCGACATCGCTGCGTCCGGTGGTTACTACATCGCGGTCGCAGCCGAGCACATCACCTCGCGGCGCACGACGATCACCGGCAGCATCGGCGTCATCATGAGCGCTTGGAACTTCGCGGAAGCCGCGAAGAAGCTGGGTGTCGACCAAGTTGCGATCAAGTCCGAGCGCACACCGTGGAAGGACATGCTGTCGCCGACGCGCGCTATGCAACCTGAGGAACGCGCGATGCTGACCGCGATCGTCGACGAGCTCTACGACCAGTTCGTCAGCGTCGTCGACGAAGGCCGCGACAATCTCGATCGCGCGCAAGTGGTGGCTGCTGCCAACGGCGCCGTCTACACGGCCAAGCAAGCGCTGGCGCTCGGGCTGGTCGACGACATCGGCGACTACGACACGGCGCTCGCGTGGTTTCGCCAGAAGCTCGGCAAGGACGTCACCATCATCGAAGCGCGTCGGCGGGCCGGGCTCGGCGATCTGTTGTTTGGCGCGTTTGCAGCGCCCAAGGGCGCTGACGCCGCCATCGCCAATCTGCTCACGACCTCGACCGGACCTCGCTTCCTTTACTACTGGGAGGGCGGTCGGTAGCCGCGGAGATCGCATGCACAACCTGCAGCTCACAGAAGATCAGGACATGATCGTCGACACCGTTCGCAAGTTTGTTGCGGACGTGGTCGCTCCCAAGGTGCTCGAACATGACGAGCATCGCACGTTTGTGCGCGACCAGTTCGAAGGACTCGCCGAACTCGGCGTATTCGGGTTGTCGATCCGCGAAGCGAGCGGCGGGGTAGGCATGGGTCTGTTGCCATTCGTGGCGGCCCTCGAGTCCGTCGGCTTGCACAGCAGTTCGCTCGCGAGCTTGTGGATCGGCCAGGTGCAGTGTGCAGCGGCCCTTGAGGCCACTGGCAGCGACGCGCTCGCCGATATCCTGACGGGCGCCCAGCTGGTCGCTTTCATCGGCCCCGAGCACCGCATCGTGATGAACGCGGGCAGTGTCACCGGCAGTGTCACCGGCAGTGCGCGCGTCGTGCCAGCGGGGGGCGAGGCGCAGCTGTTTGTGGTGGCGGCCCAAGAGAATGGGATCCCGGTGCTCGCTCTGGTCCGCGCCGATGCCTGCAAGCGAGTGCCGCTGCGTGCGCTTGGCCTCGCCAGTGCGGCCTGTGCCGCGATCACCTTCGATGGCGCTGTCGCCACCACGGTGGCGAGTGGCGAGGCGGCCGCAGCGGCGATCCAAAAGGCGCAGGTGGTGGCGTGGATCGGTGTGGCGGCGGCGGCAGTTGGTGGTGCGATCGGTTCGATCGCGGCTTCGAAGAAGCACGCCAGCGAACGCATCGCGTTTGGCAAGCCGTTGCTGGTGCAAGAAGCCGTGCAGCGCAAGCTCGTCGAGTCGCGCCGTCTGGTCGATGCCGCGCGGCAGCTGACGTGGCACGCGGCGCGCGTCGCCGACCTTGGCCAGAATGCCATCGAAGCGGCGATCACCGCGCGCCTGGCCGCGATCGACGCCGTGGTGTTAGCTGCGGACGAAGCGATCCAGATTCACGGTGGCTTTGGCTACACCGTCGAATACCACGTCGAACGGCACTACCGCGACGGCAAGACCTTCGAAGTCTTGGACGGTGGCGGCGAGTTGCTGCGCAACCGCTTGGCGACGATCCAACTTGCCTGAACCGCTCGGGCGTGGCGGTGTCGCAGCGATGCCAGTCTTAGCGATGGGCCGACGCCCATTCACCAGCCCGTTGCTCGGCGCGCCGCAGCAGCCGCCGTACCGGTGGTTCTTGCAGCAGCCATCGATGGGCGCGCAAGTAACCGCGCAAGAACGTGCGCAGGGTCACGGCCTCGCCCGGCGCGCCGGCGGCGCGGAACGCGGCTAGCAGACGGCCGAGGTCGCCACCGCGACCGCGCGAGTCGCCGACGGCGCGGCGGTCGACACCATCGAGATCCACCATGCACACCTCGCCGCTCTGCGGGTCGCGCACCAGGTTGTCGAGTTTGAGATCGCGGTTGCCCAAGCCATGCGCGTGCAAGCGTCCGAGGCTTTCGCCCAAACTTCGCGCCACCGCCAGCACACCGGCGCCACGCAGCGCGCCGTTCGCCAGTTCGACCGCTAGCGTTGGGTTGGCGAGGCGGCGAGTGAAGACTTGGCCGAGCCCTGCATGCAGTCGGAGGGCAACGGGCGCGGCGGTTGGCACGCGGGCAAACAGCAGCCAATAGCTGGCGCGCCACAGCCGCTGCGCCTTGCTGGCATCACGTTGCTTGACCACGAGCTGGTCGAGCAGCCAAACGGCGCCGCGCCGACCTGACTTGAACGGTGCTGGTGGTGCTGCCGCGAACTGTTCGCATTGCGTGCGCGTCGTCGCGTCATCGCCGAGCAAGTGCCAGTGCCAGCGCGGCTGGCCGCGCCGTCGCGGCGGCACCTCGGTGTGCCGACACGAACGTTGGGCTCGTCGCCCAAACGACGGCAAGGCGGCGCTGCGCCAGCGGTGCGTGGCCAGTTGCAGTTCGCGTTCGAACGTCTGCGGCAGGGCCGCCGCCGCCGCGTAGCCGGTGAGCAGTGCGCGGGCGCGGGGATCGAGAGCGCCGCCGTCCAGTTCGTGGCAAAAGAACGCCAAGTCGCGAGCGCGGTGAGGCAGGCTCGGCGGGTTGCCGTGGCGCACGCTCGTCAGATCGAGCAACCAGGGCTCGCCGTGGCCGTCGACGACAACGTTGCCCGGGTGCAGATCGCCCGGCAACACGCCGAGTTCATGCACCCGCCGCAGCAGCGCACCGACCGCGAACTGCGGCGCCGCCGTCAGCGCAAACGAGAACGGTGCCCCGAGCACGGCGCGGGTGACGACGAAACTGCGCAGCCGTTCGCCTTCGCACGCGAAGCCGTGCGCGATCGGTTCGACCACCGGCAATCCCAGCGCTTGCGCCCGCAACAGATTGCTGGCTTCGTGGCTGCCGCGATCGCGTCGCACCATGTCACGCACGTGGTCGGCCAGCGTGTCGGCGCGGAAGACTTTGAGGAACACCGGCACGCCAGCCAGTTCCCCGCGGAACACGCTGCGCACCGTGCGGCTCTTGGCCGGGGCGAATCCACGCGTCGGCCAAGTTTCCAGATCGTGCGCCAGCAGGTCTCGCAGCGCGTCGGACACGGTGCTCTCCGCCATGGCCGTGGCGCGACCGATCGTCAACGTGACGGAATGCGGCAGCGAGTCGTTGCCCGGCGTCGGGCGATGCGGAACCATGGAGCGGCGCGATGTGGAAGCTTCACCGATACTACCTGAAGGAAGTGCTGATCAACGCCTCGATCATCTTCCTGGTCTTGACCGTCGTCGTGCTGGTGGCCTCGATCTATCGCGGCATCCAGCGGTCGCAGGGTGGCGGTCCGTTGGACGCGCTGTTGATCATCGTTCTGTTCGCGCTCGATCTGTTTCAGCACCTGCTGACGATCTCGTTTCTGCTGGCGACGGTGATGACGTTTACGCGGGCCGCCCAGGACCGCGAGCTGACTGCGATTCGGGCCGCTGGCATCTCCCCGCGTGTGCCCATGACGTCGGCCCTGCTGGTGGGGCTGTTTCTGACGGCGCTGGGATCGTTCGCGATGCACTACGTGATCCCCGAAGTGCACTTCCGCAAGTTCCGCGTCATCGCGGACATCGTGCGCAGCGCCTTCCTCAGCCTCAACCTCGGCACCGACCGCCTCAAACTCTTTGACTCCGGCTTCGTCATGACGTGGCGGGCGCGGGAAGGTGAGGACTATCGGCAGTGCACGATCTACATGCCGAAGGTCTACGGCGAGCTGCGGTCGCCGATCATCTATGTGGATCGCGTCTCGATGCCGCCGCCTACCGACAAGTCGCAGGATGTATCGATCGAGCTGAGTGGAGTGACGGATCCGATCGCCGGGGTCTCCAACCCGGGGCCATTCCGCTTCGTCATTCCGATCGGGGACATCGCTGGTCGCGATCGGCGCGATGACCGCGATGACGATGTGCGCAGCGACCAGCTGCTGGCCGAGGTCATCCGCGGTGTGCACCGGAAGCCGTACGAAGCGACCTACACGCTGTTTCGACGTTGCTGCTTCTCGCTGATGCCCGCCGTGGTGGCGCCGATCGGCTACTGCCTGGCCGAGTTGGCGCGCGAGCGTGGCCGAGTCACGGCGTTGCTGATGGCGCTGGTGCCGTTGGTGCTCTTCTACCTCGGGGAAGTGCTCGGCGCGCGCTTCCTGCTGTCGACCAAGCAGCCGGCTTTTGCGTGGCTGCCCATGGTGTTGCTGGCCGCGTTTGGCTTGCCGTTGTGTTGGAGGCAGTTGCGCCGATGACCATGCTCGATCGCTACGTCGGGCGCATCGTGCTCGGGGCCTTCTTGGCGGCCTTGACGTTCTTCATGTTCTTGCTGGTGCTCGCGGACTTGCTGGCGCGCATCTCCAAGTACGCCGACCGCGCCGAAGAACTCGGGATCAGCGGTCTCGAACTGGCGATGCTGCTGGTGCCCTACTACCTGAAGCTGCTGCCGGTGTTGTTCACGACCGTGACGCCGTTCGCGACGGTGATCGCCTGCATGTTCGCGGTGTCGCGCTTGCAGCACGCTAACGAAATCGTGCCGATGCTCTTCGTCGGCCGCAGCATCCATCGCGTGCTGCGACCCATGTTGGCGCTCGGCGTCGTCGCCGCGCTGGCGATGGCGGCCTGCTGGGAATGGGTCGTGCCGCAGTTTGGCGCGTCGTTGGCGACGACTGAGAAGTTCCTGCGCAAGGGCGATGACGTCGAGCGCTTCTTGGTGCACGAAGTGCATCTCACCGAGAACCAGCACTTCTATGCGCGGGAGTTCAATCCGCTGAACAGGACACTGGCCGGCGTGCACTTGCTGGTGCAGGGCGCGTTGGCCGAGGACGTCAGTCTGACGACCGCGACGACGGCGAGTTGGGACGAACAACGGCTGGACTGGCGCTTGGTCGATGGCAAGCTCGGCCGCAAACGCGAAGAGTCGCCGCAAGAGTGGCTCGGCCGTCCGGACCTGACGCCGGAAGTGCTGGTGCAACAGAGCCGCGACACGATTGATCCCGAGATGCTCTCGTACTCGGAGCTCGCCAGAATGATGGTGACGCGCGCCAATCGGCCGGACGTTCGCTTCGCGTTCCACCACCACATCACCTACCCGCTGGCGAATGTGCTGCTGCTGCTGCTGGTGCTGCCGTTCGCGATTCACTATGAACGCGGCGGCCGCATCGGTCGGGTGTTGATCGCCATCGGACTGTGCGCTGGCTACCTGTTTCTGGACCTGACCTGCCAGAGTCTTGGCCAACGCAGCTTCTTCCATCCCGTGGTCATGGCTTGGGTGCCGACGATCGTGCTCGGTTCGTTCGGCATCGTGTTGTTTACAGGAACCCGCACATGACTTCGATGAACGATCCTCGCTCGCCAGACGGTTCCCGTCGGCGGCCCGGCTGGTTGGTGCTGCTTGTCATCACGAGCCTGATTGGCGCCATCGCCGCGATGATTCTCTCCGGTGTTAGCTGACTACTTCGCAATCCTCGGCAACCCTGACGCATTGCGCATCCTCATGGCGACCTTCCTCCACACCGTCCTGGTCTCGGCTGTGCTCGTGGTGGCCCTGCCCGCGCAAGCGCCGCTGGCTGCCAAGGCCTTCTTTCCCAACGACTACCGCCACATCGCCTTTGTCGACCTGGCGGCGATGCGCACCCGCGGCATCTGGGAAGAGCTCGAAGGCTCGGTGCTCAAGCTGATGTTTTCGCAGATCGAGAAGGAGGCTGGCTTCGCGTTGCGCGCGCTCGACCGAGTGACGATGGTGGGGGACCTGCGCGAAGGAGCAAGCGACGATCGCCGCGAGGGAACGCAGGTGCGTGTGCTTGAGGGCAACGCACCGCTCGGTGTGCCCGAGTCCGTGCAACAACTGTGGTCCAAGGAGACGCTCGGCACCTACGAAGTCCGGCGCCGTAGCCGCGGCAGTAGCGATGAGCTGTTCGTCAGTCCGCGGCCCGAAGTGCAGGTCTACGGCAGTATGAGGTTGGTGGAACCGCCGTTGTTGGGCAAGCCGAGTGCGGGCACGCCGTGCCCTGACGTAATGTCGTTGCTCTCGGGTCGCAACGACCAGCTCGCCTACGGCGTGTTCGATGTCAGTGGGGAGCTGCTGCAGAAGAACGTGCTCGCCAAGCTCTTCCCGGACACTACGTGGCCGGCCGGGGAAGCGCCGAGTTTCATGTGCTTGCGCCTGTTGGCCACCGGCGACGCGGACGATCCGCATCTCAGCGTCGAAGCGGTGCTGCGTCACGGCAAAGAAGGTCCGGGCATGGACGCATCGAGCAAGGCCTTCGATGAGTTGCTGGCACGATTGGTCGCGATGCCGCAACTGCGCTCACTGAAGCCCGTGTGGAAGCGCGTCGAGGCGAAGCGGCACGGTGCCGACCTGATCTACGTGACGGACCTTGGGCGAGTGCGCGACGCGGTGGGGCACGTGGCGATGCTCGGCGGCCTGCTGTTCGGCACCGCGGTCGAGGCAACCCCCACAGCCGCTCCAGCTCCTGCCGCCCCCGTCGCACCAGCGCCGCCGGTCGCCCCGAAGAAGTAACGCGCCGGCCGCTGACTCAGACCAAGTCCGAATCGCCGAGCGTGTGGTACCAGTGTTCTTTGTAGAACGGTGATTCGTGGCTGTCGAACGGGATGACGACCTGGAAGTAGATGGTCCCGTAGACGAGGAAGCCCAGGCGCTGGAACTGCAAGAAGCGCGGGTCGCGGTGTTGGAACAGGGTCACCAGAGCACTTGCATTCATCTCTGACGCGCGTCGTTCGGCCGCGGCCACGAGTGCCAGCGTTGCATCGATGTCGTCGGCGGGCGCCAACCAGTCGACGAGGTAGCACGTGTTCGGCAACACGAAGTCGCGCTGCGCCACGATCGCCACGCCGCGCAGCCGGTTGGTGCGCACTTCGCGGCATTCGTAGAGCTCATAGTTGGCGTCGTGGGCGTCCGCGTAACGCCAGTTGAGGTAGCGCGCATCGCGGATCGTCGCCAAGGGCGTGGTCTTCGCGAAGTCCGCCCACAGCCCGTCGGTGTCGGCATCAAGACGAGCCACGCGCTGCACGCGCAGTTCGGTGGCAACGGCGCGCGGCGGCAGCCCGTGTGGCGGCACTTCGCGGAACAAGAAGTCCCAGTCGCGCACCATTTCGTAGCGCAGGTACTTCTGACCAATGCGCCAGGTAGCGATCGGCCAACCGTGATGGAACGAGTTCTGCGTGTCGCCCTTGCCGCCCCAGAGTTCGTAGTGGGCGAGGGCTAGATTGACGAACAAGCCCGGCCGCGGCCCCGCTCGTCGGTGTTCGGGCAACACCCACAGATCGACGCACTGGCCAACGATGCGGCGCTTGCCCTCGATGGTGAAGTGCGTCGGCAGCGTCACGTAGGCGCCGACCAAACCAGCGGTCGCGTGCTCGGCGACCATGATGTGGACTTGGTTGGTCGGGTTGTCGCGGAACTTCCACTGCCAGTGCGCGAGCGAGCGCGCGGGGAAGATCTGGTTGTGCCCGGCCAGCAGCCCGGCCTCGTCGCCGGGCCGGAACGGCCGAATGGTGATCTGCTCGCTCATCATCGGGAAGCTATCGGCACGGTGCGGGGCGCACCTATTTCGAGCTCGGCCGTTCTTGCCACTGTCGCAGCAGGTCGAGGGCTTGGCGCGGCGTCAGGTTGTCGAGATCGAGCTGTCGCAGCTCGGCGACCATGGGATCGGGCGGCGGCGCAAACAGTTCTTTCTGCTTGAGGCCAGGACGTTGGCGATCCCGGGCGGCCACCAAAGCCTCGCGCACGCCATCGCCTTCTTGGTCGAGCTTGCCGAGCACCGAGCGAGCGCGCTCGATCACGGACTTCGGGATGCCGGCCAAGCGAGCCACGTGCAGCCCATAACTGCGATCGGTGCCGCCGTTCTCGATGCGATGCAAGAACACGATCTCGTCGCCCCATTCGCGCACGGCGACTCGGCAGTTGACGATGCCTCGACCGGGCCCGGCGAGGTCCATCAGTTGGTGGTAGTGCGTCGCGAACAAGGCGCGGCAACGGACACGATCGTGCAAGTCTTCGGCGATTGCCCACGCCAGCGACAGGCCGTCGTAGGTGCTGGTGCCGCGGCCAACCTCGTCGAGCACGACGAGGCTGCGGCTCGTCGCGTTGTTCAAGATATTGGCGGTCTCCGTCATCTCGACCATGAACGTCGAGGCGCCGCGGCTGATGTCGTCGGCGCCGCCGACGCGGGTGAAGATGCGATCGACGAGACCGATGCGCGCTTGCTTGGCGGGTACGAAGCTGCCGATCTGCGCCATCACCGCGATCAACGCGTTCTGCCGGATCCACGTCGACTTGCCCGCCATGTTGGGGCCGGTCAGCAAGACCAACCGACGAATGGGCGGCTCCAGATCGGTGTCGTTGGCGACGAACGAGCCGGCGGCATGGGTCGACTCGATCACTGGGTGACGGCCGTCTTCGATGCGCAACACCAAGGAGTCATCGACGACCGGGCAGCAGTAGTTGCGGGCGACGGCGACGGTCGCGAGCGATGCGCTCGCGTCGAGTTCGGCCACGGCGTTGGCGGTGCGGTGCAGGCGGTCGACGGCGGCGGCGACGCGATCGCGCAGCGCCACGAACAGCTCGTATTCGAGCGCCTTGCCGTTCTCCTCAGCCTTCAGGATCTTCGTCTCAAACGTGCGCAAGTCATCGGTGACGTAGCGCTCGGCGTTCTTCGTCGTCTGCTTGCGCTGGAACTCGGGCGGCAGCGCCGTCTCGCGGTGCGTGTGCGTGACCTCGATGTAGTAGCCGAAGATGCGATTGAAGCCGATCTTCAGGCTGCTGATGCCCGTGCGCTCGACCAGCTGCTGTTGGTAGCGCGCGAGCCAATCGGTGCTGTCGCGGGCCAGCGTCTTCAGCTCGTCGAGTTCTTGGTGGAAGCCGGGACGAATGAGCCCACCGTCTTTGATCGCCAGCGGTGGTTCGTCGATCAGCGTCGCCGCAATGGCTGCCACCAAGTCCGGCATCGGATCGATCGCCGCGGCCAGCGCGCGCAACCACTCGCTGCCGCAGGTGTGCAAGCGCGCTTGCATCGGCGGTAAGCGTTCCAAGCTGGCGCGCAGTCCGATCAGGTCGCGGGCGTTGGCTCGCCCGAATGCAGCGCGCGACGACAGCCGCTCCAGATCCAACACACCGCTGAGTTGTTCGGTGCAGAGCCGCAACAGAGCGGAGTCGCCGTGCAGTTCAGCCACGGCCGTCTGCCGATGGGTGATGGCCTCTACGTTCGCCAGCGGCGCCAGCAGCCAGCGGCGCAGGCAGCGGGCGCCCATCGGCGTGCTGCTGCGATCGAGAATCGACAGCAACGACGTGCCTTCGGCATCGCGCATGGTCTGCACGAGTTCGAGGCTCTGACGCGTGGCGCGATCGAGGCGCATGAAGGCGCCGTCGTGCCAGACTTCGAGGCCGCGCAAGTGCGGCAAGGCACACAGCTGCGTCTCTTGCAGGTAGGTGACGATGGCTCCCGCGGCACCCGTGGCCAGCGGCATGTCCTGCACCCCAAAGCCAGCCAGCGTCGCCGTGCGGAAGAACTGCTGCAGCGTGCGCACGGCACCTTCGACGCCGAAGTCGTAGGCGGCGCGAAACGTCGTCGGTAGCGACTCGCTCGGTTGCCAACGGCGGTCGGTGCCGCGCTGCTCTTCCGGCAGCAACAGCTCGGACGGCTCGATGCGCGCGAGCTCGTCGGCGAGCCGTTCGGATGCGCATTCATGCACGAAGAACGCGCCCGTCGACAGATCGACCCAAGCGAGGCCCGTGCGATCTTTGCCGAACGAGATGGCGGCGAGGTGGTTGTTGCGGCGGCCGTCGAGCAGGTTGTCTTCGGTCAGCGTGCCCGGCGTGACCACGCGCACGATGGCGCGTTCGACGACGCCCTTACCGTCCTTCGCGTCTTGCAGCTGTTCGCAGATGGCGACCTTGTGGCCCATCTGCACGAGCCGGCGCAGGTAGCCATCGACGGCACGCGCCGGCACGCCCGCCATCGGGATTGCCCCTTCGCCTTTGCTGCGGCTTGTCAGGGTGAGGCCGAGTGCCTTCGACGCGACTTTGGCGTCGTCGAAGAACAGCTCGTAGAAGTCGCCGATTCGGAAGAACAGCAAGGCATCGGGATGCCGCTGCTTCTGCGTCACGTACTGCGCCATCGCCGGCGTCGTGGCGACCTCTGTCATCGACTGCCGACTCCATGGGCGTTGGCGCGTGGCGCGCTGCCCAACAAGCGCTCCGCTTCGGCGGCGAGGATGTCGGTCGCTTCGTCGATGTCGTCGTTCGTGGTCAGGCCACTGAACGACACCCGCACCACTTCGCGCGCCGCGGTGCGGTCGAGGCCAATCGCTGCCAGCACATGGTTCTCGGCAGGCTTGTTCTCGGCAGGCTTGTTCTCGGCAGCCTTCTTGTCGGGCTTGTTGTCCTCGTGGGTGCCATGGCAGGCCGACCCGGTCGAGAACGCGACGCCGCGGGCATCGCAGCGCAGCGCGAGGGTCTGTCCGACGACGCCTGGCAAGCGCATCGACAGGATGTGCGGCAATCGCCGCGTGGCGTGCCCTAGACGCTCCGCTCCGGGAACGGCTGTTTGCAAGCGCGCGAACATGCGTTCGCAGGCGGCTCCGGTGTGGGCTTCGACGCCCGCTTGGTGGGTCAGTGCGTGCTCCGCGGCGACGGCGAGGCCGATGGCTCCCGCGACGTTCTCGGTGCCGCCGCGCAAGCCGCCTTCTTGGCCACCGGCGAGTTGCAGCGGTGCGATTTCGGCGGTGCTCGACAACGCCAGGAAGCCGGCGCCGCGCGGGCCGTGGAACTTGTGGCCGGAGACCGCGACCGAATCGACGTCGAACTCGTCGAGGTCGAACGGCAGCTTGCCGTAGGTCTGCACCAGATCGACATGCACGTGGGCTTGCGGTGCCGTTCGCCGCACGATCTCGACGAGGTCGCGCAGCTGGCACAGCGTGCCGAGTTCGTTGTGGCCGTACATCAACGCCACCGTGCGCACGTCTTGCCCCATGGCTTCAAACAACACCTCGGGTGCGATGTCGCCGCTCGTGGTGACGGGCAGCACGGTCACGTGGTTGCGGTAGCGGCCGAGCAACGCCGCACACTGCAACAGGGCTGGATGATCGCTAGCGGCCATCAACACACGCCCCGGTGACCGCGCCGCGGCGCTGCCGACGATGCCGAGGTAGTCGGCTTCGCTGCCGCCGGAAGTGAACACCACGCGGGCGGCGCCGAGCGTGCCGCGCAAGAACTCGCGGGCGTCGTCGAGGGCTCGCCGAGCCGGCGGGCCGAACGAGTGGGCACTGCTCGGATTGCCAAACAACTCGCGCTGAGCCCTGCCCATGGCCGCGACGCAAGCGGGCAGTGGCGGCGTGGTGGCGGCGTTGTCGAGGTAGATGGCACGACCTTCAGTCATCGCCGGATCATGGCCAATGACGCGTTCTGGGGCCAGCCGCGCGTCAGGAGCGCCCGGTCACTCGGCGATGTCGTAGCGCTTGAGCTTTTCGTAGAGCGTCGAAGTGGCGATGCCAAGCATCTGGGCCGCGCGCATGCGGCTGCCACCCGTGCGTTGCATGACGTCGAGAATGTGCTGGCGCTCGAGGTCGGCCAGCGTCGCCACTTCGGGAACGGGTGCACCGGTGGCGTCTACCGCAATCGCGGGTGGCAGGTGGCGCGGCGCGATCGGTTGGTCGGCGGCAGCGGCGGCCGCGGCTTCCAGCACCAGCCGCAACTCGCGCACATTGCCCGGCCAGGCGTAACTGACGAGCAACCGCTTGGCGCGTTCGGTCAGCAGCCGTGGTGAGCCGCTGGGGCTGCAGCCGAGTTCGGACAGGAACAGTTCCGCCAGGGCGAGTACATCGCGCGCATTGCTGCGCAGCGGCGACACGGCGAGGCAGTGGTGGGGGAGCAACTCGATCGCGGGCGACAGCCATTCTGAAGGCGGCGCGGTGCTCGACGTGGCCATGACGAACATCGGCATCGCGGCTCCGTCGCGTGGCCGCAGGGCAGCCAGCAATACCTCTTGCAAAGGCACCGATAGTCGGTCGAACTGGTCGATGAACAAGGTGCCCCCGCGGGCCCGATGCACGGCGCCGTCTTGGCTGCGGCCGTCACCAAACAGTTCTTTCTCGTGGCGCCATTGGGGCACGCGCGCCGCATTCCACGGCACAAACGGCGCCTGGCGGCGGGGGCTCTCAGCATGCAGATAGCGCGCGAGATCTTCGAGCTCGGTGCCTTCTTCGCCGGTGAGCAACACCGGATCGTGGCTGCCGGACAGGCTGCGCAAGGTTTGCCGCACCTCCTGCAGGCGGGTGCTCGTCAGCAGTCCGTTGTGCGCCGCGGTGCCGTGGAAGCGCAATCGCTGCAGCTCGTCGCGCAAGCGCAAGCGTTCGGTTGTTTCTTGCAGCCGATGCCACACCACGCTGCTCAGTGAGTGCGCGAGTCGCAGCAGTTCTTGGCCCATGGGAGCGCCGTCGATTGCGTTCTCCAGCACGATCATGCCGTCTGGCGCCTTGCCAATCGGGATCACGAGTCGTTGTTTGGCGACCTGGCCTTCCTGCGTCGTCAAGAGGTGGGGTCGAGCGATGCGCTGCGCATCCACGAGAACGACCTCGGGCAGCGTGGCCACGCCAGCGCCGCTGCCGATGTTGTGCGAGGCCAGGGTTTCGATCGCGCCGCGCGCATTGCAACGCAGGATCCAACCACTTCGTCGTCCCGTCAGGTTGAGCGCCAGTTCGAGCAGCGGCTCGGCAGCGTGCGTCAGGTCGCCGAGGTCGGCGAAGGTCCACTCGATGCGGTCGAGCACGCGTGCCGCGGTGGCTGCGAAGGAGTCCGGGGCGGTGACGCCGACAACCTCGTCGTCCTCGACTTCCCGCGACAACACGACGGTCGGTTGGAGGTCGGTGGTAACCGCCGTCGGCCGCACCCGCGCTTCGATGACAAGCCGCGTGAGGCCGATGGCGAGGGTCTGGCCGAGCCCGACCACGCCTTGCTTCTGCGCTCTGCCGTCCAGTAGGGCCGGATTGCTGCCGCCGAGGTCATGGAAACGAAACTCTTCCCCCGCTCGTTCGATCATCAGGTGCCGTCGACTCACCGTCGGGTCGCGCAAGGGAACATTGCAATCGGTGGCCCGTCCAACGATCCACTTGTGGCCGACCAGCGGCATGGTGCGAACGGACCCGTCACCGAGCACCAGGATGCGGTACTGGGTGGCTTCGCGGTCAGATGACTCCATAGTGCGCAAGGTGTGGCCCCCGATTGAGGGCGCAGTCTCCGGAAATCGGAGGATTCACGCAAGGGGCTAAGGAATTGACTGAAATCGGAGGTCGTGGTGTTGACGGACCTGTTGGCGCGCGACTAGTGTCCGCCCCGCCCTGGGTTGATGGTCGTCAAGTTGCCCGTCGCGCACAACCCCTGCCTTAGCGTTCTCCCCATCTGTGGGGAGAGTTGCTGCTGACCCGCCGGATCTTCAGAGGCCGGTGTTTTCAGAGGCCGGCGCCTTCAGCGGCCGGTGTCTTCAGCCGAACGCGTGCCCCCGTCGATAGCGGCCGCATGTGGCTCTGGTTGACTCTTGGCTGGGGCGTGACTGCGGTGATGGCCGCGGCGATCCATCGTCGCTGGCGCCGCGTCGCACGCGAACCGTCGCCGGAGATCGCGGCGTTCGTGCTGCGCTGCGAGAACGAGCTGGCGGTGCATTCCGGCGTCGACTTTCTCGGCATGTTGCCCGATCGGTTCGCGTGCCTGTTGCGCGTCGATGGGCAAGAGACGGTGGTCTCGCTGCACGAATTGTTTCGTCATGCGGAGGCAGCGGCGGATGCCTTCACGCGCACGATCGCCAGCTTGCTCGCGGACATTCGTGAGGTCGGGCTCGATCGTGTCGGCGATCTCGACTTTGCCGCCGCCGCGCCGATGTTGCTGCCGCAAGTGCGCGCCCGCGCGTGGCTCGAACAGAACGGATCGTTCGGCGATTCTGGGCTCGTGCACACGCCGTTGAACGATGACTTGGTCACGGTCTATGTGCTCGATGATGCGAGCAGCATGGTGTTCGTCTGTCGGGAGCACTGCAAGCGTTGGCGGCAGGACGTCGCCGCGGTGCACAATCTCGCGCTCGCCAACCTCGCTCGTCGTGGTGCGTCGCTGCCGAAGGTGTCGATGGACCAGCCCGTCGTCGTGCAGTCGCACGATGGGTTCGATGCTGCACGCGTGCTCTTGCTTGAGGCGCAGGAAGGGCTGCTGGTGGCGATCCCCGATCGCGACACGCTGTGGGTCGGGCCGGAGGCAGGGCAGAACCTGGAGCAGTTGATGGCGATGACGGAAGAGATTGCGAGCAAGGCGGCGCATCCGGTGTCGGCGGGTGTGTACCGAGTCACGGATGGTCAGTTGGAACGGTTGCCAGTCTCGCGCTGAGTTGGCGGGGCAAGCTCTCTCGCGCGCGAAGAAATGTTGTCGCGCTCGGTTACCCGTGATTCGCTTCCTGCTAGTCCGCTGGTCAAGGGAACAGCCCGTTCGTACCCCGTCGCGTAAGGAAACGATGATGCCTCGCCTCGCCTCGCCTCGCCTCGCCTTCGTATTCGTGGCTGAAGCACGGATGTAGTTGGCTGCTCTTGCTTGCGGGTTTGCGCGCACAAACCTGCGAAAGCACGACGGGTGCTGCCGGTGGAACCGAGGGTACGCAGTGCCAAGCGATTGTCTCGGCGACCGGCGAACCAATGGGCCCGTTGCTGGAGCAGGTGTCTCTGCCGCCATTCTGGGGAGAAGGCCTCATCCGCGCGGAAGTCGTTCTACCCCCAGGCGCTACCTCGACGCTCACCGATGTGCAGACAGCCATGGGTCTGGTATCGGGCGGCGGGCTGGTGGCGGCGACAGGCGGTGAGTTTCGCCAGACGGTTGGCTTGCTGCGCACTTACGGCGTCGATCGCGCGCACCCGTTCCTGCTGACGATCGGCTATCGCAGTTACGAAGTCGACGCCTGGCGAACGGCTGGCGACAAGGTTGGCACGGTCGACGATCCATTTGGTCCCGGTTGGCGGGCTTCGTGGGGGGATCTGCTGGAGGCACCGGTTGCGGGTCTCCAGGTGGCGCGCATCGACGAACAAGGTGTTCGTTGGTTGCACGATCCGCTGAGCTCGTCGTCCGTCACCGTCTTTGACCCCACCGATCAGCCGATTGCGACAACCTGGTGGACGTACGAAGCGGAGGCCGGCACGCGGCTCTTGCTCGAACACCATCTTGTTGGCGGCCAGATTGTGCCCATTTGGTTTCGCGAGTGGCCAGATCGCACCCGGTGCGAGTACCGAACCGTGACCGGCAGCGGCAACGACGTCGTCACGAAGCGGTTCTACCGCGGCGCCTACGCCTCGCCCGACTGGCAAGTGGCGTTCACGTACGACAGCGGCACCGGCAAGTTGTCGAAGATCACGGACGCGCGCGGCATCGAGCACGCCCTGACGTGGACGACGTTCGGCAGCACGCGTCGCGTGACCAAGCTGACTGCGCTAGCGCCGACCGCGTGGGCGACGGCCGCGATCGACACCCACTTTGAATACGCCACGACGGCGCCGTACCAACTTGTGCGCGTGCGCAAGCCGGCGCGCTCGTTCCTCGACGACCAAGATCGCAATGGTGCCTACGACGCCGTCGAGGCGTTCAACCACGAAGTCATCACACACTTCACCTACGTCGGCGCCAGCAACCGCATCGAGCGTGTGTACGACGAGTCGACTGGGCTGGCGCGCCAGATGCTCGAAGTCGCCTACGACGGCAATCCCACGTGGCGTGTTGCCACCATGACGGAAGGTGAGACGTCGACGTGGCCAGGCCAGGGGCCGCGGACGCAGACGATGACCTATCCACAAGCGAACCGAACGGTGTGGACGGATCCGCGTGGTGTGGTGCGTCAGTACGACTACGACCCCAACTTCGGCAGTTCGCCGCGGCAATGGCGGGTCACGCGCATCGAAGAGTTTGCTGGCGCCAACGACCCCCGTCCGAACTCTCCCATCTACCACTACCACGCGTCGCTGGTCTGGCAGTTCACGTGGGCCTGCGGCTGTGGGCAATTGACCGGCATCACGATGCCGTCAGGTCTACAGCATGTGATGACCTACGACACGGAAGGTCGTGGGCTGACGACAAGCACCGGGGTGATCCCACTTGGGCAATCGACGGCGCAACAAGTGCGCACCTGGAGCTATCGCTCGTGGAATGACGCCGACTATCGGTTGGCGTCACGCCTCTCGGGTTACGTGGACGCGCGCGGCAAGATCGGGGTCAACACGTTCACTCTGGACCCAACCTACGGGGGCTATCGCATTGACGGCGCCTTTGCGAACGTCGACCTGTTTTCCGTGCAAGAAGACAGCCAGGGCCGAGTGCTGTGGACTGAGGAAGCTGCGTTCCAGGTCGATGGCGGTTCTACCAGCCGGGCTCGCGTCGGCTATTCCTTTGGTTCGACGTCGTCGCCGAGCAACCAGTTGGTGACGCAGGTCACCACCTACGAAGCGAACGGCACGACCTCGTATTCGACGCGTTCGTTCACCTACACAGGCCTCGGCTGGCTTGCGACGTTGGTCGACGAGAAGGGGCGGACCGCGACGTTTGCGTACGATGCGATCGGCCAACTGACGGCGGTGACACTGCCGACGACGAGCAGCGGCCGCGGCTCGGCGAGCTACGGCGGCACCTTCACGTTCCAATACGATCGCCGCAGCACCG
>CANEYR010000011.1 GCA_947444055.1 Planctomycetota bacterium
CCGTGATCGGGATCGCGCCGAGCGCTTGCAGGAACGGCTTCAGCCAAGGTCGGTCGTACCAGTACTGATCGATGACGAAGCGGATCGACCGATCGTGCGCCGCGATCACAAACAACGCATCGAGGAACGACACGTGGTTTGGCACCAACAACGCGCCGCCCGTCGCGGGCACGTTGCGCGCCCCAACCACCCGCACCCGATACAGCGTGTTGGTCAGCAGCACGACGCAGAGCCGCAGCAAGGCGGCGGGCAGCAGCCAGATCGCCCAGACCGTCGCCGCGAACGTCAACGCGGCAGCGACCAACAGGATGGTCGCGCAATCGCAGCCGAGCTTCGCCAGACCAAGGCACCCGAGATTGCCGATCAGGATGCCGCCGAACGACACGCAGTTGACGAGGGCGATGATGGCGCCGCGACGAGCCGCCGGTGCGCGCCACTGCACCAAGGCGTTGAGCGGCACGACGACAAATCCACTGGCGACGCCGAGCACCGCCATCCAAAAGAACGTGCCGAAGGTGCCAGGTACGAACAGTCCCAGCATTGCCGTTCCAAACGCCAAGCCGAGCGCGCCGAGCGGGATCAAGCCGACTTCGACCTGGCCGCGCGACAACCGGCCGGCCAGCAGGGCGCCAGCGCCGACGCCGATCGCAAACAAGGCGTACGGCACGCCGGCGTAGTGATCCTGAAAGCCGAGCACTTGCTTGCCGTAGACCAACACGTCTTGGCCGAGCAGGCTGGCAAGTCCCCAGAACGCCACCGACCCGAGTGTCGCCAGCCACAGAGTGTGATCGCCACGCAGCGTGCGCCATGATTCCCGCAGCACGACGCCAAACGGTTCGACGGTCGCGGCGGCAGGCGCCGTTCGCGGCACCAGCAACGCGCCGACGAAGCCGACGACGGCGAGCAACGTCAACAGCACGCCGGCCAGCCACACCTCGGCGCCGATGCCCTTGAGAAGCAGACCGCCCGCGGCCGTGCCCAAGATGATGGCGAGGAAGCTCGCCGCTTCGAGGCGACCGTTCGCCGCGGCCAAGCGATCGTGCGTGAGCACTTCCGGCAGAATGCCGTACTTGCCTGGGGCGAACAGTGCCGCTTGTAGACCCATGCCGCCCAGCACGACGAGCGGGGCCCAACCTGTCGGCATCGCCCACAGGGCCCACGTGCCGAGCAGCATCAACACCACTTCGAGCGCCTTCGTCCACACGATGATGTCGCGCTTGCCAACGCGGTCGCCGAGCGCCATCGCCGGCAGCGAACCGAGCATCAACGGCAGCGTGAACACCACGAAGGCCCACGTCGTTTCCGCCTGTGCGGCCGCTTCGTCGCCCGCGGCGACGGTGCCGATCGCCAGCAAGGCCACCACCATCTTGAAGGCGTTGTCGTTGAAGGCGCCAAAGAACTGCGCCACCAGCAGACCGGCGAGCGGGTGACGAGATGGGAGCGGCGAATCGGTCATGGGTCAGGTGCTCGCGAGGTCGCGATGGCGGCACTATCGCCTGCGCCATCGTTCATCCGGATGCACTTCTTCTTGTTGCATCGATAAGCTGCGCTTCATGATCGACCTGCACCGATTGCAAGGCTTCCACCTCGTCGCCGCCGCCGGTGGCTATGCGCGCGCTGCCCGCGCGGCGCCCTATCCGATCACGCAGCCTGCCCTGCACCAGCAAGTGAAGAAGCTGGAAGCCGAGGTCGGCATGCAACTGTTGGAGCGCGTCGGCAAGGACCTGATGCGGCCGACACCCGCTGGCGCCCACCTGCTCGCGTTTGTCGGGCCGTTCTTGCGCGATCTGCCTACCGTCGTGCGGCGGCTGCGCACCGGCGAGTTCGATGGCGTCTTGTCGATCCAAGCCGAGTCGTTGCTGATCCGCCAGTTGCTACCAAGCTGGTTGCTGACGCTGCGCAAGAAGCGGCCACATTGCCAACTGCAGTTGCAGGAGATGCTGCATGGCGACGTAGCGCCGCTGCGCACGGGGGCGGCCGATGCGATCGTCGCCTACTTGCCCGAAGTGCCCGACGACATCGCGAGCCAACCGGTCGCCGAGCTGTTTCCGTGCCTGATCGTGCCGAAGGAACGCGCCCCAAAGCGCGGCCGTGCCGTCAGCCTCGGCGACCTGAGCGACCTGCCGTTCCTCGCTTACCCGCCCGGCAGTCGGCCGCACACGCTGCAGATGCAAGCGCTGGCCAGCGTCGGCACCGCCCCGCGGCAAACGATCAGTTTGGACACTGCCGACGCGATGTTGGGCTACGTCGAATCGGGCCTTGGCTGGTCGTTGGTGCCGAGCCTCGATCCGAGCGGCCCAACCGGCCGACGCCTCGCCGCTTACCCGTGGGGCAAGCCCCGCATCACGTTCCCGGTGCTGCTGGCGTGGCGGAAGGACGCGCCGGAGAACCCAATGCTCGACGCGTTGATTGCATGCGCGCCAAAGCCCGCGTGATCAGCGAGCCGGGCGCACGACGGACTCGCTGCTGCCATCGCCATCCAGGTCGCCGTGCGTCGCCGCGGCAGCTTGCTGCATGACGCGATCGGCAATGGGCCCTGGCGGCAGCTCCGGAATGCCGAAGCGATCGAACTGGCGCACGATCGGCATGCCCTTGGCGAACGTGGTGACGAGCAAGCGCTCGTCGTCATCGCCTTCGACAAAGCCAACCTTGGCGCCGACCGCAACCACGCCAAAGAACGGCCCCACGGTGCGCACGAGCGACGGGCCCGGGCCAAAGCCGAACACCGTCAGCAACCCATGCCCGCTGGCCTGCGTTCGCCACACGAGCAGTTCATCGCGGTCATCGCCATCACAGTCGAACACAGCGAACTCGCATTGGTCGCTTGGGGCCACGGCGCGCAGCACGGCCGCCACCGATCCATCCGCGCGCACGATGCGAAGGTCGCCATCGCCGTCCGTGCCGCCGCCATACAACGAATGCAGCCCCGCGAGGTCATGCGCCGACAGCGCCCCAGGTCGCCGCCGATCGCTGCTCATCACCGCGAGAAGCGCATCGCTATGACCAAGGCCGAGCACGTGGCCGAGTTCGTGCAGGGCGGTGTGAAACAGCGAGACACTCTGGTCGAGCTCGCCGTTCTCACTCCAACTGCGAGCGGCGTCGAAGTGGATGAACGTGCCGGGCGCTGTTGGCCCGGCGTGCGCGACATCGGTGGAAGGCCCAAACGGCTCACACGCACCGTGATGGCCACGTCGAAAGCTGAGCGTGACGTCGGCTTTCTCTTCGTCCTTCGCCGGATGCAGGCCGATCACGCCAGTCGCATTCCAAACGGCGCTCGCACGCTCGACGGCGCGCAAGAACACCTCGCCATCGATCGGCGACCGCTCGCTGTCGACGCGAACGCGGATAGCGCGCGGGTCAACCCATCGCCCACGCACCGCGAAGTCGGCTGGCAGCACCGGCGCCAGCGACGCGTCGGCGGGCTGCCGACCACATGCGACCAAAGCACCCAGCACGCCGATGGCCGCGAGCGCCGTTCTCACGTGCCGGAGTCCAAACTCACAGATCCTCTAGGAACAGGATCAGGGCATCGCGCTCGTCAACGGACCGCGCCAAGTAGTTGGCGGTCACGATCGCCGCTTCGCCAAAGTGCGCGAGGATCGCCGCGCGCAAGTCGGCGGCACGGCCGTCGTGCATGTAGGGCGCGGTGTGCTTGATGCCCCACAACGGCGGCGTGCGGAACAACCCGACCCCAGCACCTGGTTCGGCCATGCCGCGATACCCAGCCGGCATCACGTTGTGCAGCAGCAGATTCGAGAACAGCGGCACCGGCCCAGACAGGCCCTGCAACGCTGGCACGTGACACTTCGCGCACCCGACCTCGGTGAAGATCTGCTGGCCCAGCGCCACCCGCGGATCATTCGAACCAGTGCGCACAGGGGCCGGCAGCGACGCCATGAAGGCGTGCACGTTGCCCACCTGCACGTCGTTCAACTCGGGATCCGGCACGCCGTCACTGTCGATGACCCCTGCAAAGCCGCGGCCGTCGTTGCTGGTCGTGATGCCGAGTTCGCCGAACATCGCATCGCGCACGAAGTCCGCCAACCGCGGAATCTGCGCCTTCCAGCCAAACCGACCGATCTCGGTCAGGCCGTTGATGACGACTTGCCGGGCGACACCGCGCACGCCATCCGCATTCAGGTCGTTCGGATCTTCGTTGGCGAGAATCGCGGCGTCCGGAATCGTGTCGATCAAGCCATCGCCGAGGATCGACGGCGTCTGGCGCTGCTCGAAGCAGTCCGCGGTCACCGCTGCCTCTTCGCGCCAAGTCACGTGCGGAGGCCGCAGCTTGCTGGCCGCTTGGCCGCCGGCGAGGTTCTGGAAAGGCCCGGCCCCGCCGTTGTCGAAAGCAAAGCGCGTCACGTTCAACTCAAGCGCGCCGGCACCACCCAACACCGGGTCGGCGTGGCAGCCACGGCACGTGTCGGCGTTCATGTCGGGCGAGCCGAGCCCCTCCGCCTTGCTGAATGTCTTGTCGAACAGTTCGCGACCGCGCGTGATCGCTGGATCCTCACCGCCTTGAACCAGCGCGAGCACAACCGCAGCCACCAGACCGACCGCAAACAGCGACCGCTGCACTGGAAACTGCACAGGAGAGTGAATGCTCATCACAGGGCCCTCAAGAAAGAGAGAACGTCTTCACGTTCGCCTTCGGTCAACCCGACATAGGCATCACGAATGGCAGCGGCCTCACCGCCATGTGCACGAATGGCTTCATCCAAAGTGTGGGCCCGGCCGTCGTGCAGATGCGGACCGAACTTCGACGTACCCCACAACGGCATGGTCCGGAACTCGCGCCCCGCGTGCGACGGACTCGATGGACTCGCCTGCGGGATGCCGAAGTTGATGTTGTCAGCCAACTCCGTCCCCATGTCGTGGATCAGCAGATCGGTGAAGGCCCGCACGGGCCCGCGCGACGACGCCAACTCCGGGACGTGGCACTTCGCGCAGCCGATGGAGGCAAACACCGCCTCGCCGCGCTTGCCCGCGTCGTCAAGGGGCTGCGGCTGTGGCGGCGCCAGGAAGCGCGTGAAGGCGATGAGATCCCCCAGATCCTGCGGCGTGATCTCCGGATCAGGCACGCCATCGTTGTCGGTGGTCGAGGCGTTCGGCGTGCCGCTTCCCTGCGGCGCCATGCCATGCGCCAGCGAGATCGTGCCCGCGACACCTTTGAATGGGTTGCTGGTGATGCCCATCTGGTTCTTCAGCGGCGCCCGCGTGAAGAACTCGATGTTGTTCGATTGCGCCTTCTGGCCAAAACGCCCGAGACCCGCGGCGTCGCCACTGTGACGACCACTGATGCCGTCGCCGTTCGCATCTTCTGGATCGGCGTTGGCGAGGATCGTCGCGTTGCTGATGAACTCAAACAGGCCGACGCCGAACAGCGGCACGGAGTTGCGTTGCGCCGAGACAACAGGCGTCCCTTCGAACGTCTGCACGATTTCCACGCGCTTGCCCTCAAGACCAAAGATCGGTGTGGCCTGGCTGCCGAACGCGGGGATGACCTGGCTGGGCAAGCCCGGCAGGTTCGACTGGAACGGCGGGTTGCCGATCACGGCGACGTAGAAGTTGCGGTAGAGGTCCGCGGTGCCGCCCATCACGGGCTTGGAATGGCACGACTCACACGATGTCGCGTTGTAGAGCGGGCCGAGTCCTTGGCTTGGCGCAAAGCGCTTGGCGAAGAGCACCTTGCCGCGTTGGAACGCGGCCAGTTCGTCGGCCGCGAGGTCGGGTAAGGGGTCGCCCAGTTGCAAGGGCACTGGGCCGGGGACGGGCACGACGGGGGGAGAGTTGTTCTTGCCGTGGCAGGCGAACAAAGCCAAACCGGCTAGTCCGAGCAGAGTGTGGGCACGCATCGCGATTGCAGAGGGGTTGAGGGGAGACTGCGGCGACCGTCGGTCGTTTCATTCAATCATCATGTGATAGCCGGGGGAACCCCCGCGGTTTCCTCGCGGGCGAACCCCGCCTCAGCACGAGGACGGGCCACCAGGAGAAACCGCAGAACGCCGCGGCCGCCGAACCGCCAATCTCGATTTCTGGCGCCGTCTGGCCCATCGTCGCGCCCATGCGACTCACGATCCGCCGCGCCGCCGACCGCGGCCACCAAGACCACGGCTGGCTCAACGCCCGCCACACCTTCAGTTTCGCCGACTACTACGACGAGGCGCACATGGGCTTCCGTTCCCTGCGCGTCATCAATGAAGACGTCCTTCGCCCGGCGGTTGGGTTCCCCACGCACCCCCACCGCGACATGGAGATCTTCAGCTACATCGTCGGCGGCGCGATCGAACACCAAGACAGCATGGGCAACGGCCGCGTCCTGCGCCCTGGCGAGATCCAACTGATGAGTGCTGGCACCGGCGTCACGCACAGTGAAGTCAACCCCAGCCGTACCGAGCCGCTGCACTTGCTGCAGATTTGGATCCTGCCACGCGTGCGCGGGTTGCGGCCGAGCTACACCGAATGGAAGCCCACCGCCGAATCGGAACGCAGCGAGAATGTCGTCGTCATCTCGCCGGATGGACGCGCGGGCAGCGCCACCATTCATCAGGATGCAGTGGTGCATCGACTGCGTCTTGGCGACGGCAAGTTCACTGAGCACACGCTCAGCGAGGGTCGCGGGCTCTGGCTGCAAGTCGTGAAGGGCTCGCTGGTGAGCGCTGGCCAGCAGCTGCACGCGGGCGATGGCGCCAGCTGTGAAGAGGCCGGCAGCTTTACGTTCACCAGCAAGGGTGACAGCGAAGCTCTGCTGTTCGACCTCGGCGCCTGAGGACCATCGGTCCAGTTGGTGTTCGCGGCCGCTGGCAAGAAGGTGGTTCTGCACCAAGGCGGCGTTTAACACAGGAGGATGACAATGAAGCGCCTGCTGCTCCCGACGCTGGTGCTCGCCGCGTGCCACAGCCCGCCCGAGCGCGGCAACGGCACCTTCGCCAGCGATGTCGAGTTCTTGCGCGAGCACGTCCAGACGTTGGTGCTCACGTCGCCCACTGGCGCCAAGGTGGCGGTCGTGCCCGCCTACCAGGGTCGCGTGATGACCAGCATGGTCGGCGGCGGTCGGCCTGACTCGTTCGGTTGGATCAACCGCGACTTGATCGCCTCCGGCAAGTTCGTCGAGCACATCAACGTGTTCGGTGGCGAAGACCGTTTCTGGCTGGGCCCTGAGGGCGGCCAGTTCTCGGTGTTCTTCAAGCCCGGCAGCAAGTTCGACCTCACCGATTGGCAGACGCCAGCACCGATCGACAGCGAGCCATTCGAACTCGTCGATAGCACCGCCGACAGCGCGCGCTTTCGCCAGCAGTTCGATCTAACGAATCGTTCCGGCACACGGTTTCGCGTCGCCGTGGGACGCGAGGTGCGCATTCGCGATGCGAACGAAGTGCTGACACGCCTTGGCGTCGAACCCGCGGTCGGCGTGCACGCCGTGTGCTTCGAGACTGTCAACACGGTGCAGAACGCGGGCCAGAACGCGTGGCAAAAGGACAGCGGGCTGCTGTCGATTTGGATCCTCGGCATGTTCAACGCCTCCCCCGCGAGCACCGTGCTGGTGCCGTTCGTCAACGGTCCCGAGCGCTACCACGGGCCCGTCGTCAACGATGAGTACTTTGGCAAGGTGCCGGCCGATCGCCTCTACGTGGACCAGGACCGCAGCCTGATCACCTTCCGCGCCGACGCGCGCCACCGCGGCAAGATCGGCGTCGGCCCCAAACGAGCGAAGCCGGTGATGGGCAGCTGGGATGCGGCGCGTGGCGTGCTGACGTTGGTGGAGTTCACGCTGCCCGTCGACGCCCGCGACTATGTCAACTCGCTGTGGAAGCTGCAGGACGAGCCGTACGCGGGCGATGTCGTCAACAGCTACAACGACGGGCCGTCGACGCCGGGCGGTCTTGGTTTTGGCAACTTCTACGAACTCGAGAGTTCGTCGCCGGCGCTGGCCTTGGCACCGGGCGCAATCGCGACGCACACGCATCGCACCACGCACTTGGTCGGGCCGCGGCCAGCACTCGCGGCGATTGCGCAGCACGTTCTCGGCGCCGAACTCAATGCGCTGACAAGCCCGCAGCCTTGATGGAGGGTGGTCGGCGACGCGCCCGCGTCGGTTTCTCGGTCAGAGCGAGCCGACTCGGATCAGGTAGTTCGCGAACACTTCGTTGAACAGCGCTCCCGGTCGCCGTTCGCGTAATTGCTCGACCGCCTGCGCCCCCGTCATGCCTTGGGCCATCAGGATCAAGCCGGCCACCAAGGCCGAACGGTTGAGGCCCATGCCGCAGTGGCTGAGCACACGGTGGCCTTGCGCCACGAGCTGCGCACCGAGCCGAGCGACGGCGTGCAACCGCTCCAGGTTGGGCAGGTCGCCGTCGTGGATCGGCAAGTAGACGTAGAGGAACTCATCCGCCCGGGTGGGCACCCCGTGATCGATGTCACCTTCAAGATCGATGACGACGGTGATACCGCGCTCGTGAACGGGCTGCCATTGCTCGATCGATCCCGACAAGAACAGCCTGCCGCGATCATCGACCTGAACGATTTCGTGGAACATTGGAGGCCGCGCATCGTGGCCCGCGCCTCTGCGCAAAGCCATGCTGCCCGCCAGCCAACGTTCGATCAGTGCGAGGACGCTTGAGGCGACGCGTGCGGCTCGCTGATGTCGGCGATCGGCGCCATCTCCTGAATCGTCTCGACCAACGCCTTCAGCGCCTTCTTCGCCACGTGCGGACTCTTCCCGAGCACTTCGCCCTTGCTGTCCTTCAGCACCACGAAGGCGCCATCGTCAGCGATGTGCGGCACGAAGTGATGGATGTCGCGGACCGCCTTGCGCACATGCAAGACATCGATCCCCACGGGGATACGTCCGGGGCTTTTGAGTCCAACGAGCAGCGGCGAGCCGTCGGTACCCTTGAGTGTGAACGTGTAACGGCCCTGTTCGTCGGCAATGAGTTCGAAGGTTGCGTCCATACACCAGTCAGCCACGGGGGAGTGGCTCTCCATGGGCCTTGACGGTTGACCGGGGGTCGGATGTTCCCTTTGTGGGTACTTTTCAGATCCGCGTTACAGGAACGGGGATCGCCAAGTTCCAGTCCTGCGGTGGATGGCACGCAGACTGCCAAGATCGCACGCCATGTGAGGCCGCCCGAATACTTCAGCGCCGTGAGGTGGGCGTGAACTTGGCGCGCGAGCCACTGCCGGGTCACGGCCGGGGCGCGCGGGTCGATGCCCGCGAGGGCGGCGTGCCACAGCTCGGTGGCCGCTTCGGCGCCAGCCACTTCCGCCAGCTCGACGCGGGCAGCGGTGAGGCGGGCAGCATCCTCTGACCAAGCAGCGACCGCGGCCTGCTGCGCCGCCGCCATCGCGGCGGTGCGAGCCGACGGCGGAAGGGCACGCATCGCCAGCACCCGCGTGATCGCGTCAGCCCCATGGGCAGCAGCGGTGCCGCGACCGCGACCGGGCCGTGAACCGTGCGCGCCCGCACGACGTAGGTGCCGGCCAGCAACTGCAAGAGAACGGTGGCACCGCAGCCTGGACTCGCCATCTGCGTGCACTCGTCGCCAGCGACCACATCGACGGTGAGCGGCAGTTGTTCGGGGTTCTCAATGCACAGCTCCATCACCACCGGTTGGGTGCCGAGCGGTGTGGCATGGCAGCCAACGAGCACACTGACGGCAAGGAAGCAGGTGACGACGTGAGGCATGAGCAAGGAGGCAGACTACGGAGCGACCCGGTTGCCTACAGAAATCGTGAGACCCGCACTCCACCGCACGACGTTACGATCCGCGCCCTTGCTGGAGGATCGCATGCTGCAAAAGGCCCTGATCGCGCTACTCGTGGTGTTGCTGCTCGGAGCAGGGTTGGCCGCGTACTTCGCAGCCGACAGCGCCAACCTCGAGCAACCACCCAGTCTCCCGACCGCGACCGCGACTGCCAGCGAAGCGGTCGCGGCGGCCAGCACGCCCACCCAGCCAACCGATGCCACTGCCGACACCGGCAGCGCCGAACGGGCCGTCGCCGAAGCGCTGACCGACGCCACCCAGCGCCCGCTGCCCGACAAGCAAAACTGGATCGAGGTCAAGGTCATCGACAAGGCCACCGGTTCGCCAAGTTCTGGCGCGATCGTGCATTGGTTTGACGAGACAGCGTGGGAGTACCTCGTCAAGAAACAGCCAGAACTCGCCATGTCACATGGCGAATTGCATTGGCAGGGCGAACGTCTCGCCGAGCTCGCGGGCTGGCGAACACGCAGCAATGCCGAAGGCCAAGCACGCGTCACGGGCAAGGGATCCTTGACAGTGATCGCCCAGCACGAATCGCTCTACGGCAAGCTGCAGCTGCAGAGCAACGCGGTGTTGCCGATCGGCGGCCACGTGATCGAACTCGTGCCCGAGCTGTGCCTGCTGGTGCGCGCCGTCAACGAACGCGGCCAGCCATGCGTCAACGTGCCGGTATCGGTCGCGATCTTCACCAAGGGAGGCGACCAGATCGGGCCGTTCGGTTGGTCTGCACTCGCGAACACCCGCGCCCCGGACGGCATCGCCACGATCCGGCACTTGCAGAGTCTGCGAGCGGATGTGTTCGGATGGGGCGAGGAGGCCTCGGCGAACTTGGTGTGGCGGGCGCGGTTGTTCTTGCCCGGCGTTGCAGAACAAGGAACCGCCTTCAACCCATTGGCCCCACCGACCGAGCCGATCGAGTTGCGCGTGCCACCCTGCGGCAGTGTGCGCATTCGCGGCACATTCGCGGGCAAGCCACTGCCGGGCTTTGACTCCGCATCGATCTCGGCCGTGCAAGAGAACGAACACCGATTCTACGACTCCGCGCGCCAGCAACCCGTCGATGCGGATGGGCAGGTGCGGTTTGCGTGGGTGCCGATCGGCCAGCCATACAACGCCTACACCCAGGCAATCGGCGGCATCTCGACCACGTTCGCGGGCCCTCGAGCGAGCGGGCAAGAAGTGGAAGTCGTGCTCGAACCAACCGGCGACACCGTGCTGCTGACGGGGCGCTTGCTGATGCCCGACCGCACGCCGCTCGCCGAGCAAAAGGTGCAAGCTCGCGCGACCGGCCCCGAACTGCGCAACCAAGTCGAGCTAGGCACCGATCGCGACGGTCGCTTCCTGTTTTCGGTTGGGACGGCACAGAAAGAGAACCGCGTCGACCAGCTGTGGTTTGAACTGCGCCGGACCGGCGAGCAACCGCTGCGCGCGGAGGCCAGCGGCCGCACCCTGCGCGCGGGCAGTGAAGAACTCGGCGACCTCGTGCTCGGCGATGGCACGCTCGTCGTTGCGGGACGCGTGGTCGCCAACGGCGAGCCCTACCTCACGCCAGTTCAGTTGCGCGTCGAACGCGAGAGTGCTGCCGACGGCAAGCGTGCCGCCCAGTGGCGCCGCGTTGACGGCATGCTCAATCACCAAGACGGCGCGGGTGGTTTTGCGATCCGCGGCACGGCGATCCCCGGCCGCTATCGCCTGGTGCCCTCGACCGATCGTGCCCTGCCGACTGCGCCGATCGAGTTCGCAGTGGGTGCGAGCGATGTCGTCGTCAGCCTCGATTGTGGGCAGTCGTTCGCGGCCAGTGTGCTGTTGCCCGATGGCGCCTCGTCGCAGTTCATCACGGTCGCACTGGTGCCGCCGACGCCGCCGACACCGTCGACGCCAACGTCGCCGGACGGGCGACGCAACGATCGGCTGACCAGCAACCTTGGCCAAAAACGCGGGCCGCGCCACGACGTGCTATGGCCTGCCGTTCCCGCCGGCACCTACTCGCTCGAAGTTCGGTTGTGGGCCATCGGCAAACCGCTGGTGACGATTGCCGGCGTCGTGCTGCCGCTGCCGAAGGAAGGCGATGCGCGCCTCGTCGACATCGACCTGCGGTCGCTGGTGCGCAACGTGACGCTTGGCTTGCACGGCGCCGATGGCGTCCTGATAGAGAACGCCAACGGCCTCGCCTTCCCGGCGGTGCAAGCATCGAGCACCGAGTGGGTCGGGCTGCAGCTCTACGGCACCAAGCCGCAGCTGCTGCTGCCCACCGGACCGTTCGACCTGCTGGTGTGCCTGAGCGGCTACCGGCCACTACCGGCTCGCGGCAACAGCGACCACATCGACCTGCGCTGCGATCTGTGGCCAACCTTGTCGGTGCTCGTTCCCGGCATTCCCAAGTTGCCCGAAAAGGCGCGTGTCACCGTCTCCCTGAAGTCACCCTCGGTACCGGACCAGCGCTACCGCAGCCAGTGGTCATCTGGCGAGCGCAGCGAGTACATGCAACCGCAAGGCCACCAAGTGTCGGTGCGCGATGGCAAGGCGAGCGTGCCGATCGGCGAGGGCATCTACGGCCTGCGCGTGCAAGTCAGCGCGAACCGGCAGCAGCACACGATCGAAGGCCACACGCCGACGGAGGTGTTGTCGACTGCCGGCGAAGTGACCGTGGCGGTGCCGGCGGCGCAGTGGCAAAAAGCGATCGAGGCCATCTCGAAGCCCGCGAAGTGAGCGCTTGCCAGGCGCCACCACGCCGCCCACCATGCACGGCCCCGCTCCCGTGACGAACACCCCCATCAAACAAGTCTGGATCGAAGCCGGCTGCATCTGCTGCAAGCTGTGCCAAGACATCGCGCCGCAGGTGTTCTCGGTCGAGGACGACAAGGACTGCATCGTCAAGGCAGACGCCGGGGTGCACTTCGCCAGGCTGCGCGACGACATCGAGCAAGCGATGCGCGACTGCCCGGTCGAAGTCATCAAGCTCGCGCACGGCTGAGGCGCGGCGGCCAATGCCCGTCAGGTGCCGGGGTTCGTCACCGAAACGTTGAAGTACTTCGCCGCCGGGTGATGGCAGATCACCGCCGACGTGCTCTGTTCTGGCACCAGCTGGAACTCTTCGCTCAGCACCACGCCGATGCGCGACGCCTCAAGCAACGGCAGCAGCTTTTGCTGGTCTTCGATGTTGGGACAGGCCGGATAGCCGAACGAGAACCGGCTGCCTTGGTACTTCTGCTTGAAGAGGTCGTCGATGTCCGGCGCGTCGGCGACCGCAATGCCGAGCTGCTGACGCATGCGCTTGTGCCAGTACTCGGCCAGCGCCTCCGCACCTTCGACCGACAAGCCGTGGAAGTGCAGGTACTCGTCGTAGCGGTTCTCGCGGAACAGGCGTTCGCTCTCGAGCGTCGCCACGGCCCCCATCGTCACCAGCGAGAAGCCGACGACGTCGAGCTCGCCGCTCTCCTTGCTGCGGAAGAAGTCCGTCATGCACAGCCGGCGACCACCGGGCTGGCGCGGGAAGTCAAACCGACAGATCTCGGTCTTGCGATCGAGATGGTCGAGCACAATCAGCGTGTTGCGGTCGGCGAAGCACGGCCAGTAGCCGTAGACCACGCGCGGCTCGAGCGTCTTGTCGGTGCGCACCTTCTTCGCCAGTTCGCGGAAGCGCGGCTCGACCGTCTCCGCGATGAAGCGCGTGTAGTCCGCTTCGCTGCGCTTGCCTTGCTTGTATTGCCACTGCAACCGGAAGAGCGCCTTCCTGTTGACGTACTGAAGGACTGTGCCGAGATCGAGTTCTTCCGGCGTCACCACCGCGGGCCCCCAGAACGGCGGTGTTGGCACTACAGCGGCCGGCGCCACGCCGCTGTTGGTGTATTCGGCGAACGCGCGCGCCAACAACTGCTCTTTCTCGTGGCGCGACATGCGGCGATGACTGGTCACCCGCTTGCCGGGCTCGGGCGACTGCGTCAGCGTCTTGGCCTTCGAACGCCCGGTCAGCTCGTCCATGATGTGCAAGCCTGAGAACGCGTCGGTGCCGTAGTAGACGGGACCAGTCGTGTAGGCCTCGCGCAGGTCGCTCTCGACGTAGTGGCGATTGAGCGCCGCACCACCGCAGATGACCGGCGTCGTGATGCCGCGCTGGCTCATCAGCTCGAGGTTCTCCTTCATCACCACGGTCGACTTGACGAGCAGCCCGCTCATGCCGATCGCGTCCGCCTTGTGTTCCTTGCCCGCTTCGAGGATGCGATCGATCGGCACCTTGATGCCGAGGTTGACGACGCGATAGCCGTTGTTGCTGACGACGATGTCGACCAGGTTCTTGCCGATGTCGTGCACGTCGCCGCGCACGGTGGCGATCACCATCACGCCCTTGGCCTCGCCTTCGACCTTGTCCATGAACGGCTGCAGGTAGGCGACCGCCGTCTTCATGCATTCGGCACTTTGCAGCACGAACGGCAATTGCATCTCGCCGCTGCCGAACAACTCGCCAACCACTTTCATGCCGTCGAGCAGCACGTCGTTGATGATCGCCAGCGGCGTGTACTTCTGGCGCGCCTCGTCGAGGTGCTTGCCGATGCCAATCTTGTTGCCGTCGACGATGCGCTTCTTCAGCCGCTCTTCGATCGGCAGCGAGTTCTCGTCGGTGCCCGAACTGGTGTCGATGCGCTTCTTGCCAGTGAAGCGCGCCAGGAACGCAAACAACGGGTCGTAGCCGTCGCGGCGGCGGTCGTAGATCAGATCGAGCGTGACCTGGCGATCGCCGTCGTCGAGCTTGTGCGTCGGGATGATCTTGCTCGCATGCACGATCGCGGCATCGAGGCCGTGCTTGCGCGCCTCGGCGAGATAGACCGAGTTGAGAATCTGGCGCGGATACGGATCGAGCCCGAAGCTGATGTTGGAGAGGCCGAGGATCGTGCGCACGCCGGGGATGTGCTTCTTGATCAACTCGATGCCCTTCAGCGTCTGCACGCCCGCATCGCGCGACGCTTCGTCGCCGGAACCGATCGTGAACGTCAGCGGGTCGAAGATCAGGTCGCCCGGGTTCATGCCGTGGCGATGCACCACGATGTCGTGCAGGCGCTTCGCGACCTCTAACTTGCGCTCGGCGGTCTTGGCCATGCCGTCTTCGTCGATCGTCAGCGCCACGAACATGGCGCCGTAGCGGCGCGCCAGACGGCAAAGCGCGTCGGCCTTCTCTTCGCCGTCCTCGAGGTTGATCGAGTTGATGATCGCGCGCCCTGGGATCACTTGCAGCGCCTTCTCGACCACGTCGATCTGCGTGCTATCGACCATGATCGGCGCCGTCACCTGCTGCACCATCGGTCGCAACAGCTTCAGCATGTCGCCGGCTTCGTCGCGGCCGACAAACGCCATGCAGACGTCGAGCACGTGCGAGCCTTCATGCACCTGCTCTTTGCCCATGTGCAGCATGCCGTCGACATCGCCCGCCACCATCAGCTCCTTGAACTTGCGCGAGCCGTTCGCATTCGTGCGTTCGCCGATGATCAACGGACCACTGTCCTGATCGAGCGGGGTGGCATGGAACAGCGACGCCAATTGCGGCTGGTAGTCAGTTGGACGTTCGCGCGGGCGCAGCGCCTTCATGCCCTCGGCCATCGCCGCGACGTGCTCTGGCGTGGTGCCACAGCAGCCACCGACGACGCCGACGCCAAACTCGGTGACGAACCGTGCCTGGAAGCGCGCCAGCTCGGCGGGTGTCAGGTCGTAGACCGCTTTGCCGCCGACGTTGCGCGGCAGGCCGGCGTTTGGCATCACCATGATCGAACGCGTCGTGGTCTTGCCGAGGTGGCGCACCGACTCCTGCATGAGGTCGGGGCCGGTCGCGCAGTTGAGGCCGACGACATCGACTGGCAGCGCTTCGAGCGTCGTCACGGCCGCCGCGATGTCACTGCCGACCAGCATGGTGCCCGTGGTCTCGATCGTCACCGTGCAGAAGATCGGCACTTCACGACCGAGATCCGCCATCGCATCCCGCGCCGCCATGATCGCGATCTTGACCTGCAGCAGGTCCTGGCACGTCTCGATGTTGAGGCAGTCGACGCCACCAGCGATCAGGCCCTTGGCGTAGATGCGGTAGGCATCGAATTGCTCTTCGGGCGTGATGTGGCCGAGCGTCACCAGCTTGGTGCCGGGCCCCATGCTGCCAGAGACGAAGCGCGGCCGTTCCTTGGTCGAGAACTTGTCGGCCGCCTTGCGCGCGACCTGGGCGGCGATCTCGTTCAGTTCAAACGCGCGATGCGCGAGGTCGAACTCCGCCAAGACGTACGGCATGCCGCCGAAGGTGTTGGTCTCGACGACATCGGCGCCCGCCGCGTAGTAGCGCTCGTGAATCGCCTGGATGACGTCGGGGCGCGTCTCGACCAACAACTCGTTGCAGCCTTCGAGGCCGCGGAAGTCGTCGAGGGTCAGATTCGCCATGTGAATCTGCGTTCCCATGCCCCCGTCGAACACCAGCACGCGGTCGCGCAGCACACGAAGGATCGGGAATTGGTCGAGGCGGGCGCGAGGGTCGAAACGAGGCGTCATCGTGCGTTTTGGGCGCGGCAGCATACGCCCCCAAAGAGCGCCCCAGGCCATGGTTTCCCCGGCCTATCGCGTTGGCGACGTCCTTGGCTAGAGCCACTTTCGCACTTGCCGAGGTCGAGCAGGCCTAAGACACGCCCGACGGCCCCGGATGCTTCGTGAGCGACCCCCCGTTCCCTCCAAAGAGGGTGGCATCGGGGTTCGACCAGCGAAAACGGACCAACGCGGCAGTTCTTGCGTCATGGCGGCCCTCACCGCCTCGGCAACTGCACGCGCAAGGCTTTCTGCGCCGTTGCAACCAGCGTGTCGACGACGGCGGAGCGGTGACCCGGGGCGCTGACAAACAGGCGCTGCGCACCACATGGCAGGCCGCGCAAGCCAGCGCCGCCACCCGTCGCCTCGATCCATTGGTCCTCGAACACGACGACCGCATCGAGCGGTTCGCCGTCGCTGCCAACCACCGTCAGATCCAACTGGCCTGCTGGCACCGTGATGCACCACGGCCCTTCGCCGCGCAACAACGTGCGGAACGGCAGCGATTGCTCGTTCTGCTGCACGAACACCACGTCACCGCTGCGCAGATCCGGGCCTCGCCACGCCCCATCGCTGCCGAGCGCCCATTCTTGGTACTGGCCAACCTGCTGCCACCCTGGCCGCGCGAACGCCCCGTGCGCCTTGCGCAACGGCGCCCCATCCGCACCGACCACCCGCAATGGATGTGGCGACTCCAGAGCCACGTTCCCCACCTCGACCGTCTCCGCCGACCCTCGGCGCGGCACCTGAACCCACAGCAATCGCGAGCGCAGCGCCTGGGCATCATCTTCCACTTCAAGCAACCGCATGCCGGCGGACTCGGTTGGCAATTCGAACCGCCCATCGGCGCCGAAGACCCACTCGCCCTCTTCACGCTGCTCGTCTTCGGACCAGCGCGTGCGCAGACGAACTCGGGCCGCGCGCGGTTGCCCACGCGGATCGACGACTTGGCCACGGACACGCACGTCATCGGTCCAGCGGACCACGAGCGGATCCGGCACCAAGCTCGCGTCCGCGAACACAAACTCGCGCGACGAAGAATCGCCGCGACTTGTATCGACCACGCCCAGAATGAACGCGCCGGTGAGCGGCACTTGGACCGCCTCTGGTTCTGCAGGCGCCGACGCCGGTTGGCCTTCGTACCGCACAAACAACCGCAAGGTCGCCGCCTTTGCATTCTCGACCTGCACGCCGCAGAAGCCGATGTGCGCACCAGGTGCTGGTTGCCCCAGCCAGTCCTTGATGACAACCGGCACGTTGAAGGCCGCGCCCAGTCGCCATGGCGGCGCCCAGTGACCACTGCGACTGACCGTTCCGTATTTGGGATGACGCAGCACTTGCAGGTGCCAATCGCGATCACCATTCGGTCGCGCAATGCGCACGAACCCTTCGGCATCGCTGACGCCACGGTGCGAGAACCAAAACTCGCCAGCCATCGGCGCCTTGCTCTCCTCGACCAAGAACACCTCCGCGCCAGCGACCGGCTCGCCGGTGAAGTCATCGAGGATGCGAGTGAGGTACGGCCCACGATCCTTTGCTACCGCCCCGGGAAACAGTTCGTCCGCGATGGTGACGCGTTCGGGCGCCACGCAGGCGGTGAATGCGAGCAACGGCAGCGCCAGAGTGCAGCGTGTAGAGGACAGTCGCATAGGGAAGGCAGCCGCGCAGGCAAGGCTCGTGCCGTTCATGACGCCCGCGCTGACCGTCGCGAGCCCCGTCAAGCAAGGCGGCGCGAATCTGGCTCGACATCCAGCGGCGGCGGCAACAGCACGCCGGCCATCAACAGACCAGCCACGATCGATCCACCGACGAGCGCCATCTGGAACAAGAACGGCACGCTCTGCGACGAATCGGACAACGCCGTCGTCAGTCCGCGCAAACCGAGACTGCCTGGCACCAACAACATCAGCCCCGGCGTTCGCATCACCGCGGCCGGTCGCCGCTGCCATCGCGCAAACACGTTGGCGGCAAGCGCGACGCCCAGCGCGCCGACGAACGCGCCGAGTTCGCGGCCGAGCACTTCTGCCCCCAGGCGCGCACCGCCATAGCCGATCGCGACCGCGAGCAGCATCCACAGCGTTTGGTTGCGGCGTGCACGCAGCAGAATGACGAACGCGATCCACGTCGACGCGAGTGCCAACAGATGCCAAGCCAGCGGCAAGCGATCCACCACCGGCGGCGTCAGCGCGCCGACCAAGGCCTCCGCACAGCGATCGCCGATGCCGACGCCGACCGCCATCGTCAACAGCACCGCGAGCGTTCCCATCAGGCGAGCACTTCCAGAAGCGAGATGACGCATCGCCAGCTCTGCCAAGGCCGTCGTGAACGACAATCCAGGCAACAGCACAACGATCGCAGCGAAAGTGGCCACCGTGGCATCCACCGCCAGGCCACACGCAGCCGCCAGGTGAACAAGGAAGGCGACGACGGCGCATGCGAGCGGAGCCTGCACGTCGCCGAGCCCTGGGCGCCAGCTCGAGACGATCGAGATCAAACCGACCACCAGCCCAGCGACGCCGGCCACCGCGACTTCCAAAGCGCCGCCGCCAAACAGCACGCCAGCACCCGCACCGGCCAAGCCGTGCGCCAGCACATCGAGCATGGGGCGTTGCTGGCTTGGCGACGCCATCACCGCCTGCACTCGCAACAGGCCGTCCTGCGGCGACAGCCGACCGCCGACGACCAAGTCGCGGATCGCATACAGCTCCGCGAGGCGGCCGAGGTCATGGGCTCCCGGCTGCACCCTGAGCAAGTGCGTCGTCGCTTCGCCGCCGCGTTCCCCGAGAGCCGCCATGATCGCGGTCGGCGTCGAGAAGAAGCTGCCCTGCAAACCGAGCGCGCGGCAACACGCGTCCATCGAGTCTTCGACGCGGTAAGACGGACTGCCGAGCGCGTGCATCGCCCGGCCGATCTCCAGCACGAACTGGTTCCTGGTCACGACGCCGAGCCTAGTCTGACTAGGCCCCAGTTTCCCGATCCGCCCCGTCAGCGCAGGCTTTCGATGCGCCCCTGTGCATCGACGATCTGGGTGATGCGCAGCCCATAACAATCGTCGACCAGCACCACTTCGCCGCGAGCCACCAGCTTGCCGTTCACGCGCAGATCGACGGGCTCTTCGGCCTTCTTGTCGAGCGCGATGACGCTGCCAGGAACGAGCTTGAGCACGTCCTCGAGACTCATCTGCGCACGACCGACTTCGACCGCGATCGGGATCTCGACATCGAGCAGCAGGTCGAGATTGCGCGACGTGTCGTTCTTTAGACCCGCGCCGAGTTGGCCAAACGCCACCGGCTGCACGGCCGCAGCCGCGAGTTCGGCGCCCGCTTGCGCCACCTTCGTGGCGCCCCAGTCGCTTTCAGAGAAGGGTGGGTTATCGACCATTGCCTACCGGCCCATCACATCGGCCACTTGCACGCCGAACCTGTTGCCGATCCGTCCGATGTGGGCGGTGAACTTCGGCTTGCCCATGACCGGCACGGTGGCCGGTTGGCCGACGCGCGCGGTGAGCGGAATCACGTCGCCGAGCTGCAAATCCATCAGCTGCCGCAAACGGATGTTGGCGCCACCGAGCTCGACCGAGAGATCGATCGGCATGTCACGAACGGTCGCCCCGAGCTTGTCGCGCATGGCACCTGGCTCCATGCGCGCAACCGAGTCACGGCCAAACTTGTCGAGCAGCGGCTCGAGCGAAGCGAACGGAATGACGAGTCGCAGGTCGCCGATCAGAAAGTCACCGGCGGCCTGGAAGTAGACCGACACCACGACGTCCTGCGCCGGCAGGATCTGTGCCATCGAAGGATTGCAGAAGCGGTTGATGAACGACCACTTCAACTTCACGACTTCACTCAGGCTCTCGCAGATGCGATCGAGGCACGGACCGACCAACGCCTCCGCGACCGTGTGCTCGGCTAGCGTGAAGTCCTTCGGCACCTTCGTGACTTTGCCCGAACCACCGAGAATGCGATCGACGGCGCCATAGAGCAGGCTCGTGCTGGCGGTAAACAGCACCGGCAAGCGGAACGGCTCCATCTGCACGACGTAGATCGCGACCGGCCCCGGCAGCTGATCGAGCCAACTGCCAAACCGCAGTTGTTCGACGGCAACGCAGTCGCAGCGCGTGTCGAGTCGCAGCTTGTCGCCGATCGTCGCTGACAGCAGTTTGCCAGCACTCTCGAAGTAGCGCTCCATGCCGCGAATCTGCTCGCGCCCAAGTCGATTGGGCTTCAGCAGGTCGATCGGGCTGATGACCCGACCGCCGTTGTCGCCCGCGGGCGCCGTCGGCATCGCGCGCGGCGCCGGCTCCGGTTCGACCGCACCACCCTCACTGCGGAACATGTCCAGCAGGGTGTCGATCTCTTCGTTGGTGAGGATCTCGTTCAAGGGGGCTCCGGGGGGAGTGTCAGGGCGTCACTGGAAAAGCCAGTCGACCCACAAGATACGCATGACTCTGGCGACCTTGTCCGCACCCTTGGGAAAGAGCACACGATCCAATTCGTCGATCATGTCCTTCTCAAGAATGCGCATGCCGGTCTCGGACCGCAGCTCTTCCATGCTGCGGTTCATCAGCAAGAGCAGCGCGGCGTGGTTGGCCTGATCCCAGTTCTGTTTGATCTGGTCGAAGGCCTGGGTTTCATGGTCGGACCGCGCCGTGTAGACGAATTTGAACTCGACACGCGCCGTGGCTTTGCCAGCGCGCGTGTGCGGGTTGAACGTCTTCTTGATGAGGTCCGGATGCGTGTAGTCCTCTTCCTCGAAGTGAGGCTCTTCCTTCACCACCTCTTTGACCTTCGGTGGGACCGCGAAGACGACGCCCGCACCGCCAACGATGGCGCCGAGTGCAATGAGCACGATCGGGGGCAAGCCCTTCTTCTTCTTCTTGCCGTCTTCGGCTTTGCCGTCTGCTTCTTTCTTTTTGTCTTCGGCCACGTGTGTTTGCTCCAGCGCCGCTGATCCGATGCCAGGCGGGCTATCGACTGCTGCCGATCTTGGTGTTGAAGAATTCGTCGCTCCTGCGCGCAGGCTCGGCCATCAGTTGCCTTTGCCCGGTGTCGTCGACTCCTTGCTGACGCGCATGCGCTTCTTCATCACGTCCTGCGTCATCGGTGTCGGCAGCGCTTTGAGGATCTCGTTGACCGCGTCCTTGTCCATGAACTCGAGCAGCTTCAACACTTCGTCCTGGCCCTTGTCGTTCTTCCATTGCGACTCGATGAGCTCCGCCGCCTTCTCCGGCTCGAACGAGGCCAGCGTCTGCGCATTGCGTTTCAGCGCCGCGACCTCGTCGTTGCGGACGAGCTTGACCTGATCCTGGAACCGTTGGATCTTGGCGTCGAGCTCGCGCTGCATCTGTTCGACTTCGTTGCGCTCTTTGCCGAGCGCCGCTTGCCGCTTGCTGATGTCGTCGTTGAGTTCGCGCAATTCTTGCTCGCGCAGATCCTGCGCGACCTTGCGCCGCTCGATGTCCGCAACCAGCCCCTGCACGCGCTGCCAGGCTTCGTTGATCTGCTCGGGGGTGATGCCCGCCGGCAAGCCGGAGAATCGGAATAGCTCCCCCGGCGCGTACTGGCTCTTGCCGTTGGCCAGCGAGTTCTGGAGGTGATCGAAGTCACCCTCCGGCGTGCCGTGGCCCTTGTCATTCTTGGCTGGCGGCTTGGCGTGTTCGTCCTTCGCTTGCTTGGCGTGCGCACCCTTGGCGTGCGGGTCCTCCCCGTGCCCAGCCGCTGGCGCCTCGCCGCCACCGTGGCCGTCATCCGCCTTCTTCTCCGGCTCGACCAGAGAACGCCCGGTCTTCTGCTTGCGGGGCGCTTGCTCCGCCTTTGGATCCTGCGTCGCGTCGTGCGAGGCGTCGGCGGCCGCTGGCTTGCTCTCGCCACTCGGCGTCGCGTGGGCGTCGGTCGCCGCCCCGTGCTCCGCGTCGGGCTTGCCCGCCTCCCCCTCGGGCTTCGCCGCATCCCCGTGTTCGCCCGCGGCCTTCTCGCCGTCCTTCGCCCCTTCCTCGCCCTCGGGCGGCGCCGGGAAGAACGAGCCGAGCAACGGAATGTTCGCAGTGCCGACGTGGTTGAGACGGCCGGTGGCGGCGAGACCGCCAACCAACGAACCGGCGAAGAGCACGACGCCGAGAACCAACTTGACGATCAAACCCATCATCGGACTTCTCCTTCATCCATCGCGTTTGCCGCACGGACGCCGCGCGCCAGTGCTGCCAATTCATCGAGCTCGGCTTGTTCTTGCCGTTGTGCCGTCTGCTTCCAGGCCGCGTGCTGCTGCTCGCGCAGCCTCTGCAGCGTGCGCAGATCGCGCGCCTTCTGCGCGTAGTCAGCCCGCACGACATCGAGCTTCTGCTGGGCCTCGACGCGTTGCTTGTTGAGGCGCCATTGGTGGCGGCGCAGGCCGTTCTCCAGCGCCTTTGCCAACTGCCCGATCGCATCGGGGCGCGCGCCCTGGTCCGCGCACTCGCGCAGGCCTTGCGCCACAGCCGCGAGACGTTGCTCGATCGTGGCCACCGCTGCCATCGCCGTGGCCAACTCGCGCCGCGCCGTGCGTTCGAACTGGGCGCGCAAGCGCAACAGGGGTGCTAGCCGAAACCGGAACCTGCGCATGCCTTGCCTATCGACCGTGGCATCGGCGAATGCTGAGTCGATGTCGAAGATCGCGGCAGTGAGCGCCCGTACCTGCCACCCGGTCCCGAGGCGGGAACGATTCAGCTACCGGCAATCTGCTGCAGCAGCTTCTGGGTGTCGGCGGCGCCGCGAGACTCGCTGCCGTGGAACAGCAGGCCTTCGATGGCGCCGATCTTGGCGATGGCTTGGTCGAGCAACGGGTCCGCTCCCTTGCGGTAGGCACCCACCGCCACCAGATCGCGGTTCTCTTCGTAGTGCGCCAGCAGTTCTCGCAGCCGCCGCGCCCGCCGTTGGTGGTCCGGCGTCGTCACCTTCGGCATCAGACGGCTGATCGAACCCAACACGTCAATCGAGGGAAAGCGGCCGCGCTCCGCGATACGTCGGCTCAAAACGATGTGGCCGTCAAGGTAGCCACGCAGCGCGTCGGCGACCGGTTCGTTCATGTCATCGCCATCGACCAACACCGTGAACAGGCCGGTGATGGTGCCGTTGCCGTCGCTACCGAGTCGTTCGACCAACCGCGGCAACGAGGTGAACAACGACGGCGGATAGCCGCGCAGCGTTGGTGGCTCGCCGGCGGCCAGACCGACTTCGCGCACCGCCATCGCGTAGCGCGTCACCGAGTCCATCATGAACAGCACGTCCGCACCCTGCGCGCGGAACGCTTCGGCAATCGTCACCGCGACCATCGGCGCCTTCAGCCGCAGCATCGGCGCGGCGTCGGAGGTGCAGGCGATGACGACGCTCTTGCGCAGACCTTCGGCGCCGAGCGCGTCGGTGACGAACTCCCCGACTTCGCGGCCACGCTCACCGATCAGCGCGATCACGTTCACTTGGCCAGCTTTGCTGCGTGCGATCTGCCCCATCAACGTCGACTTGCCGACGCCGGAACCAGCGAAGATGCCGATGCGCTGGCCTTTGCCGATGGTCAGCATGCCGTCGATCGCGGCGACGCCGGTGTCGATGGGCCGATCGATCGGCGTGCGTTGCAGCGGTGACGGCGCGTCCCCGGTCAGCGGACGCAGCGCGCCCTCGATCGGCGGGCCGCCATCGAGGGGACGACCGAGAGCGTCGACCACGCGGCCGAGCAGGCCAGCCCCGACCGGCACCGCCAAGGGTCGGTGTTCGTTCTGCACACGATCCCACGGCGCCACGCGGTGCGCATCGCCGAGCGCCATCACGACCGCATCCTCGCGATCGAAGCCGACGACCTCCGCGGGCAGCGCCAGCTTGCCGCCGTCGGCACCGATCGTGCAGGTGTCGCCGATCGCCGCCGCCAGCCCCGTGACGTGGATCGCAATGCCACGAATCGCCCGCACGCGGCCTTCGGCGCGCGGCCGATTGAGGGCGCGAGCAGCGGTCACGGCGCGTTGCAACCCGGCCGGCAAGGTCACGTGGAAGCCTCGCGGCGCACTTCGTCGCAGATGCGTTCCAGCACTTCGCGCGGATCGTATTGCAGGCGGCCAGCCCCAGTCTCGGCGCGAACACCACCACGCGGGATGGCGGCGTCGGCGACGAAGCGGGCGGCGGCGACCTCTTCCTGCACTTCGCTCATGCCTTGCAACGCGGTCTGCACGGTTTGCAAATCGAGCGGATGCAAGCGCACGACCAAGTCGGTGGTCTGGCTGCCGTGCACACAATCGCGCAGGCAACGCACAACCGTGGCGGTCGGATCGACGAGGCCCTTCTGCAGCGCGTCGCCGACGATTTCGCGCGCGAGCGCAAGGCCAAGCTCGACGGCGAGCCCGGCCACTTCGTCGAGGCGCGCGGTGACTTGCTGCGGCAGCGCTTCCACCGTGCGGCGAGCGCTGCGCGCGAGTTCGAGCAGCGCTTGCACCGCGGCGGCGCGTTGCGCTTGCAGGTCCTTCAAGTCGAGCAGTTGGCGCGCAGGACTCTGGGCGGCAACCGCCCCGGTGCGAACGGCGTGCAAGCGCACGCCGATCAGCGGCGCGTGCATGGGAACAGCGGCGGTGGAGGTCGTCATCACTTACACCATCTGCTCGGCAGCGCCGCCGGCCTTGATCTCGCCCTTGTCCATCAAGTCGCGGATCATTTTAAGGATCTCGTTCTGCGCCGTCATCACGTCGGACAGCGGCGTCGGCCCCAGGTTGTCGCGCTCTTCGCGCACCATGTCGGAGGCGCGCTTGCTGAGATTGCCGAGGATCGCTTGCTCAACCGGCGGAATCGCGGCCTTCAGTGAAATCGAGAGCTGCCGCGAATCGACCGCAGCGAGGATCTTCTGCATCGACTTCTTGTCGAGCTTTTGGATGTCGTCGAAGGTGAACATCTCTTCACGGATGGCCCCGGCGATGCTGGCGTCAGCGGCCTCGATCTTCTCGAGCACCGTCTTCTCGCCGCCGCCCAGATTGTTGAGCAACGACGCCGCGGCTTTGACCCAGGCCTTCGGCTCCGCTCGCAACGAGGTGAGACCGAGGTCTTTGACTTTCTTGCGCATGACGTCGAGCACGCGCTGCACGACGTCCGCCGGGGTGCGATCGAGCGTCGCGACGCGGTGAACGAGATCGGCGCGCAGATCCTCTTCGAGATGTTTCAGCACTTCACCGCCCTTCCTGCGATCGAGGTGCGCCAAGAACACCGCCGCGATCTGCGGGTGCTCCTCGGTCAACAGGCTGGCGAGATCGGGGGCGCTCAGCGCTTCGAACATCGCGAACGGGCGCTTCGCCAGAATGTCGCTGTTGGCCCGGCGGGCCACGTCGCCGCTGCGTTCCTCGCCAAAGGCCCGCGACAGCACGTTCTTCATCAAGCCGCTGACATCACCGAGCGCCATGCCACCAAGGCGCATGCGCTGCACGGCGGCCTGGTAGACGGTGCGCACCGTCTCGCGATCGATCGCCATCTCCTGCAGCTCCTGCATGGCGCGCGTGACCTTGTCGACGGTGTCGTCGGTGAAACTGCGCAAGACCTTCGCGGCCAGCTCCTGGTCGATCGACAGCAGCAGCATCGCGATGACCTTGTCGGTCGGCATGTTCTTGATGGCATCGACCATGGGAAGAATCCGTTATGCCTTCTGCTCGACGAGCCAGGTCTCGAGCAGTTTGGCGAGGGCGGCGGGGTCGTTGGCGATGGAGCGCTCGATCTCGCGGCGCATACGCTTTTGCTGCTCTTCGGGCGGCAGATCCTCTTCCGCGACCTCGGACTTGGCCGCGGGGGAGGTGGCGCTGGCGGCGGCGGACGACGACGACGAACGCTTGAACAAGCCGCGCAAGAACATCACGACGACGACCACGCCGAGCACCTGACCGACGGTCGGCCCCCAGCGCAGCGCCAGTTCGCCCATGCTCGGCCCGGTACTCATCTCCTCCGCGAGCACCACTGGCGCAAAGTCACCGACCATCGTGCTGAACGCTTCGGGCTGATCGCGGGCCGGATCCCAGCCGACGATCGCCTTCACGGTGTTCATCAGGTCGTCCTTGATGAACCCTTGGGTTTGCTCGAGCGAACGGTCGTAGAGCAGCGCCACCGTCATGCGCTTGACGTCGGGCATGCTCTTGCCAGTCCGTCGCTCGCCGATCTCAGTGACGAACTTGCGATCCTTGGTCTCGTTCTTGCTCGTGCTGCTGCTGGCATCCGCGGCCTTGCCTGGTGTGCTGGTCGCGTCCTTGCGCGACGTCTCCGAACTCACCAGCGCTTCGGTTGGCACCACCTTCTCACTGCGAATCTCCCACAGGGTGTCGAGCACGACGCTGACCGACACCGAGGTCTTGCCGGGCCACAGTTGGTCGAGACGTTCTTGCGCCATGCGCGTGCGTTCGTCGCTCAGCGATCGCTGCAGCGTCAAGAACTCCGAGGTGCCACCGCCACCTTCACGCTCCGGATCGTGACGAAAGCGCTGATTGCCGGCCGCGCTGACCACTTCGATGTTCTGCGGCGGCAACGTCAGCTGCGACGACGCCAACGACGACGCGGCGCGCGCGATCGCTTCGAACGACACGCCGTTGCGCAGCTTGAGAATGACCGTGGCCGTCGGCTTCTGGTCGGCATCGCGATCGCGGAAGGCGGCGCGGGCGCGCGGCCGACTGGCCGTCACCGTCACTTGCAGCACCCCTTCGAGTTGCAAGATCGCCGCCACCACACTGCCCCGCGTGGCTGCGTCGAGCTTGTAAGCCTTGGTTTCGGCGTCCTCGATCAGACTGAAGCCACCGCCAACCGCCGCGGTTTCGCCGCCGGTCAGCCCCGCTTCGATGATCGCTTGGTTCGCGAGACCGATCTTGCGGCGCTCGACGCGCAGCGTGCGGCCGTCGTCGCCAGGCTCGAAGGTCACGCCCGCGCTCTGCAATGCCGTCTTGGCGCGCCCGATTTCCTCGCCGCTCTTGGAGGTAAACACCGTCTCGTAACTGGGTTGGCCAGCAAACCACACGATGGCGCCAAGGCCAACGATGGTCGCCACGGTCACCGCCGTCACGACGAAGCGTTGCCCGGCATCGAGCCGACTCCAGATGCCCTTCGATTGGGACAGGATGTCGTTCATTACGTTGCGCATGTCACATCACCGAGCGTGAGAGTTTCTCCCACGCATCGACCATCTTGTTGCGGACTTCGATCAGTAAGTTGAACGCCACTTCGCTCTTGCTGGAAGCGATCATCACGTCGTGCAAGTCGACGTCTTCGCCGAGTGCCAGACCGCGAGCCTTGTCCCGCGAGTCTTCTTGCATCGCCTGCACGTTCTGGATCGAGTCGGCGAGGAAGCCAGCGAAGTCGGGGCCGTCTTTCGTCGGCAGTTCCGGCGAACGCCCCGGCACCGGCGCGATGCGCTGCGGATCCTGGGTGCCGTTCATGCCAGACGACATCGCCTGCATGACTTCCCGTTGCATGCTCATCGGATCGAAGCCGCCGAGCGCCGATAGGTCGAAGCCGGTCATAGTTCAGTCCTCACTTAGCTCTTCATGTTGTTGATGGTGTTCTGCAACATGCCGCGGTAGGTGCGCAGTGCCGTCAGATTGGCATCGAAGCTGCGCTCGATGACCTGCATGTCGACCAGCTCTTGGAAGAGGTCGACGTTGCTGCCGAGCACCTTGCCGGTCTCGTCGGCGTCCGGGTGGCCAGGTTGGTAGAACACCGGGAACGGCGACTGGTCTTCGGCCACGTTGGCCAAGGTCACACCGCTCGCGGTGCGCACCTTGTCGCCTGCCGCACCGCGCGCCGCTTCTTCGAGCAGTTCCTCGAAGACCACGACCTTGCGGCGGTAGGGCTCGTTCTTGGCATTGCCCGTGCGATGCATGTTGCCGAGGTTGCTGGCGACGATTTCCGAACGCTGCAGCTCGGCGCGCAAGCCGGCACCGGCGATGTCGAAGCCGCGAAACACACCCTTCATCGGATCGGTCATCTGGATCACCTGCCGAAGATGGCTTTGTTGATGGTGGCGAAGTAGCTGCCGACGCGGCGCGTCATGACGTCGTGCAAGAGCGAGGTCTTGCCGAGCATCGAGAGCTCATCCATGAGCACGACGTTGTTCTGGCCAGGCGGCCCCGACTGATCGCGCTCGGTGATGGGCTCGACCGACTCCACCGATTCGCCCTTCCCCTCCGCCTCGCGCAGCAGATCCTCGAAGCGCACGACGTACTTCTTGAAACCAGCCACGTTCTGGTTGGCCACGTTGTGGATCGACGCCTTGGTCCGGGCGTCGAGCACGTCGAGCATTCGCTGCTGGAACGTGATGTCGCGATCGAAGTCGATCATGGTTTTGCCTGATTGCCTCTCAAGCATCGACGCATGGGCATTCCCGCCTTGAGACGGGAGGATCCGATCCGTCGGGCACGTCGTGAACCGCAGGTGTTGCACGACGCCACAGGGAACTTCGTCTGACCGCCGCCGAGACCGTTTACGTCGCCGCGGGGGTTTCGAGCCAGACCCGACCACTTGCCAGGTCGCCACCAAAGCGCTCGACGATCTTGGCCAGGCGGTAGCGGAAGATCCGCAGCACGTCGGCCTCAACGAAACAACGCGAGATCAGAGGTGCAAGCGGACCGCCACGAACCGCCATTTCGACGCGATCGCCGAGCAGAGTTCCGCCGTTCACCGCCTCGAACGTGTGCGTATGCAGCCAACGCCGATAGGGCCCTCGTTCCTGTTCATCCGCGAAGCAGAAGGGCGGCTCCCACCTCGCAATTCGGGTCCGCCACCGCAAAGGAATGCCGCGCACTCGCAACCGATAGTCGATGCGGGTATCGACCTGCATGTGTATCGGCACCGGCGTCAAGATGTGGAATTGCATCGCCGACGGCGTCAGCAACGGCAAATTGGTTGGTTCACTGAAGAACGCCCAAGCCGCCTCAGTCGGCCGCGGCACCCACAAGGTCGACCGCAGAACCTTGGCTCCGGGCAAATGCAGTGTTCCACCGGCGATAGCCATGGCGTCAGATCGAACCGCGTGCGGGCGCCCGGACGACACACCGAACCGGCAACTGCACCTCGAAGTAGCGGCGATCGCTGGCGACCGAAGGGCTGTTGTAGCCCATCGTGCGCAGTTCGCCCGCCGCCTCGTAGGCGGGATTGCGAGCCAACCATGCATCCAGACAGGTGCGCAGTTCGGCAACGCGGCTCGGCCGGTCGTAACCACGCGACCCGATCGTGACCACTGTCATCGGCGCCACGTCGACGACCTCGACCTTGCCATCAGCCCCCGGCGCACCGAGGTTCGACGACCCGTATAGGAAGGCCATCGAGGCCTCGCGTGTGCGCTCGCCATCGGTCTGGTAGTCGATCTGCACCGGCGTCGTCATCGCAATCTGCTTGGCTTGGATGTGTTGAAACAACGGCCAGAAAGCACCTATCGCACCGCCGCGCATAGGCGTGCGCACCATGCGGTACGCGGGGTAGTGGCGCAGTTCGAGCTCGCCAAGGGCCGTGAACCCAGGCACGCCTGCGGGCAGTTCCGCTTCGACGACTGGCTGAAACGTCATATCTTCGAATAGGTCGAGCACAGACGGCAGCAGAGCCGCCGCGTCCTCTTGCAAAGACAGCTCGGCCAGTCGCGCCTTCGCGGCAAGACCAGCGGGCAGGCACTCTTTGGCGGTGGCTAGGGAAGCTTGCAGCCGCGGCAAGCCTTCGACTGCCCCGAATTCACGAATGGCATCGAGACCGAAGGCCACCACTGCGGTCGCTGTCTGCCGCGCTAGCAGATCCGACGGCGACAGCAGGCGCTCTTGCGCATCAAGACCGAGTGCCGGGAACCATGACAACGCCATCGCGGTGAATCGCATGGCGGGGTGTTCGCTACAACCCCGCCGATGGATGCAGCCAGATTCTCAGGAAGCGCGCGTCAGAGCTTGGCGATTGCCACCACGTTTTCCTGTGCCGATACGACAGCACCCTCGACGGCTTCGACCGTAAGCACGAAGGCAGTGACCTGACGCACCGGCAGCCGCGCGTCGACGCGGATCACTGCATCCCCGGCGCCGGCAGGCAAAGCAAACAGACCACCATCCACCGGCGGGCCAGTGCGCGCAGCATCCACGATCCAGAGCTGGTAGCGATGGTTCGCATCAAGAGGAACAAAGCCTCGCAACCGCAAATAGCCTTCCTGGCGCCGCGCGTTCCAAACGATGTCGCCGCCCAATCCGCCCCGCAAGGGACTCGGGCCTGGCTGCAGCGAGCACTGCTGGGTGTCAGACGCCGCTAGCAGCAGGGCAGCCCGTGACTGCGCCGACATCGGTGAACCCCTGTCGACTGGCCAAAGCCACAACAACAGGCTCGCAGCGACCAGCAGCCACGGCAGCAAACGCCAGCCTCGATCACCATTCGGTGGCTCGACCAAGAACGGTGGCGACGGTGTTCTGGACACAACGGGCGACGGGTTGCCAGCGAACCATGCCAGGGCATCCGCCTGCAACTTCGCGGTGATGGCAACGAGCTGCGACGCCGCGACCGAAACTTCGTCCTCGCTATGCAGTGCCAACGGAACGGCCGCAGCGGCGTCCGCGAATCCAGCAAGTGCGTCGCCCGCACGCTCATCCAGCATCACCCGAGCGAACTCCGCTTCGTCAGCAGGCTCCAACCAAGCCATGGTCGCATCCGCGAGCAACGCCTCGCGTTGAGAAAGGTCGAGATCACTCATGACCTTGTTCCCCCTTCAACGGCCACGACGCCAAGCATCGCGCGCAACCGGACCAAGCCGCGCCGCGCGTGGCTCTTCACGGTGCCGAGAGGAATGCCGACAGCCACTGCGATCTCTTGGTGCGAACGCCCATGTCCGAGTGCCAGCTCAAGCACTTCTCGCTGTTCGGGCCGCAACTGCTGCATCGCGGCTCGAGCGCGAGCTGACTCGTCGCGAAGCTCCACATCGTCGCTCGGTGCGTTCGCAGGCACGAAAGCTGGATGCTCAAGTTGGTCGGCAGCGGGGCGGATCGTTTGCCGACGCAGACGATCAACCAATCGACGGCGCGCAATGGTGAGCAAGAACGTCACTTCCTTGCCTTGGGCCGGATCGAAGCGATGTGCACTGCGCCAGACCTCGAGAAAGATGTCCTGCACGGCATCCTCGACATCCTGGGCGTTGCGCAAGAACCGACGGGCTTGGTTCCACACCAGTGACGTGTAGCAACGCAGGAACTCGCCAACGGCGGCCATGTCACCACTCGCGATCTGCGTCAACAAGGCTTGCGACATGCAGGAGAAACCGTCGTGGCTGCTTCTACGGGCCGCGGCCGCCGCAAGCTTGTGAATTTTCCTCGTCGTCGGCAACCGCCTCCGAACTACCGAGGCAGGATCACGGCGTCGATGACGTGGATGACGCCATTGCCGGCGACCACATCCGTCGCGACCACGTTGGCGTTGTCGATCATAACCTTGCCGTCGGTGACCTTGATCAGCACCGCACCACCCTGCAACGTCTTCGCCTCCTTGAGCTTGACGACGTCCGCAGCCTTCACGGTCCCGGCCACGATGTGGTACTTGAGCACGTCGGCGAGCTTCTGCTTGTTCTCGGGCTTCAGCAGGTCGGCGAGGGTGTCGTTGCCGAGCTTGGCGAAGGCTTCGTCCGTCGGCGCAAACACCGTGAACGGTCCGCCGTTGGCGAGCGTGTCGGCGAGCCCAGCTGCCGTCGCCGCGGTCAGCAACGTCTTGAACTTGCCAGCCTTCGCAGCGGTAGCAACCAGATTGTCCGGTGGCAACAGCACGGAGTCGACCACGTGGATGACCCCATTGGTCGCCACGATGTCCGTCTTCACGACCTTGGCGCTGCCGACCATCACACCGCTCTTGTCGACGACGACGGCTAGGCTATTGCCTTGCACGGTTGCGAGTTCCTTCTGCAGCACGACCTTCTCGGCGGGCACGTTGCCGGCAACCACGTGGTAGGTGAGGATCGCCGCCAACTTCTTCTTGTTCTCGGGCTTCAGCAGCTCGGCGAGCGTGTCCTTGCCCAGCTTGGCAAACGCCTCGTCGGTCGGTGCGAATACCGTGAACGGCCCCTTGCCTTGCAAGGTGGCGACGAGATCAGCGGCCTTGACCGCTGCTACCAACGTGGTGAACTGGCCAGCCGCAACCGCGGTGGCAACGATGTCCTTGTCGGTTTTGCCGTGGGTAGCTTCGGCGGAGTCTTGCGCCGACAAACCGACCAACAAGAGGGTCGAAGAGAGAATCGAGAGGGAAAGGGGCGTGTGCATGGTGTTTGTGCGCGCGCCACGAAGTGCTCGGATGCGCGCGATGACGTCTTCGCAGCAACCCACCACTTGGATGCAGGTGCTTTCCTGATATCCCGCAGAACCCGGCCCGCTGTATGAACGTGCACCATGGAGTCCCAAGGACGCTTCGCCGCCGGCTTGCTGCGGCATGGCGCGCGCGCTTACGCGACCATGGTGGTCGAGGCATTGGCCGACCAGAGTGCCGGCTTGTCGGCGCATGGCTTGCCGAGTTCGTTTGCGGATCCGATCGAAGACACCCGAGTGCGATTGCTGACACTTGCGGAAGCACTCGATGTCGATCGCCCAGAACTGATCGCGCGCCAGATCGCCTGGTACAAAGTTGCGTTCGCGCACCGCAACGTGGCAGGTGACTACCTTGAGGCCAATCTGCACGCCATTCGCGACGCCCTGCTCCAACAGTTGCCGGCGCCATGCCACGAGATCGTGATGCGACACCTGGATGCCGGCGTACAGATGGCTCGAAATGCCCCCAGCGACCTTCCGAGCCACCTTGAGAGCGGCGGGGCCATGCTCACAGAAGCGCGCCAATTCCTGCTCGCGGTGCTGGAGAACCGCGCGCACGATGCACTTGACCTGGTAATGGCATGGCACGCCGCTGGCGCCAGCATTGCCGAGCTGCATGACCATGTGCTGACGCGAGCACAACGCGAAGTCGGTCGCATGTGGCTGATGGCCGAGATCCCGATCGCCGACGAACACTTCGCATCGCGCCTCGTCGAGCGTTGTCTGGACCGCTTGGCCGGTCTGGCGCCGCCCGCGATCCACCTTGGTCGATTCGTAGTGACGTGCGCCGTGGGCGGCAACCTGCATGACATCGGCCTGCGCATGGTCGCCGATCGCTTCGAAATGCACGGCTGGGATGCCTGGCACCTCGGCGCAGACATGCCGGCTCACGACTTTGAATGGCTGCTGCAGGATCGCCGCGTCGACCTGATCGCACTTGGCGCCACCTTGGTGCTCCATGTCAGTACGGCCCGATCCACCATCGAACGACTGCGCGCAACGCTCGGCACGCGGTGCCCACCAATCCTGGTCGGTGGTCACCCGTTCACCCTCGTCGAGGACCTCTACCGCGTGATCGGCGCCGACGCCGTCGCCCACTCAGCAGCCGAAGCGGTGGCCTACGGCGAGTCGCTGACCCGGGGCTGAAGATCAGGTAGCAAGGGCGCGCGGGACGAGCATGGCTATGCTCCCGCCGCGTGACGGCACCCCACTCACCCGGTCCGATGAACGCGCCGCCCTCCGCAGAGGGCAGCGAGGCTGCGCCAACCGCCGAAGTGGCTCATCTACTGGCCGGGTTGGCCTCTGCATGCCCTTCGATCGCGCCCAAGTACTTCTACGACGAGCTTGGCTCGCGCCTGTTCACCGCGATCACAGCGCTGCCTGAGTACTACCCCACCCGGACAGAAGCCGAACTACTCGCGCAACACCTGCCCGCGATCACTGCGGCCGCACCAACCGTCGGCGCCACCCTGATCGACCTCGGAGCCGGCAACTGCGAGAAGGCGGCCCGCTTGTTTGCGGCCGTGCGCCCGACCACCTACGTCGCGGTCGACATCTCTGCCGAGTTCTTGCGCGGCTGCTTGGCGCGGTTGCAGCGCCTGCATACCGGCATCACCATGCTCGGCGTCGGCACCGACTTCTCGGCGCGCTTGGACCTGCCGCCGTCGGTGCCCAGCCATCGCCGACTCTTTTTCTATCCAGGTTCGTCGATCGGCAACTTCACGCCGCGCGACGCCCACACCTTCTTGCGCAGCGTGCGCGCCCAGATGCTGACGGACGGAGTGCTGTGGATCGGGGTCGATTTGCAGAAGGCGCGCGACGTGCTTGAACTCGCCTACGACGACCCGCTCGGCGTCACCGCGGCCTTCAACAAGAACGTGTTGCAGCACGTCAATCGCATCGTCGGCACCGACTTCGATCTCGCCGATTGGCGCCATGTCGCCTTCTACGAGCCGCAGCTCGGCCGCATCGAGATGCACCTCGAAGCCGTCACGGACGTGCGCGTCACCTGGCCCGGTGGTGGCCGCCTGTTCCGCGCTGGCCAACGCATCCACACCGAGAACTCCTACAAGCACACCGTGCCCAGCTTTCGCGCGCTGCTCGCCGAGGCGGGGCTGCACACCGTCGGGCATTGGACCGACGCCGCTGGCTGGTTCGCGTTCTTCGTCGCGACCCCGACGTCGCCGTGAGCGACCCGCGACGACTGCACGGCCAAGCGCTGCTCAACGCCTTCGGTGAAGCGCGCGCCGCCACGCTCGCCGCCACCTTGGACCTCAGCGACGAGCAATGGCGCGTGCCCTACCACCGCGGCATCCAGCCCACCGCCTGGGATCTGGCGCACATCGCGTGGTTTGCGGAGTTCTGGTTGTTGCGCGGACCCCATCGCATCGACGTCGCCGGCAATGTGCTGGCCGATGGCGTGCTCGCCGACAGTGAGCGCGCGATCATCGGCCTCGATGAACGCTACGACTCGGCGCGCATCGCGCATCGCGCTCGCTGGGAGATGCCGCTGTTCGAACGCGGCGAGCTGTTGGAGCGCATGGCGCAACAACTGCAGGCCTGCACCGACCACATCGCGCGCCGCGACGATGCAAGCACGCTCTACCACGCGCGCTTTGCCGTGCTGCACGAACTGATGCACATGGAAGCGCTGCTGTGGACGCGCGGCATTCTCGGCTATCCGGCACCAGCCGACCTGACGATGCGTCGCTTCACCGCCAGTCCCGAGGTGTTCGTCGCCGGCGGTGCGTTTGCCATCGGCCAGGGCCACGACGAGGACCGCTTCGCGTTCGACAACGAACTGCCGGGGCGCATGGTGCAACTGGAGGCCTTCTGCATCGACGCCACGCCCATCACCAACGGGCAGTTCCTCGCGTTGGTGCAGGCCGATGGCTACCGACGCACCGAACTGTGGCCCGGACGCGCTGGCACGTGGCTCGCGCGCGAACAACGCACGCAGCCCGAACGCTGGCGGCGGCTGGCGAACGATCGCTACGAGCATCGTTGGTTCCATCAGTGGGCGCCGCTGCCGCTCGACGAACCGGTCGTGCACATCAATGCCTTTGAAGCCGAGGCCTACTGTCGCTTCGTCGGTCGCCGCCTGCCGCGCGCTGCCGAATGGGAAGTCGCCGCCGATCGCATGGCGTGGGGTCACTCTGTTTGGGAATGGACCGCCGATGCGTTCGCGCCGTTCCCTGGTTTTCGCCCAGGGCCCTACACGACCTACTCGGCCCCGTGGTTTCACGCGCAGCGCGAGATGCGCGGCGGCGCCTTCGCCACGCACGCGCTGATGCACGACCGGCGCTACCGCAACTTCTTCCTGGCGCAGCGCACCGACATCTTTGCCGGCTTCCGCACCGCCGCGGACGCGTAGTCACGCCAAGGGCTCTGGTCGAGCGATCACACCCGCCAAATCCTCAATTCCTCGGTCGTTTTTTCCCCTAATCCGAGCTTCGGATTTCCCCAGATCCGAGCAGTGCGCTGCTGGTGGCACAGCCAACACGGATCTCGCCACAGCCTGAGCGCCCGCCAGCCCATGCCACCGTGCTCTCCTGGCACGCGACACGCCCGTTCCAGCGGGGCCGAACGCGCAGTCGATGGAATGCTGATTGACACCTCGCCAGTCGATGCCGAACCTCCTTGCCCGCCGAATGCCGTTGGCCCGATGAACTCGCCCCGCAACCTCAAGCGCCACGAAGGCGTCATCACCCGCCATGACCGGGAGCGCTTGCTCGGCCAGCGCGGCGCCGTGGTGTGGTTCACCGGCTTGTCCGGTTCGGGCAAATCGACCGTCGCCTGCGGCGTCGAAGAACGCCTCGTCGCGCAGGGCCGCCTCGTCTACGTCTTGGACGGCGACAACATCCGCCATGGCCTGTGCGCCGACCTTGGCTTTGCCGCGGCCGATCGCACCGAGAACATCCGCCGCATCAGCCATACCGCCGCCCTGTTCGCCGACGCGGGCGTCATCGTGCTGACCGCGTTCATCTCGCCGTTCCGCGCCGATCGCGCGGCGGCTCGCGCCGTGCTCGGCAACGACTTCCTCGAAGTGTTCGTCGATGCGCCGCTGGCGACGTGCGAACAACGCGACCCCAAAGGCCTCTACAAGAAGGCGCGCGCCGGCCAGATCCCGGAGTTCACCGGCATCAGCTCGCCGTACGAAGCGCCCGAACATCCCGAACTGCACCTGCGCACCGGCGAGCGAACGCTGGCGCAATCGGTCGACGCCGTGCAGTCGTTCTTGGCCGCCCGCGGCCTGTTGGCAGCCTCTTCCGCCACGTCATGACCAAGTACGCCCTCACCCATCTGGAGCAACTCGAGCACGAGAGCATCCAGATCATCCGCGAAGTCGCCGCCGAGTTCGAACGGCCGGTGATGCTGTATTCGATCGGCAAGGACAGCGGCGTCATGCTGCGGCTGGCGCAGAAGGCGTTCGCGCCCGCGCGCATCCCGTTCAAGATCCTGCACATCAACACGACGTGGAAGTTCAAGGAGATGATCACGTTCCGCGACCAGATGGTGGCGGACCTGAAGCTCGACTTCGACGAGTGGATCAATCTCGAAGGCAAGAAGGACGGCATCAATCCGTTCGTGCATGGCACGCAGCGCTACACGCACGTGATGAAGACCGAGGGTTTGAAGCAGGCCCTCAATGCGGGCCAATACGACGCCGCGTTTGGCGGGGCTCGGCGCGACGAAGAGAAAAGCCGCGCGAAGGAACGCGTGTTCAGCTTCCGCGATCGCTTCCACCAGTGGGACCCGAAGAACCAACGGCCCGAGCTGTGGAACCTGTTCAACTGCCGCGTGCACAAGGGCGAGTCGATCCGCGTGTTCCCGATCAGCAACTGGACCGAGCTCGACGTCTGGCTCTACATCCACAAAGAACAGCTGCCGGTGGTGCCGCTCTACTTCGCGAAGGCCCGGCCGGTCGTCCGGCGCGGCAACGCCTGGATCATGGTCGACGATGAACGCCTGCCGCTGCAGCCCGACGAGCAGCCGGAGATGCGCATGGTCCGCTTCCGCACGCTCGGCTGTTACCCGCTGACCGGCGCCATCGATTCGACTGCCGACACGCTGCCGAAGATCATCGAAGAGATGCTGCGCAGCCGCGACTCCGAACGACAGGGGCGCGTCATCGACTTTGACGAAGCTGGTTCCATGGAGCAGAAGAAGCGCGAGGGCTATTTCTAATGTCCTCCTACGCCCGCCAGATCGACGAGCTCGGCATCGACGGCTACCTCGCGCGCTACGGCCATCGCGAGATGCTGCGTTTCCTCACCTGCGGCAGCGTCGACGACGGCAAGTCGACGTTGATCGGACGGCTGCTCTTCGACTCGCACATGATCTTCGACGACGTGCTGGCGGCGACCCGCAAGGCGTCCGAACGCTTCGGCACGACCGGTCAGGAGGTCGACTTGGCGCTGCTGGTCGACGGCCTGCAGGCCGAACGCGAACAGGGCATCACCATCGATGTCGCCTACCGCTACTTCGCCACCGAACGCCGCAAGTTCATCATCGCCGACACGCCTGGGCACGTGCAGTACACGCGCAACATGGCGACCGGCGCCTCCAACTGCGACCTCGCGGTGATCCTGATCGATGCGCGCTACGGCGTGCTCGAGCAAACGCGGCGGCACTCGTTCATCTGTTCGCTGCTCGGCATCCAGCACTTCGTGATCGCCGTCAACAAGATGGATCTGGTCGAGTTCCGCGAAGAGCGCTTCGAAGAGATCCGCACCGCCTACGCCGACTTCGCGGCGCGACTGTCCGTGCGCGACATCACGTTCATCCCGATGTCCGCACTGAAGGGCGAGAACGTCGTGCACCGCAGCACGCAGATGCCGTGGTACCAAGGTTCGCCGCTGCTCGCCCACCTCGAGACCGTGCACTTGGCGAGCGACCGCAACCTCGTCGACCTGCGCTTCCCCGTGCAGCATGTGCTGCGCCCGGACCTCAACTTCCGCGGCTACTCGGGCACGATCGCGTCGGGCACGATCCGAGTTGGCGACACCATCGCCGCCCTGCCGTCGGGCAAGCAGAGCCAGATCAAGTCGATCGTCACCTTCGATGGCGACCTGCAAGAAGCGTTTGCGCCGATGGCGGTGACGCTGACGCTGACGACGGAGATCGACATCAGCCGCGGCGACATGCTGGTCGCCCCCAACAACGCGCCACCCCTCAGCAACGCGATCGAAGCCATGGTCGTGTGGTTTCATGAAGAACCGTTGCAGCCGGGCCGCCAGTTCTTGGTCAAGCACACGACGGTGCAGACGGCGGCGACCGTGACCGACCTGCGCTACCGCATCAACGTCGGCACGCTGCACCGCGAAGCCACGGGCTCCTTGCAGATGAACGAGGTCGGGCGCATTCGCCTCGAGTGCGCGCGGCCCTTGGCGGCGGATGCCTACAGCAAGAACCGCGCGACCGGCTCGTTCATCCTGATCGACCGCCTCAGCAACGCCACGGTTGGCGCCGGCATGGTCGTCGAACGCAAACTCGCCGACGATGCGACGAAGCGCGCCGCCGGCAGCGCGGACGCCGGCAGCAACGTGCGCCTGCAGCACAATCGCCGCATCAAGCCAGAAGCGCGCAAGCAGCGGTTGGGGCAAGAGCCGTTCGTGCTGTGGATCACCGGCCTGCCGCGCAGCGGCAAGTCGTCGCTGGCCTACGCGCTCGAGCAGTGGCTGTTTGACAACCAACGCCATGTGCACGTGCTCGACGGCGAGATCCTGCGGCTTGGCCTCAATCGCGACCTCGGGTTCAGCGGCGCCGATCGTTGGGAGAACCAACGGCGCGCCGCCGAAGTCGCCAAACTCAATCTCGCCTGCGGCATCAGCACGATCGTGGCGCTGGTCTCGCCACTGCAATTCGAACGCGAACAGGCCCGCGACATCGTTGGCGCCGAGCACTTCCTGGAAGTGTTCTGCGATGCGCCGCTCGCCGCCTGCGAAGCGCGCGACCAGGACGGTCTCTACGCCCGCGCCCGCGCTGGCGAGATCGACAACGTCACCGGCGTCGACGCGCCGTATGAACCGCCGACGAAACCGACCCTGGCGCTGGACACCGTGCGCGACTCGGTCGATGCGAACGTGCAGAAAGTCATCGCCCTTCTCCGCAGTCGCAGCCTTGTTCGCTGATCACCATGGAACCAGTCATCGAAGCCAAGGGGCTCAGCAAGACGTACCGGATCTACGGTAACCCCTACCACCAACTGCTGGAGCTGATGCCGTGGAACAAGCGCCAACGGCACCACGCGGTGCATGCGCTGCATGACGTGTCCTTCGACGTCAAGCCAGGGGAGTGCATGGGGCTCGTCGGCTCCAACGGCGCTGGCAAGTCGACGCTGCTGAAGGTGCTCAGCGGCACCACCTACCCGACCGCGGGCAGCTACGCGGTGCGTGGCCGCGTCACCAGCCTGCTGGAGCTGGGGGCGGGGTTCCACATGGGCTTCACCGGCCGCGAGAACATCTTCATGAACGCGGCGATGATGGGCTTCTCGCGTAAAGAGGCGCAGAAGAAGTACCAGGAGATCGTCGACTTCAGCGAGCTCGGCGAATTCATCAACGCCCCCGTGCGCACCTACTCGTCCGGCATGGGCGCGCGCCTCGGCTTCTCGGTCGCGGTCGCCACCGAACCGGATTTGTTGATCATCGATGAGATCCTGGCCGTCGGTGACATGAACTTCCGCCGCAAGTGCGTCGACAAAATCTTCGACTACAAGAAGCGCGGCAAGTCGATGTTCTTCTGCTCGCACTCGCTCTACGACGTGCGCCAGATCTGCGAACGCGCGATCTGGATGCGTTCGGGCCGCGTGCAGTTGCTCGCCGATGCGGTGACCGTCACCAACGAGTACGCAACCTACGAGAACAAGATCGCCGACGGCGCGGGCGACCCGGTGCCGTTTCGTGATGCTCCTGTCGTGCCCGACCGAGGCGTCGATCACCCACACATCGTCGAAGGCTTGGTGATCGATCCGGCGACCGGCCAAGCGCGCAACCGCTTCTCGCCCGGTGACAACGCCGCGGTGCGCGTTCACATCAAGAATCCCAAGCGCGAGCGTCTGGTCGTCGCGGTCGGCGCCATGCGCACCGACGGCAGCCTGTGCTTTGGCCACACGACGCAGTTCGCCAACCTGCCTTTCGACTTCGCAGAGGGCCACGTGACCCTCTATCTCGACAACCTGCGGCTGTTGTCCGGCGAGTTCACGGTGCCGATCTGGCTGTTCGACGAGCACGGCGTGCATCGTTTCCAAGAACGGCCGGCGGCGCAGAATCTGATCGTCGCCAATCGCACGAAGGACATCGGCCTCTACCTGCAAGAGCACCGCTGGACGCTGGAACCGATCAAGAAGTGATCGGCGCCGGTCGGCTCGGCTCGGCTCGGCTCGGCTCGGTCGCGGCCGTCGTCAGATCAGCGTCGTCAGATCAGGTCGGAGTACTTGTGCTTGCGGCTCATGAAGAACACGTAGCCGATCACGAACAGGCCCAAGGCCCACGCCGAGGCGACGCCGAGCTGCGGCCAAAAGGCACCTAGGCTCTCACTGACGCCGCCGAGCGACAACCGGTACGCCTGGATCAATGGGAAGGCCGGGTTGCAGTTCGCAATCCACACCATCCACTCCGGCCCCACCTTGTCTTCGAGCAACTTCGGCTCCCAGAACACCGGCGACAAGAACATCCAGGCCATCGTCAGGATGCGCCACAGTTGCGCGGTGTCGCGCAAGAACACGTAGAGGTTCGCGAGCAGCAGTCCGATGCCGAGCGTCAGGACAAACTGCACCGCCATCACCAACGGCAACCCCAGCAGCAACCAGCCTGGCTGCGACACGCCCATGGCCCAGCCGGCGATGAAGCACACGATCGCGCCCACCAGAAACGTGATGATCGACGATGCCGCGACGTGCACGAGCATCACTTCGGAAGGGAAGGCGACCTTCTTCACCAGGTTGCCGTTGTCGACGATCATCACGCACGACGTCGTCGTCGCTTCGCTCAGCGCGTGAAAGACGATGACCCCCGAGAACAGGTAGATCGCAAAGCCCGAGTCGGACATGCCACCCGCATTGCGATCGCGCAGCAGCTGGCCGAAGACGAGGTAGTAAACCGCAAACAGAAACAGCGGCTGCAGCAGGATCCACCCGACGCCGAGCATGCTGCCGTTGACGCGGCTCAGCAGGTCGCGGCGCAGGAAGTTCTGCACCATGAAGCGATTTCGCCAGACGAGAGTCGGGTAGCCCACGATCGACGTGAGGTAACTGAAGGCTCCGCGCGAGGCGGTGGCGGCGTCAAAGTTGCGGACGAGTGTCATCGGTCGGCGGGCATTGGTCAGCGGGCGGCAGACGTTACGGAACCGGCGCCAGCAGACCAGTGCGCCCTCGGGATCCGTTCATCGAACGCGGTGGCAACGGGACTCCAGGTGAACACACCGTCGCGAGCCTCGCCACCGGCGGTCAGCCCGCCGCCAAAGCTTCCAGCACCCGCTGCCGCAGCCATGGACGGCACACCACGATCTCATCATTGCGCGGATCCGGCCGGTTGTAGCCCTGATCCGAACCATCAAGACGGCACACCGTGAACCCCGCAGCGCGCGCCACCACCTCCGGCGCGCAGGTATCCCATTCCTTCAGGCCCTTCTTGTGCACATAGGCATCGGCTTTGCCGAGCATCAACATCGCCACTTTGAAGCCGACGCTGCCGCAGGGGATGAGCTCGGCATCGCCGAGTTCGCGCGCGACCTTGGCGACGATCTCCGGCGTGTGACTGCGGCTGACGACCATGCGCAACCGCCGCGACAGGGGCGGGCCGTCATCGCCCGCCAGCACCATGGGCCATTCCCCACCCGCCCCATGCAGCGCCACGCGAATAGCACCAGCCGCGCATACCGCCGACACCACCCGGGAAATCGCCGGTAGCGCCACCGCTCCGAGCACGGGTCGCCCATCGAGCGCCAACCCGACATGCACCGCCCAGTCCTGCCGTCCCTGTGAGAACTCCTTGGTGCCATCCAACGGATCGACGATCCACGTCCATCGCCGCGCCAAGCGCTCCGGCGCGTCCTTCGTCTCTTCCGACAAGATGCCGTCGTCGGGATAACGAGCCAGCAGAGCGCCCTGCAAATAACCGTCAGCAGCCTGGTCACCGACATCGCCAAGGATCGCTTCGTCCGTCCACCGACCGCTCGTTCGCACTGCCAACAAGCGTCGCCCCGCGTCCTCGGCAATGCGCGCAGCAAAGGCAAGGCGAGCGGCAATGTCAGCTTCCGTAGGCACGTTCATGCCGTCCTCCCTAGCCGCCGCCGAACGTGAATGCCAGCGCGCTCACCCGTCGACTTCGAGCCCGCTCGGCAACGCGATGCCGAACAACCGTCGCGCGCATTCTTCGCCCTCCGCCAGCAACGTCGGGAAGTCCACTGCACAGTGATTGAGCACGCCAAAGCGATGCGAGCCAAGCCAGCGATACTCCCGCCGCAGCGACGCACCCCTGCTGGTCTCCACCCACAAGCGAGCCGCCGGATGCCGTTCGCGCAACCACGCCAGGGCCTCAGCACTCGGCGTCACCCCGGGCAAGCCATCGAACCGTCGAAATACAAAACTCGCCCCAGCCCCAGCCACCGGCGCCACGCGCGGCACCGACGTTGGCGACAACCCCGCCGCCAAATGAATGGCCAGCCGCTCCAGATCGATGCCCGCCACCATTCTGTAGAGGGTCGCGAATTGCCCCGCCGACCGCGGGTTGATCTCAATGACGCGCACCGACTCGTCGTCGCCTACAAACAATTCAACATTGAAGAGTCCGTGGTCATAACCAACCGCCTTCACCGCCGCGACCGCGACTTCCTTGACCTGCTGCTGCACGGGCTCAGGCAACCGCGATGGAAAGGTGAAGCCGGCGAAGTGGCGCGCGCCTTGCACAACGCCGGGATACATGCACTCATCCACCACGCCCAGCACCTGCACATCCCCGCGCCACGCATAGCCGTCGACATTCACTTGGCTGCCGCGCATGGGCACTTCCAGCAACGGGCAATCGGTCGCACACGGCAGTGGCGTCACGCTCTTCGCCAACTGGGCGAAGGGTTTGTTGAGCAGCGCCAGCAGGTGGCGATCGACCCACGAGAGGCGCAAGTGCGCGGCCAGCTCGTCAGCGTCTTGCACGCAGCGCGCCATCACGGAGAACGACGCCTTCACCGGTTTGCAGAACAGCGGCCACTGCAGGCCTGCCTTGGCGACGGCGGCGGCGAGGCGTCGGGGATCGCGTAGTGCACGTTCTGGCAACCGCCACGGCAGCGCCGCCGCGTTCACCGTGGCGTCGGGCAGCGTGTTCGCGAGGGTCTGGCGGAACAGCAGTTTGTGTTGGGCCCGCACGATGGCGGCGGGGTCGGCGCCCGGCAGGCCGAGCCGTTTCGCCATCACCGCCGCGAGCAGGCAACCAAACTGGTCGTCATTGGACCAAACGGCGTCGATGCGGCCGCGGTAGGTCGCGCACAGGCGATCGGCGAAGCGTTCGGCGTCGAAGGTGAGCAGCTTGAGCAAGCCGCGCGCGCGCATGCTGTCGAAGCCTTCGCGTTCGAGGTGCACGTCGTGGCTCTGGCGCAGCGCGTCGACACATTCCTGCTCCCACATACCTTGGAAGAGCAGGAGGAGGCGCAGCGGCGATCGCGGGCTCGGCATCAGCGGGTAGAGGATGGCGGAGTCGGCGGCCGGTCACAACGGGGATGGAGCGGCGGCGGCGACGAGCGGTCGTGGTGGCGCTGCGGCGCTGCTTCGCGAGGGCGGTGGTGAATGTTCGGCAGACCTGTCGACGTGCGGGATCGATGACGGCGGTGCTGGTGTGCGGCGGCTCAGGTGGTGGCCACCCGGCCGCTGGTGGTCGGGTGGTCGCTTCCCTGTCTGGAGATATGCTGCCGTCGAACATGGACGTGCCGATGTTCGGCACTTCCACCGAACACGAAGTTGGACGAAACCGCTCCGCGGTAGCCCGCTCCTAGCCCCTCGTGCCGGTTGAGCGCGCCGTTCCTCCAGTCGCCACTGAATCCTCGCGGTCGCCCACGTCGTCGGCATGACACTTCTCGTCGCGGCGGGAGGTAGTCCCCTGACGAGGAAGACCGATGACGCTGTTACGCGAGCGGATGGCAGAGGACCTGCGCATTCGCAACTACTCCCCGAAGACGGTGGAGTGCTACGTGTCGATGATGGCGCGGTTCACGCGCGAGTTCGGGAAGCCGCCGGGCCAGCTCGGGCCGGCCGAGATCCGCACCTTCCAGGTGCGCCTGATCGAGAAGAAGGTGTCGTGGACGCAGTTCAACCAGACGGTCTGCGCGCTGCGGTTCTTCTACCGGGTGACGCTACCGCGCGACTTCGTGGTAGAGCACATCCCGTTCGCGAAGGTGAAGAGGAAGCTGCCGACGGTGCTGAGCGTCGACGAGGTGCGGCGGCTGCTGAGCGCGCCGACGAACATCAAGCATCGTGCGGTGCTGAGCCTGATCTACGCGACGGGCGTGCGACTGAACGAGGCCACGCACTTGCGAGTCAGCGACATCGACAGCGCTCGCATGACGGTGCACATCCGCAACGGCAAGGGCGGCAAGCCGCGCATGGTGCCAATGTCCACGGCGCTGCGTGATTTGCTGCGCGCTTACTGGCTCGTGGATCACCCCCGTGACTATCTGTTTCCGGGGGTGCATCCAGATCGGCCGCTGCATGAGAGCAGTGTTCAGCATGCTTGCACCAAGGCGCGGTTGATCGCTCGCATCGACAAGCCCGCGAGTATGCACACACTGCGCCACAGCTACGCGACGCATCTGCTTGAGCTCGGTGTCGACTTGCGCACGATCCAGAAGCTTCTGGGTCACGCGAGCTTGTCGACGACGGCGGTCTACATGCACGTGACCGGCCGGCTGCTGGACGCGGCGAACAAGGCAGTCGATCTGTTGGCGATCCCGACCTGACACCTGTCATGGATCGGGCCACTCATGAAGTGGCCGACGTAGTCCGCCTCTTCGGCGACGCACTGTTGCGCGAAGGGGCGGTCACGCCGGCCCGGCGCCGCGTCATGCGCGCGCTGCTTGCCTGCCGCACGGCACAACTCGGCGGCCATGTCGAGTCGTGCGATTCGTGCGACTTCAAGCGCATCGCCTACAACAGCTGCCGCAACCGGCATTGCCCGAAGTGCCAAAGCTCGCGGCAAGCGAAGTGGCTCGACGACCGCGCGAAGGACCTGTTGCCGGTCGAGTACTTCCACGTCGTGTTCACGATGCCGGAAGAACTGGCGCGCATCGCGCTGCAGAACAAGCGCGTGGTCTACGGCATCCTGTTCGCGACATCGGCGGCGACGCTGCGCACGATCGCTGCGGACGAGAAGCACCTCGGCGCCGAGGTCGGCTTTTTGTCGGTGCTGCACACATGGACCCAAGATCTGCGTCACCACCCGCACGTGCACTGCGTCGTGCCCGGCGGCGGTCTGGCGCCGGACGGCTCCTGGGTCGCTTGCCGTCCGGGGTTCTTCCTGCCGGTGCGCGTGCTCGGCGCAATGTTCCGCGGCAAGTTCGTGGCCGCGCTGCGGGCGGCGTTCGAACGTGGAGATCTGCGATTCCAGGGCTCGCTGCAGCCGCTGCGCGATCGCGCCGCGTTCGCCGCTTGCCTCGACCGAGCCATGGCCAAGTCGTGGGTCGTCTACAGCAAGCCGCCGTTCGGCGGGCCGGCGCAGGTGCTGAAGTACCTGGCGCGCTACACGCACCGCATCGCCATCGGCAACCGGCGCATCCTCGATGTCTGCCCTGACGGGGTGACGTTCCGCTGCCGAGACCGCGCGCAACGCAATCGATCGCGCACGATGGTGCTGCCGGGAGTCGAGTTCCTGCGGCGCTTCCTGCAGCACATCCTGCCGCGCGGCTTCACTCGCTTGCGGCACTACGGGCTGCTCGCCAACCGGAAACGGGCGACGAAACTCGCGGTGTGCCGCCTCCAACTCGGTGCGCCCATGCCGTCGACGGCGACGGTGCCGAGTGTGGTGCCGTTTCTATTGCCCGACGAACACTGCCCGGCGTGCCGCACAGGCCGACTGGTTCGTCGCCCGTGGCCAGGTCTTCGGATTCCAGAGGTCGCTGACTCGTCATGACGTCGCCTTGCTCGCTGACGACCCAGGGCAGTGCAATATCCGGTCGCGGATGCGGGCGAGGTCTGTACGTCGAGTGCTCAACACATGCCGTTCGCCACAGATCACGGGGCCTGCGACGACTTCGTGGCGTGAAAACCAAAGGGCAAGGGCGTCACCCTCAACCGTACCCTGCCACTCCGGCCCGCAGCGTCACTCAGCTACCTCGGTTGGCGGACCGTTACAGAATTGCTTGCCCATAGCCGCTTGCACCGCGGCTTCGTCCAACTGATCCTATCCGGAAGAAGTCGCGTCCCGCCCGTCGCCGTTGTCGCGCATTTCGCGCGACTTCCTCCGGATAGGATCCTCTTCGTTGGGCGGCGCAGGAGATCATCCATGGCTGAGCGGTGGGAGTACAAGATCATCTACTTCAGCGCGGAGCGTTGGACAGGCACCGGCCTGCCGTCCGACCTCAACCTGAAGTTCGACGAGTACGGGGCCCAGGGATGGGAGCTCGTCAGCACGGGGTCCATTGAACGGCCGTCTTTCATCCCGTGGGGTGCGTCGAAGACGGTTGGCGTCATCAGCTACTTCAAACGTCGGGTCAGCTCGTGAGGTTTGGCCCGCCCAACAAGCCGCCGGAGCCGGTGATCGCCGCAGCGGCGATCACGGCTCAGCGGCAAAGACGTTGGGCAGGCCGTCGATGATCCTTGACGCGGGGCGGTGGAAGATCGAGGGCGATCGGGCCACGACGGTGAGCTGCTACTCCTCGCTTCCTGTCGGCGTTGACTGCTCGTGCGCGGACTGCCGCAACTTCATGACTGCGGTTGATCGGGCGTTTCCAGACGAGTTCCGGGCAATCGCTCGCGGCCTGGGAGTCGACCTGGGCAAGCCTACGGAGCTTGCTCACTACGGCCGCGAGACCGCCGGTCTGCACATCTCGGGCGGATGGTTCCACTTGGTCGGGGCCGTACTCGAAGGAGCAGATGCGTGGAAGGAGGTTGGCCCGGGATCCTGGACCGGAGCACTGGAGCAGTTGGTGGCAGGGTTCGAGTTTGGCTTCACTTCTCGGCTTGCTCTTGTCCGCGATCCCTTCCTTCGGCACTCGGTGGTGCAGCTCGAGTTCATGACCAGAGTGCCCTGGGTCATCTCGGAAGCCGAGACACCTTGAGGGCCCAACAAGCCCATGCAGCCGACCGGCGCCCCAAGCGGCGCCGGCGGCTGATGGCCAAAGACGCTGGCTGGACCATCTGGACCTGCCCAGGATGCGATGACAAGGAGACTCACCATCTCCCTGAAGCGCGAGCTTGGCATGTCGGCGACACGCGTCAGCATCGGAGCGCAGTGTCTCGTGCACGTCCTGGTTGCTGACTCGGCACCCCACAACTCTTCGAGCACACACCGCAGGTGGTCGATCACTACGGGAAGAGCCGCCCCACCACGAATCCACATCTCGGCTGGTGAATTCAGTGAGGCGTCGATCGCCTCGAATGCTCTTCGGAGTCCGCTCGCGTCCACAGTTGCATCCAAGACCTGACCAGCTTGCGAACAAGCCCGCGGGCCAGATTGCAGGCACGCCGGCACGCCCCATCCCTCACCCAGAAACCGGCACCGGCTCATCCAATCGCACAGCAACCTGCGGCAAGGTGAACAGTGGCTCCGGCGGCATCACGACGCGGCGCTTACCGGCGGCGGCAAAGGCCATTTCCTCCAACGCCATGGCCGGCGCCTCCCACGGGAACGCAGCTCGCACCGCGCGCGAGAACGTGCGCGCCTCCCGACGCAGCGTCGGCAGGTTTGCCAAGGCACTCACCAGCAACTGCGCAGCCGCGTCCGCCGACGGCTCGAACACCCACGGCGTCCCCACATGCGCTCCAGGCAGTTCGACCGAACGCCGCGCGGAAGGGATCTTCACGGCCGCAGGCCCCACCATCAGCGCCTCCGTTGCCCCACCCTTGGTCGCCAACACCGGCAACCCACACGCCCGCGCCTCCAGCACCGGCAAACAGAACCCCTCCCCACGATATGGGTGCAGTAACACATCACACGCGGTGTAGACCGAAGCCAACTGCGAGCGCGACAGCTCACCATCGATGACCCGCACCGGCGGCGTGCCCTTCGTCGCCCGGAATCGCTGCAACAGCTCGCCGAGATGGAACCCGCTGTAGTGCTGATCGTGCCCGACCGTCTTGATGACGACTGCGAACCGCGCCCCAGCAGCTCGCGCCGACAGCACCGCCCGCAAGAACACGTCGAAGCCCTTCCGCCAGATCATGCCCCCACAAAACAACACCGCGGGCAGGTCCTGCTTCCACGCAACGAGGTCGGCGTCCGGTGGTGCCGCGTCATTCATGGCCGCGTCCACCCCGTGTGGAATCACCTTGATGCCGCTCATCGGTCGCCCAGCGGCCGTCAACGTGCGATAGACGTGCTCACTGTGCACAACCACCGTGTCAGCGTCCTGCGTCACGTGTGGAGTCAACTCCGCCGGCAACGCCCCATACTCCCAGTCCACACGCAGCGCGAACGTGCGGCACGCAGGCCGGGCGGCGCGAACGGGCCAACCTGACGCCAACCACAGGTCGACTTCGCCAGGATCACGACTGAGCAGGCATTCGAGTTCGGGCGCCCGCGCGCGGAATGCCGCCAACGAAGTGCGCAACGGCAAGGTCGGCACGAGCCGTACATCGACACGGTCGCGACGCAGCAGGGCGCGCGCTGTTTCGATCGACAACTCGGCACTGGATGACGTTTCAAAGAAGGGCGCTTCCAGCACGACGGTGGGCCGCTGGGCGCGCATGGAGGGAACCGGCGGCGGCGGCGAGGCGGGCCGACAGCGGGTCAATTCTTCGATGACAAAAGCGCGCGCCCTTCGCCCCATCGTCGCCGCGGCCGTCGCCTCTCGGGTCGCGGTTTGCACGGCGACCGTGATCGCCGACGCCAAGGGCGCGAAGTGGGCGGCCGCGCCCGGCTCGTCGGGCACATTGCGGCCACCGATCGGCATGCACGTTCCGGCGGCGGTGAGCAGACTCGCCGTCGCGGCGAAGCGAGAGGCGCACACCGGCCGTCCTGAGGCCAATGCCAGCACCAGGGTGCGCGCCGACGACATGCTTCGCCACGGCAACAGCACCGCCACCGCGTCGCGCACGTGCGCCGGCTCGAAGGGCGACACGATCACGTCCGCGCGCGGGTGGTCTTCGCCAAGCGCTTGCACGACGGGAAGCAGGGCCGCGGCATCCGCACTCGTCACGACCACACGCAATCGTGGGCCGCTGGCGGCGAAGTGCTGCCGCCAGCAGGCAATCGCCAAATCGACACCACTGGCGCGATCGCCGTCGTCGACACACACGATGGGTCCGTCGGCGCCGACCACCGGCAACGTCAGCCATGGCGCCAACTCGCGCTCGTCCAACGCGTGCAGCGGATTCTCCGTTCCCGACCACCGTAGTTCGGCGCGCACCCGCTCGAGCAAGTCGGCGGCCACAGCGCCATCGCGCGTTGGCAACACCGCGGTGGCGCGCGGCCACGTCAGGCCCGCTGCACGCACGGCGTCCGCGCGCTGCTGTGGCGACGCAAACACCAGCACCGGGGCGGTCGCGGCCACCACTTCACCCGCCGCTCGCATCAACAAGTCGATCTCCGCCGACGGCAGATGGGTGCCGACGCGCAGGTCGCGCACACCATCCGTCAGTGGCACCACTCGTTGGTTTGGCTCCGGCTCACCGGCCCTGACTGCGGCTAGCGATAGGGAGCAACGCACGCCGCTGCCGAGCGCCAAACGCAGGAAGCTGCGCAGAAGGCTTGCCACAGAGTCGTCGCCAAAGGGGTCGCCGTAGATCCGAACCTGATTCATCGCGCCTTCTCATCGGCAGTTGCGGGCCATTGCTGAAACCCTCGACAGCGATGTGGCATGGCTACACACCGCACGCCAAGATCCGGTGAATGCCAGTTGTGACGACGTCGCACCCTGATCGCGCTGCGGCGACCCTCGCCAACCTGGCCGCGAGCGCCGTTCACGGGCCTGCAGAATTTGCCAGACCAGGACCTGACGCCGCCGACTGCCGCATCGACCTGAAGCTGCTGCAGTGGCGAGCGCTCGCCGCCGCTGCGACGTGCAAAGCCAGCCGCGCCCACTTGGCGGCCTGGAACGAAGAAACCCATCCCGACTTGTGGGCAGGCACCGTGCAAGACGGCACGGCTCGCGGCTTTGCCGTCCGCCTCGAAGAAGCGATCGCACTCGCACCACCGCCACCGCCGTCGCGCGCCGTCAGCGATCTGGACAACGCCAAGACGACGACTGGTCGCGATCTGCGCAAACGCAAGGACCTGTTGGTCGCGAGCGGCGGCGCGCGCGTGCGCTTCACCCGCAAAGAGGGGCTGTTGTTCGTCGATCGCAATGAAGAACTGCACTCGAGCAACTGCCTGCGTTTTGAAGCCCGCAGTGATCGTGGCTCGCTCGACCAGTTCGTCGCTGCCGCCGACGAACGGCCGCGCTTGTATTCCGCGCAGTTCTTGCAGGCGCAGCGCTACACCGAGGCGGCGGCAGCGCGCGAGTTGGTGCTAGCTGGCCGTCTTGGGCGCGGACCGCTGGGATGGAACTGCCAAGTCACGATCACCGCATGGGCCGATGAGCCGACGGTTCATCTCACGATCACGATCGACAACCGGCTGGTCGGTTGGCGCTTGCGCGCGCGCTTCCTCGGCCTGCCGAGCGACGCGATCACACACGATTGCACCCCCGTGCGCGACGTCGTCCAGAACGACGCGGGTGGATTCGTGGCGTTCACGCTGGCGCGAGCGGTTGGCACGCTGCACGTGAACGGCACGCCGATCGCTACGCCGGCCGCCAACTGCCAAGGCACGCTCGTGCACCACTTCCGCCTGGGGACTGTGCACAAGGGCGACGCGCCGTAGGCAGTCGCCGCGGTACGCACTCCGTGCATCGAGCCCTCGACAGCCTCCGCGAACAGGGCTAGGGTGGCGCGGCTCAACGTCGCCCTCCCCACGCACTCGTGACCCATCTCGTTTGGTTTGCCGCCGGCGCACTCACCGCGGTCATCGCCATGCACTTGGCTTCGCGGCGTCGTGCGTCGACGTCAACGGCCCCGCACGCAGGACGACAAGAAGAACCACCGCGGCCCCTCGCGTTGCCGCCGCCCGCGGCGGCGCCGGCACTGCCGCCAGACCCACCAGCACCACTGGCGGTGCGCCACTTGGCGGTGTCGATGGCGAACGAGCTCGCCAACCTGCTGTCCGGGGTCGAAGGGCGCGCCCACCATCTCATCCAAGCAGCGCCCGATCGCGCCTTGTTGCCGCAAACGGCCCAAGCCTTGCTCGTCGCGCTGCAGCGACTGCGCACGCTGCATTCAAAGCTGTTGGCTTTTGGCCAGGTTCGCCGCCGCACCAACACCGAGGCCACGTGCGAGCTGCCAGCGTTGGTGCGTCAGCTCGGCGACGAATTGCAGGTGCTGCAACTCGGGCTCGAACTTCGCTGGGAACCAGCCGATCACTTGCCTGCCCTCGCCGTGGATGCACAGATCGCGCACGAGGCGTTGCTGTTCTTGTGCAGTGCGATGCTGCGCGCAGAACGCGGCGCCACCCGCCTGTCGATCGTCAGTGAGACGTGCTTTGCCGGCGCCGAGCCGCACCTGCAGTTGGAACTCACTCTCGAATGGAGCTCCGAGCCGCGTGTCACCGCCACCGACCTGCAAACGGATCCGACGTTCGCTCTCGATCTCGAAGCCGCCAACCAACTCATCACCGAGCACGGCGGCGAACTTGTCATCCACCACCTGCCTGGTCGGTCCGTGCGAACGGTGGTGTACTGGCCCATTGCTCGCACCACGGCCAACGGCTCAGCGACCGGCCTCGAACCAGAACCGGTGCAACTGGCGCATCGCTACGGCGGCGCGCTCGTGCTCGAGTCGGATCCATCGGTGCGAGCGATGCTCGCCAGTGAACTGAAGGCCACAGGTCGCGCCGTGTTTGCCTGCGCGGACGGCGCCTCCGCCCGATCCTTCCTCGAAGCGACACCCGACCGGTTCGAATTGATCATCGTCGACGATCCGGATCGCCTCGATGGCGGCGACGCGCTGGCCGCGACGATTCGCACGGTGGCCCCGCGCTTGAAAGTCTTCGTATTGGCGACTGAGCCCCAAGCCATGACTGCCACCTGGCCAAACCTGCATCACATTCAAAAGCCGTTCGGCGTGCATGAACTGCGACGAGCGCTCGCGTCAGTTCTCGCCGCCGGGTAGGTTGCGCCGCCCACCGCGGAGGATCGACCCCTGGCTCGCAAGAACAACCGACTACCGGATCAACTCCGGCCCATCACCTTCACCCGTTCCTACACTGACTTGCCCGGCTCGGTGATGGCCGAATGCGGCAAGACCAAGGTCCTATGCACGGTCTCCGTGCAGGATCAGGTTCCGCAGTGGATGTACAACCGCCACCAAGGTGGTTGGCTCACTGCCGAGTACGCGATGCTGCCGGGTGCCGGCCAGCCGCGAAAACCGCGTGATGGCCGTACGGGGCGCCCGCTCGATGGTCGCAGCTTTGAGATCCAGCGCCTGGTTGGGCGCGCGCTGCGCTGCGCCGTGGACTTGGCGATGCTGCCGGAAGTGACGCTGTGGATCGACTGCGACGTCATCTCCGCCGACGGTGGCACCCGCACAACTTCGATCAACGGTGCCGTGGTCGCGATGTACGACGCGCTGCTGTGGATGGAAGAACAGAAGCAGTTGCCGAAGTGGCCGCTGCGTGGCCTGGTCTCCGCCGTGTCGATCGGCATCGTTGGCACAACGCCGATGATCGACCTCGACTACACAGAAGACAGTGGTGCGGAAGTCGACCTCAGCATCGTGTGCTCAGCCGATGGGCGCTTGATTGAAGTGCAAGGCGGCGCGGAGAAGAAGCCGTTCGCGATGGAGCAGTTCCACGAGATGGTGACGATGGGCCAGAACGCCTGCGCCACGATCCGCGACCTGCAGAAGAAGGCTCTCGGCATCTGAGTGACGTGCGATGGCGACGCTCTGGATCGGCACCAACAACAAGAAGAAGCGCGCCGAGTTGGAGCGCATGCTGGCGCCACTCGGCCTTGAACTGCGCACACCGGACCAGCTCTTAGTGCCGTTCGATCCGATCGAAGACCAACCCGACTTCGCCGGTAACGCTCGCGTCAAGGCCTGCTTGCTGGCGCGACTCGCCAACGGCTACGCCCTCGCCGACGACAGTGGGCTGTGCGTGGATGCGTTGCACGGACGGCCAGGCGTGTTGTCGGCGCGCTATGGCGGCCCCGGCCTCGACGATCGTGGACGCTTGCTTCGCCTGCTCGAAGAATTGCGCCCGGTGCCGCTCGGCCAACGCACGGCGCACTTCCGCTGCAGCCTTTGCGTGTGCGCCCCCGATGGCCGCACGCTGGCCGCGATCGAAGAACGCTGCGAGGGCACGCTGCTGACGGCACCGACTGGCGACGGCGGGTTTGGTTATGACCCGATCTTCGTGCCACTCGAGTTTGCGGGTGACCCGGCGAAGACGTTCGCGCAGCTCGATGCTGCGACCAAGGATCGGCTGAGCCACCGCGGCAAGGCTCTGCGCGCACTGGCGGCGGCGCTGCCACGGCTCGTGCAGGATCGGTAGGAACGGCGGCTCCAGAATTACTCAGTATGCTGAGTAATTTTACTCAGTATGCTGAGTAGTTCCATGGCCGCCTTCCAACGTCCACAGGCTGAAGCACTTGCGAGCCGGCTGCTCGGTCCCCGCCGTTTCATTCAGGTCGTGGCCGGCCCCCGCCAAGTCGGTAAGACCACGCTGGTAGAGCAGGTCGTAGAGGCGATCGGCCTGCCTGTTCACTGGGCCAGCGGCGACGAACCCACCTTGCGCGGCGACGGCTGGATCGAACAACAGTGGGACACCGCTCGGACTCTGACTTCGAAGCAGTCGAGTGTGCTGGTGATCGACGAAGTGCAGAAGGCGCCGCGATGGTCAGAAACGGTGAAGCGCCTGTGGGACGAGGACTCGCGCAAGCGCTGCCCGCTGCGCGTCGTCCTGCTGGGTTCGGCCCCACTGCTGATCCAGGACGGGCTCACCGAGAGCCTGGCGGGACGTTTCGAGTTGATCCCACTTCGCCAATGGTCGTATCGCGAGATGCGCGACGCCTTCGGCTGGAGTCTCGACACCTACATGTTCCACGGAGGCTACCCGGGGGCCGCCGCGCTCGTCGACGAAGCCGACCGGTGGCAACGCTACATCCGAGATGCGCTCGTCGAGACGACCATCTCGCGTGACGTCTTGTTGCTGACGCGCGTGCACAAACCGGCCTTGCTTCGGCGGCTCTTCGAGATCGGCTGCCGCTACTCCGGTCGAGAACTCTCGTTGACCAAGATCCTTGGGCAACTCCAGGATGCGGGGAACACCGTCACGCTCGCTCACTACCTGCAACTGCTCGACGCGGCAGGCATGGTCTTGGGACTGCACAAGTACGCAGGCGATATCGCCCGCCAACGCGCGTCCATTCCCAAACTGCAAGTGCACGACGTCGGCCTGATGACAGCCCTCGACGGCGTGCCGTTTGCCGAAGCCAAAGCGAACCCCGACTCCTGGGGGCGAATCGTGGAGTCCGCCGTCGGTGCGCACCTTGTGCGGTCTGCGGCCAGCGGCGAGTGCGAGTTGTTCTATTGGCGCGACGGCAACCACGAAGTCGATTTCGTCGTTCGGCGCGGCAAGCGCATCGTGGCGATCGAAGTCAAGAGCGGCCGTCGGCACGATGGGTTACCTGGCATGCACGCGTTCTCGGCTCGACACAAAGTTCATCGCCAACTCCTGGTCGGTACAAATGGCATTGCCATCGACGCGTTCTTGCTCGAACCAGTCGCACACTGGTTTGCGGACTAAATCACACCGGCCGACTAGTCGCGATCGTCGCAGCCACTTCGCGCGGCGTCTTCATGCCGAGCAGGCCCAGCACATAGATGCCGATCGCGACGTAGAACACGTTCGAGAAGCCGATCGCCATGCTGAGCACGATGCAGAAGATCGAGCCGAACACCGAGAAGAACGCGTTCACGGCCCAGCCCCACGGCACCAAGTGCGGGCACTGCTCTTCGACGAGGCGCATGCCCGATGGGAACGGCATGCCAAGCACGAGCCCGGTCGGCACCAGCATCACCACCACCACCGCGACCCGCAGCCACAGTGGCACGCCGAGCAGCAGCGGCAGCAGGTGATTGACCGCGACCACGTCGAGCGCCACGACCACGACGATGCCCAGCAAGATCAGGCGCAGGTGCTTGGCGCGCACTTGCGTGATGCGACCTGCGAGCAACGACCCGGTGCCAGCCGACGCCAGCAGACTGACGAGCACCACAGATAGCGCGTAGGTCGGATGCCCGAGGAAGATCACGAGCTTCTGCATCAACGCGATCTCGATCAGCATGAAGCCGAGCCCCAGCGCCGCGAAGTAGCCGAAGAACCGGAAGGCGCCGGGCGTGCGCAGCCCTTCATTCGCGAGCTTGCGCAGCGGCAAGAAGATCATGGCCACGGCTAGCAGCAGGATCTGCACCAGCGACGCCAACAGCACCATGTGGCCAACGGGAAAGTCGGTCTGGTAGTTGAAGAACTTGTCGCCGCCCATGCGAGTCGCACCGCCGCTGAACAGACTGGACCAGCGGTAGTAGTTGAAGAAGAACGGTGCGTCGTCGGTCGATGGCGACACGTCGAACTCGTAGTCGCGCACGAACGCGTCTCGTTCCTCAGCCGTGCCGCGCAGCAATCGGTTGAAGTCGCCGACCGTCGTGCGCATGTAGGCAGCGTGCGCCAAGAACGTCGGCTTGCTGTGCTCGAGCAACTGCAGCGCGGTCGCGGCAACGTCCGGTCCGCGCAAAGCCTCCGGCAGCATCGCTGCGGCGATCACTTCGCCGTTGCCGAGGTTCGCCGCGAGCCCCAGCATGCCATCGACCGCGGCCGTGAGTTTGGCCGGATCGGCGGCGAGCCCGGCGAGGCCTGCGATACCGGCTTGCAAGGCAGCGCGCGAATCGGCGAAGTACGTTGGCTCGGCCACGAACGGTGCCGTCGAAGCGCGCAGCGGATCAAACACCAAGCCGACGAAGCCCTCGCGTCGCGCGAAGTCACGCAACGCCGCGATCTCCACCGCGGTGAATGGCGACTTCTTGATCATGGTCGACGCCCACGTCGTCCCTTGGAACACGCACAGATGCGCCGCCGGATCCGCGATGCCGAGGTCGCGCAGCGACGAGCAAGCGATGTTGGCCAGTCGCAGGGTCTCGCGCGATTTCTTCGGGGCCCTCTCGATGAAGCGCGACCACGTGACGATGCCGTGCTCGTTCAAGTGCTCCCAGAAGTCGCGCACCGCCTCGACCGTGTAGAGGTAGCTCTCCGACAGCGTGTAGGCGCCCGTGCTCAACGCCGTGTAGGAGTCGACGCCGCTCATCTGGATGACGTCGTAGGTCTGCGGGTTGCTGCGCAACCAAGCGCGGCCTTCGCTGTTGATCAGCTCGATGCGATCGGACAGCGCATGCCCGCCCTTCTTGAACAGGCCCCCGAGGTAGTCGTCATAGAGCTCGGTGACCATCTCGATCATCGCGGTGTTGAGCTCGACGGCGCGCACGTGTTTGGCCCCGTTGCCGAGCGCCACCATCACGTCGACGCCGCCGCCGACGCCGATCACCATGACGTTTTGGTCGGTGCGCCCTGATGCCTTGTGCACGACGTAGGCAGAGGCCGCTTGCGTGTCATCGAGGAACGCGAAGTCGCCGATCTTCGAGGCGTCTTTGAACAGCATCGTCGGCGCCGTGCCGTCTTGGCCGACGGCGCGCGATTCGATCAAGCGCCCGTCGATCAGACCTTGGTCGCCACCGATCATCGGCGGCGCCATCAAACTCGGACCGACCTGCACTTCCGCGGTCGCGCTGTAGATCTTGGTGAGCTCGCCACTCTGGCCGCCGAGTTTGCCTTCGAACTGCAACTGCCGCAGCATCGCTTCGGCGAACGCGCCTTCCTTGCCGGGCGCGTAGGGCACCTTCCAATCGAGCGGCCCGATGCCGAGCGCAGTCGCACCACCGGCAAAGCCGATGCTGAGCCATCCCGCGAGCGCCAGTCCAGGGACCGTGAGCAGCAGGTAGTGCCGCGGCGCGCCGAGGCTGAAGCAGAAGGCAGCAATCAGGCCGAAGACGCCGGCGAACACGACGGTCGCGGAGCTGCCGAACTGCTTCATCAGCAGCACGCTGACGCCAGCGCCGAGCGCACTGCCGACAAGGTCAGCGAAGTAGAGTCGATTGACGTGCGCGACGTAGCGCGTGAGGGCCAAGCCGATGCCGAGGCCGCCCAGCAAGAACGGCACGAAGATCACCAAGTAAATGAAGAACAGCGCGAGCATGTTCTCCTTGGCCTCCCAGATGGCGAGGCTGTCGATGCGCACGAACGTGGCAAAGCAGAAAGCCAGCACGACACTGATGCCGTACGCGAGGCTCGTCCACACCAACCAACGCTGCGCCGATCCCTCTTTGCTACCAAGGCGTGTCGCGGTCAACAGACTGCCCGAGGCACCGAAACCGAGTAGCCCGATCGAGATCACCAAGTAGGTGAAGTGGTGCCACATCATGATCGCGAAGACGCGCGTCAACGCGATCTCGAACAGGATGACGGACAGGCCGAGGCAAAAGATGCCGGCGAGGATCGACTTTTTGGTGGCAGGCATCGTTCTTGGGTAGCTGCGGCAGCGAGCGGTCTGGCGATTGTCGGCCCGCCAGCGGGTTCGACCAAACCTAAACTCCCTGGCGAGCGCGGTGGTCTTGCCAGTCGCATCGCGAGACAGTGTCTTCACAGCGGCGCGGCAACTCGCGATCCCATCGTCTTCCCGGCAGCGGGACCGCCGCGTTAGCTCTCACGCAGCAGTGATGCTCAAGCGGTCGCTTCGCCTTCGGCGGGAGCTTCAGCGACCCCCGCGGCGATCTCACTCTCCGTCGACCCCGCTGCCGCCGCGGCATCCTTGGCGCGCTGCACTTCCTCGTCGGCCTCGATGCCGGCCATGATCTGCTCGGCCGTCACCGCGTCGTCGCCGCGGAACGCCAAGTGGATCTCGTCGAAGCAGTTCACCTGCGAAGCGCGCAGATAGCCCTGCTTCATCATTTCGAGCAAAGCGATCAACGTCCCGATCAAGCCGTAGCGACCTTCGGTCTTGTCGAAGATTTCCGAAAAGCGCACTTCACGGCGCAGCTTGAACGTCGCCACCAGCCGCCGCGTATAGAAGCCGACGTCGCGCTTCTCGCGTTCGATCTGCATCGTGCCCTGTTGCCCGATCTCTTCGAGCAACCTGGCGAATGCCGAAGTGAGGTCCCAAATGCCGACTTCGCCGAGGTCCAGCAAGTCGTCATCGCCTTGCTCCACCAAATGTGGCGGTTGCGGCAACAGCAGCGGTGCCATGCGCGCCCGATGGTCAGAACGGGTGTCGAGTTCGCGGGCCAGATCGCGGTAGCGCTTGTACTCAAGCAACCGCCGGATGAGGTCATCTTTGGGATCCAGCTCTTGCTCGAGCTCGACCGTCTCGTTCGGCAGCAGCTCGCGCGACTTGATCTCCATCAGTGAACTCGCCATCACGATGAAGTCCCCGATGTCCTGCAAATCGAGCTGCTGCAGCACCTGCAGATGCTTGAGGTAGTCCTCCAGAATGCGCGCGATGCGAATCGCGTGGATGTCCACCTCCTGTTGGCGCACGAGGTGCAACAGAAGGTCCATCGGACCGGAGAAGACCGGGAGCTCGACGCGATAGCTCACGGCGGCGAAGGATAGCGAGGTCGCGTCCGAAACGAAGCCTGCTGCCCCAGACAATTCCTGGGCTACGGCGCGAAGGTCATCTTCACGGCGTTGCTCGCGTGCACGAACGAAACCCCGTCGCCGAGCACATAGGCATGCCACAGAGGTTGCCCGATCAGACTCGGGTCGTTGAGCGGCGGCAACACGAGCGACGCCGTCGCCCGGCCGGTGCCATCCAGCACGCCGATGGTGTTCTGATAGATCGCCGAGTTGGCGAGCGACAGGCTGAGCTGCAGCCAAGGGTCGGGGTTGAGTGGAATGTGCAGTCCAAACAGCGGCAGCCCTGGGGTCGTCCCGTACGAACCGGCCAGCACATAGAACTGGTTCGCGTGCGCCGTTCCGGCCACCAGTTGCCAGTCCTGGCGGCCGCCGGCTGACACCGAAATGCGCGGCTGGTCGCGAAATAGGGTGCGCGCCTCGCCCTTCACCAGGGTGAACTCATCCTCGACGCCGGACAGCCCGAGGAACTTGGCATTGAGGCGGTCGCCGTCGACATCGATCACGAACGAGCCAAGGTTGGCGAGGCTGACATGCATCGCCGGATGGTTGAGGGGGCCACCACTAACCCACCCAGCGCTGCCGGCCACGACGTACACCGCGCCCTCGTGCGGCGCCTTGCCCGCCGTCGCCTTGCCGTAGGCACCATCGCCGTTGGCCTTGCCATCCCCACGATCGAGCACCATGTTCGGCTGCAGCGTGCTGCTGAAGCCATAGTGCCCATCCAGCAAGAACGAGCGCTCGTAGCTGTGGCTGTGGCCACTCAACACCAGATCGACGCCGCCCGCCTCCAACAACGGCAACGCGATCTGTCGCATATCCACCAACCGGCCGCCGCTGTCCGCCGGGTTGTCGGAGTGATGCGACCCAAACGTGTAGGGAGGATGGTGGAAGAAGGCGACGATCCAGCGCGCCGCCGTGTTCGCGAGATCCGCTTGCAGCCACGTCATCATCGCGCCAGTCGACGTGCGATCGCTGTCCATCGAATCGAGGCAGACGAAGTGCACGTGCCCACGATCGAACGCGTAGTAGGCCTCGGTCCCGGTCGGCAGCCCGCCAGCTTCCCCGGCCTGCGGCAGCGTGAAGATGTCGTAGTAGGGGCCGGTCTGCGCGGCGGTGTTCACGCTGGCAGCGTCGTGGTTGCCAAGCGTTGACCAAGTGAACGCCGTCCGCATCTGCGCGTCGTAGACGTCGAACACGCCGGTCTGGTACTCCCGATCGGTACCAACGAAATAGGCGTTGTCGCCCAGCATCAGGATCGCATCCGCGGGCTGCCCGCCGCCATAGATCGTGAACAGCTCGCGCACGATGTACTGCGGAAACCAGCCAACCCCTGCATCGCCTAACGCCCAGACGCGCAGCGGTCGCACCGCCCCGACGGGTGGCAACGTGCGCAGCGTCCCTGGCGACGCCGTTGCGAACAGCCCGTTCGCGTCGCCAATTGCATAGTGATAGGTCGTCTCCGCCGCGAGCCCAGTGGCGGTGGCGGCGTGATTCACACGCAAGGTCGGATCGAACACCACCGGCTGCAGGGTCGCCGTCGAGGCGCCTAGCCACAGCTGGGTTGCCGTCGGCTGATCCGTGCGCCACCGCACGACGGCACTGCTCGGGGTGCCGTTCTGCAAGTACGGGCCGCGCACCACACTGATCGGCCCCGCATCGCCGAGCACTTCGCAGTCGAAACTGATGTCCGCGCTGGTCGCGGCGTACTGATGGATCTCGACGGCAATCACGTTGTTGCCGGTGACGAGCAAGGCCGGATCGAACGGAAACACATGGAACGCGTTCTCGCCAGCGCCGCTGACCGAGATGGAGGCGGTAGAGAACGGCGAGATGGGGCCGTTGTGCAGGTTCCAGCGCCCGACTTCGACACCGTTGACGTAGATCACCGCACCGTCGTCACACAACACACGCACGCGAGCCGTCGGCAACGTCGCCGGGTTGGTCAACAGAAACGAGTGTCGGAACCACGTCGTCAGGTGGTACGCACCCGCTGGCCCGCTGGCCACCACCGTCGCTTCGTCACCATCGCCGTAACCGAGCTGGGCTGGGCCTGCCGCCCACACGGTGTCGTCGAAGGTCGGCACATACCAATCCACCGCCGGCAGTGTGCCGTTGTCGCGGTAGCGCCACGTCGAGCCAAGCCCAACTAGCACTTGCGGCGTGCGCGGCGTCGCGGCGCTCGCCGCGGGCGGCACCACGCGCGGGCTCGTAGGGGGGGCAGCGAGGACGGGCTCGTCCGTGGTTGCGTGCAGCGCGGCCGTGCGTTCGGCCGCCGCCAAATCAGACCGCCCGGCGGCCGCGAACACACGCCCTCGCCGTTCATGCCAGATCGTGCGCTTCTGCAAATGTGGTCGCAGCAAATCGATCGCCGACAAGGCCGCCGCGAACCGGCCCGCTTTGACATGCAGCGCCGCCGCTTCATCGACGAGCGCCACCACCGGTCCAAGTGCAGAGAGTCCTCGCTCCACCGCCGCCAAGGCACTCGCATCGGCGCCCGACTTCGCCAACGCCCGCGCCAACTCGAGATACTGCTCGGCATCGGCGCCGTCGTCGGCCATGCCAGCCGCGAACGCCGGCGCTGCCTCGGCGGCGCGATCGAGACGCATCAAGATGCGCCCACGCAACCGCCACAGCGAACGATCCGCAGAACCCAGGGACTGCGCGCGCCGACACGCTTGTAGGGCGGCGACATCGTTGCCGTCGCGTGACTCGAGCACCGCCATCGCGCCGACCGCGCCCACATGATCGGGGACCAACTGCAACGCCCGCATGAGATCACGCCGCGCCCCTTGCTGATCCTCCATGGCGATGAGCACACGCGCCCGTTCGACATGCAGGGCCACGTCCATCGGCGCCCTGAGCAGGCGCTCACTGACGTCGGCGAGGCGACGTTCGAGATCGTGCGGCACGGCTTCGACAGCCATCGCCAAGACCAACACGAGCGAGAGAGACGCGACTGCGAGCATGTGCGATTCTTATCGGGTCTCTTGCCAGAGTGCCTTCGTTCGGCCACTCAGTAGTTGTTTTGAATGCGCACGCCGTTGGTCGCGTCGAGCGGCAACGCTGGCGGCTGCGTCCAATCGAGGGTCACGGCTTGCAGGAAGGCGAGCAGGCCTGCTTGCGCTGGCACCGAGAAGACGAAGGTCGCCGCCCCCGCGGCACTCGCGGTGAACCCGACCGTCACATCCGGCGTGCACAGCAACGTGCATGCTTGCCAAGGTGCAGGCAACGGCACCGCGACTTGTTGTCCGCCAAGCGCCAACACGCCGAGCGCCTGCGCAGTCGCACCGCTCAGCTGCAGAGTCGCAACGTGGCTGCCGTTTGGCTGCGGGCTGAGGCTGCCAACCATCGCCACGGTCGCGCAGGGCGCCGAATAGGTAGACACGCTGGCAGTCAGCTGCAGCCCCAGATGATCGAACAGAGCCAAGCCCATCTGGGCGCCGCACGTTCGGTAATCAGCCTCGGTATTCCAAGTCGTCGTGTCGGGGCCGCGCAGGTACGTGCCTTCGAACGTGATCGCCATCACCGGCGACTGCAGCCCTGGCGCGTTCAACCACCCATTCACACCACTCCAACGATCGTGGCACATCGACTCCACAAACGGGCGCGAGGTCAGCGCACTGCTCTGGGTCGTGCCAAGGTTGACAAACGGACTGCGCGCCTTGAAGCGCACGATCCACTGGCCCTCGACGACGTTGACCACCGGGATGACACCCGTGTTGTTGGTGGTCGCGTTCCAGTTCGCGTTGGCGACATGCTGGAAGTGAAACGGGTAGTTGACACCGTGAGAACTGTGCAGGTTGAGCAACACACGAATCGGATTGCTGCCGGGGCTGGCGACCGTGCCCATGTAGCCCTCGATCGCCGTGCGCAACGCGATGATCTCCGGTTGCATGCTGTTGTACGGCGCCGTCCATTCGTTCTCGAGGTTGGCGGAGTTGGCGTTGACGCGGTAGTTGCCGAGGAACACACCATCGGGGTTCACCATCGGGCACAACTCGATCAGAGCGTGATCGAGCAACACCTCCGCTTGCGGATTCCCTGATAGCAACCACTCGACAAAGCCCTCGACCGTGAAGTAACTCGTCGTCTCGGCTGGGTGAATGCCGGCGTGAATCCACACTCGCACTTTGCCAGCGTCGGGCACCGTCGAGTCCGTCAGTTCGATGCGATGAATCGGGCGCCCCTGCACAGAATTGCCCAGCGTCGCGATCGAGCGGATCTTCGGATGGCCTGCGAGCGTGGCCATCCATGCGTCCTTGCGCGTCACCGAGTAGGGGAAGTACTTCGCCAGCCGAATCGCCGCGACCGCCGGCGGCGTCACCAACGTGAAGCGATGCGTCGTTCCTTGCAGGACGGGAACGGCGCTCGTTGGCACTCGCGAATAGCCACCAAACGTGGTGCCGTTCGTCGATTGCGACCACACCGGCAAGATGATGTCGGAGTATCCAGTATTGGTTACAGACACATTCAGCACTGCCCCTGCTGGCGCGAGATTGGCAATCTCACAATGCCACCAGCGGCGGAAACTCGACGGCAACGCCGCATTCACATTGTCGTTCTCCATCTCAATCGTGAGGTTCCAGCTGCCGGCTGGGCCCGCGACCACCGCCGCCGAGCGCAAACGCATGGTCTCACCGGTGAAGGTGACACTCGGCGTCTGGGCGAGTACAGACGCAACGACAAGCGGCAGCAGAGCCGCGACGAGACGAGACCGCATGGTGCGCAGAGTCGCGCCCCCGTCGCCTGCGGTCAACGGCCGAGCAGCCGCGCCACCTCTTCCGCACAGCCCCACGCCAACGTGTAGCCCGAGCCGCCGTGGCCATAGTTGTGCACGAGACGCCGCCCATCGGATCGCACTTCCGGCTCCAGGCGCACGGTCCGCCGATACGGTCGCAGACCAACGCGCACGGTGCGCACGCTCGCACTGTGTAGGTTTGGCACGCGAACGCCGATGCCATCGAGGATCGCCTGCGTGTCACCCGCATCCGGCGCCAGCCGCGCGTCGCCAACCTGCGCCGTGCCGCCAAGCACGATGTCGTTGCGGCGCGGGATGACATAAAAGGGCTGCGCTCCGGTGTCGTCGATCCAGGCTGGGCCGGCGTAGGTACCCTCGACCACCACCACTTGGCCGCGCACAGGTTGCAGTTCTCGATCGTCACACAATTCGCGGGCGCCGAGCCCCGTGCAGTTGACGACCAGCGGCGCGCACGCCAACGCCTCGTCCCACCCACACAGTTCCCGACGCACAAGACGCCCGCCGCGCGCCAGCAGCGTGGCCACCAGCCACGGTAGGTACACCGGCACTTCACACACTGGCACATCAACGGCGATTGCCGCCCGGTACGGCGCTGGCACCCGCTCTGGCGGCAGACGCTCGACGCCACCCGCCGCCGATGCCCACCACAAATCAGGGTGCTGCTCGGCGAAGACTTCGATGCACGCCTGCATGCGCACGCCAGTCGCCGCGTCGCGAGCCAGTGAAACCAGGCGCTGGAACGTCACCGCACTCCACCGCAGCACGCGATCGCGCGGTTGGGCCAGGAACGGATACCAGATTGCACCCGCCACCGCCGACACCGTGTCCGCCGGGTCGTCCTTCGTCCACACTTCGACCGACCAGCCGCGTTCTTGCAGCACGAGTGCGGTGGTCAATCCGATGACGCCAGCGCCGACGACGAGAACCTCAGCCACGAGGTCCGCAACCGTTGGGAGAAGGTGAATTCGACATGCGCCGACGCAGCCTACCACGCGCCCGGCGCCCTCTCGCAAGTCCGCAGCGACGACCTACCATCCGCTGATGGCCGTCGGTCCTGCCCCCGCTGCAAACGCCCGCCCACTCGCGCGCCGCCGACGCCTGCTCTTCGCATTGCTGCCGCTGCTCGCCCTGCTGCTTGTCACCGAGGTCACCATTCGCCTAGTGCGCGCGCCGGGTCACTTCGGCAGTTTCCGCGACTTGCGCACGGACTTGCTGCACCGCAACTACCCAGCCGAACGCCACGCCACGCTCGGTTACGTGCCGCGCGCCAACTTCGCCAGCCGCGACAACCACTGGGGCACCCAAGTCTCGATCGATGGCGATGGCATGCGGCGCCACGGCGCCACCCCGACCCCGGTCGGCACGCGTGTCATCGCGACCGTCGGCGACTCGTTCACGTTCGGTGACCAAGTCGACGACGACGCCACGTGGCCAGCCCAACTCGAAGTGCACATGCAGCAGCCGGTGAAGAACGGTGGCGTGTTCGGCTACAGCCTCACCCAATCCGTGCTGCGCGCCGAAGACATGCTGGAGCGCTTTCCCGTGCAAGCGTTGGTCGTCAGCTTCATCGCCGATGACCTGACTCGCTGCGAGTATGCCAAGCGCTACACGCCGCTGCCTTGGTTTGACTTCGCCGGCGACGGACTCGTGCTGCGCAATGTGCCGATCGACCACGCGGCAGCAAGTAGTGACTCAAGCAAGGCCTGGAAAGACCTGCTCGGCCACAGCGCCGTGCTCGATGCGATCTTCGCCAACACCGCGCGCGCGTGGTGGGTTGAGAACGAGAAGCAGGTCACGGTGCCGCATCTGGTTGGCCGCGGCAAAGACCTTGGCAAGCGCTTGCTCGATCGCATCGCCGGGGCGTGCAAACGGCGCGACGTGCAACTGCTGGTGGTCTTGCAAGGCGATCAGTCGAACGAAGCGGCTCTCGAAGTGATGCAGCACGCGGCGGCTCGCGGCCTGCCTACGCTGGACCTGGCGACGCGCTTTGCCGCGCTGCACACCACCGATCCCTCCCTGCACGGGCGCTTCTTCGCGGGCCACATGACGCGCGAAGGCAACCGCTGGGTCGCGCAGGAAATAGCCGCCGCGCTACGCAAGGGCTGAGGCGGCAAGCAACGCCGGTCAGAAGGTCAGAACAGTCGGACGCGGTAGCCGTTGGTCAGATCGAAGCGGACACCGATGCCGATATCACACGCCAAGGTCGGCCCGAACAGCTGCAGACCTTGGGTGTAGAACTGCAGACCAAGCCCCGAAGGCACCATCGGCATCTGCCAATTGTGGCTGCTGCCGACGAGCATCAAGTCGACGCTCGCATGTTGCACGCAGCCGCAGAACGGGGCGAGCGCCACATTCGGATCGGTCAGACCGATGAACACCATGGGGAACGCAGACGGATCCCCGCCCACCAACTCGAACTGCAGCACACCGCCGATATGGGGGGCGCCACGCACTTCGAGGTTGGCGCTCGAACACGTGCCGCCGAGGTTCGCCACACCACCGGGCGGCACCGTCGACGAGCCGTAGAACTTGAACGGCACGCCCTGACCAACGCCGCCACTGGTGATTGGCGACCAAGTGAAGAACGAGCTCTGCACCCCATCGCCGGTCCACGGGGCGTCCTTCACCGTGATCGGCACGACGAAGGGCCCCGCAGCGAGACTGCCGCTGAGTTGCACGCGCAGGTAGTGACGGCCGCCGGGCACGCTCGCCGAGTTGATCGTCAGCGGCACTGGCAGACCGACCACCACCGACTGCACTTGCCGCGTCGTATCGGTCAGCAACGTGTCGTCAACGCGATAGATGCCCGTCATCGACGTGCGCACCGAGTAGCCCGGCGTCGTGACCAGGTTGTTGAGAATGCCTGGACTGCCAGCCACTGGCACGCCAACGGTGCTGGGGTCGCCGTTGTAGACCTCGAGGAAGACGCCGGTGATGGACGGCGCGGTCGCCGTGTCTTGGTAGGCAAAGACCTCGATCGCGCTGACGCACCAAGTGCCGTTCGTCACAAAGTCATCAGCGAGCGTCCAGTTCGCGGAGGCCGACGGGAACGCGTCGTAACCAAGCACCGTCAATCCATGCGGCGGGCTGGTCTGCACCACGCTGGCGGGCGCGCCACCAGCCCCAGCCGTCGGATCACTGATGATCGGGCCGGCGTTGTAAATCTCGGGGCGCTGCAGGACGAGATCGAAGAGTCCCGCTGCTTGGTTCTTGCCGCCGACGCGAACGAAGTAGCTGCCGCCCGCGAGGTTCATCGTCAGGGTCGATCCCTGCCCACAGGCTCCGCCGGTGTCATCGTTGCAGGCGATCGGAACCAGGCCCGCACAGGTGCCGCCGAAGACCTGCAGCACGGTGTCGATGGTGCGCGTCGGGGTGCACGTCGTGAACGTGTGATCGCCGGCGCACGTGGTGAACGAGAACCACATGTCGCGCCCGACATTGGTCCCGCACGCAAAGGCTTGCACCGAGTTCGTGCTGCCGACGTTGTTGAACGGTCCATTGACGCCGAAGGCGAGCGGCATGGCGGTCGCACAGTCGTCGTTCGTCACCACGGGCGACGCCACCGCGAGAATCGCCGCTTGCACGCCGGTGTGCAGAATGCTGGTCCCGAAGTTGGCGGTGCTAGCCGTGGTGCAAGCCCCGTGCGTATGAATCGCCACCGCCGCACCCGTCGTGTTATCGACCACCGGTCCGCCCGAAGTGCCGCCGCAGGTGTCGATCACGTATTCGAGCCGGAAGCCGGTGACTACCACCAGCCCGCCGCTGTGCACCTGCTGGACCTGGTTTCGCGTTCCCGTGCCGCTCGCGGCCGAGCACTGGCAGCTGGCGTTGCCACCGGCCGCATTGTTCGCGTTGGTGCCATCGAGGCCAAACCCGATGTTGGCCAGAGAAGTCGCCAAGGGCGGCATCACCGTGGCCAACGTGAACGCGGCCCCTTGCTCCTGAAAGGTCGTGCGCCCAGTCGTCGGATTGGGGAAGCAACGGAACGCCCAATAGTCATTGGCCACGCCAGCGTCGAGGTACGCCGAGACGGACAAGTCGACCATGAACTGCTTGGCCGGCGGCGGGAACACCAACGAGCAATTGGCCGAGGAGGCCGGCACATCGAACTGCAGCACCTGGCCATTCGCGAAGCAGTGCCCCGCCGACAAGTGCACTTTGTCAGGACCGCTCGGGTAATTGATGATCCAGCCCGTGCACCCAATCGGGTCGAGACGACCCGTGCGCGCATCCGTCGACGGCATTCGATTGTCCTGCGATCCGCAGATGGAGTCAGGCAGCAAGACCGTCGGGTTGATGTCGCCGGCGACGACCTGCTGGATGTCGACGAGGTTGCCCTGCGTGTTCGGGCCGGCCACGAGCTCTACCAACACCGAGCTGCCGTTGAAGTAGCAACTGGTGTTGCCCCATTGCGCCAAGTGTTCGCGGCGCATCGTCATCGTCTGCCCATCCAGCACCGAAGTGATGCGCAACAGACTGCCCCGGCCGAGTTGCGCATTGTGGAAGTTGAGCCGCAACCACGGTGTGCCGACTGGCAGCATGACGAACTGGCTCCAAACGACGACATCGATCGGCAGCGCGTTGGCGTGCACACCACTCTGCACGGATACGTATTCGAGGTGGCTCGGCGGCGGACTCGCTTGCGCGCCTAGCGGCGCTATCAGCAACGAGCACGCCAGGAGGGCAATCGACAACGGGGCCAGTGCAGATTGGGGACGCATGATGACTCAACCTCGGGACGACGGCCGCGAGCGAGATGCCCGACGGAAGGCGGAAATCATGCGCAAACGGCGAAGGCGCGGGAAGGGGCTGGCGGCGATGGCGGCGATGGTGGGTCGGCAAGTCCGCCGTTGCTCGCCTTCCCAGCCCTGACAGTCGGTCACTTCTTGTCGGCGAGCCAACGCTTCACGCGCGCATACCAACTGCTCGCCCAACACCTCGCGACAAGTTCCTCGTACTTCTTCCAACCGCCATCGCGATCACCCTTCTGAAACGCGTCCCGCGCTTCGCCAAACAGCTGCTTCGCTGCCCCTTCCTGGTGTTGTCGCAGCTCGCCGAACTTGCCCATCACCTCGCGCGCAGCGTCCGCGAACTCGAAGGCATCGCGAAACACCAAAAAGTCGCCGACCCAGCGTCGCGTTCAACTGCACCTGCCCTTCTTGCGCCTCCACCTTCAGGTCCTTGCCCGAACGCGACGCCCGCAGCGTCGAACCGTCGCCGTAACGACCGGTCCACTGCTGTCCCTTGCCGGCCAGCTCGAGCACGCCGCGGGAAGTGAACCAAGTGCCGCTGACTTCTTGCGCTAGCCCGGCGACAGACGCGAGAACGGCGGCCAACGATGAACGCACGATGCAGGTGAGCATGGAACCTCGGAGCGTGAAGCTAACGCACCCCGACCGCGCCATGTAAGCAGCGCGTCAACCCGCGCGCTCAGCTCAGTAGTCGACGTCGTTCTTGCTGACGATCAACACCACATCCGAGACGCCCGCGATGCGGCTCAACGCCGCCGTCAACTGCTCGGCGCGCGCTTCCGCCAACAACGTCACGTCGTAGGTCAGCCGCAGGCTCTTGCCGTCGCCCGATGGCTCGATGTGCAGCATGTTCGACCGCTTCGAAAACTCCGGCAGCAACTTCAAGTAGGCCTCGCTGTTCTGGGCCTGATCGAACGTGAAGCGCAGGATGAACTCACTCTTGTAGAGCGCGCCAAAGTTGAGCGCGTGCATCGCCACCGCCAGCGCCGCGACGAGGCCGACGCCAATGCCCGCCAACTCCCAGTAGCCGAGTCCCGCCGCCATGCCGAGCGCCAACGCCGCGAACACAAACGAGGTGTCGCGCGTGTCCTTCACCACCGTGCGGAAACGGATGATCGATAGCGCGCCGACCAACGTGAACGCCGTCGCCAAGCTGTTGCGCACCGTCATCATCACGATCGCGACGATGGTGGCGATGAACACGATCGTCTGCGTGAACGATTGCGAATAGGACAGGCCCTTGTGCGTCGCGCGGTAGACGAGCGCCAAGACCACACCGAGCCCGGCGGCAGCGAGGCTGCGCACGATCAGTTGGTAGGTGCTCAGGGACATCACGGTGTCGACGGCGGCTTGGCCGACACCTTGGGGCAATTGCGTCAGAGTCGTAAGCAGCATGGCATTCATGTCAGGCTAGAGGCGAGACCGAGCGCTTCGGTCGCGGCGCACACCTTCGAGATGGATTGTCGGCGTAGCTCGTACGCCTGCAGGATGCGGTGAAACCAAGCGGGCACGTGGCGACGGAACTTGATCTCCATCACCGTGAACCCGCGCAACATCGCGCGCGCTGGCGCGACCTCGTCGAACATCGTGTCGGTCGCGCGCGCCGCCAATTCGGCGTCGAACGTCAACCGGAAGTCAGGGTCGAACTTGCTGATGTACGGGCGCCGCAAGTAGTCGACGAGCACATAGGGCTGAATGCCGGCGCGAAAGCGGGCGCACTCGAACTGGTCGCGCACGTCGCCGGGCGCGGCGTTCACCAGCAATTCGCGCGACAGCGCCTCGCCACGCGCCCGCTTGCCCATCGCGGCCCCGATCGGCGTCCGGTGCTTGAACACGAGATTGTTGTGGCGGCCTTTGATCTCGAGAAACCACGGCGCCGTGTCCTCGACCTCACGGCCGTAGGTGCGCAGGCGAAACTTCGAACGCGTCAGGCGGCCGTCGTTCTTGTCGTGGAACGCCGAGAAGCGGCGATCATCGAAGTAGAGGCTGCGCACGAAATACTGCTGGTGCGCCTGCTTCTGCACGAACGGATCGAGCTCGACGAAATGCTGCAGTTCGGCCTCGACGGCCTCGCGCGTCGTGCGATCGAGCACGTACTTGAACTCAAACCGCAAGAAGTGCAGTGGCGAGGCGGCGGGCATCATCGCGACACTCCGCGACTCTGGCCCTGCGTCTGCTGCCACGCTTGCAGCGCCCCGGCCGGCAGGGCTTGCAGCACCGCCGGGAACGGCAGCGCGTCGCGTCGGCGCGTCGGCGCTTCTGCATCGCAGTCGACGAGGCGGGCGGTGTTGCGCATGCGCGTGCTAGTGCCGTCCACGTATTCCTGTTCGTACTCGGCCAGCAGCTCGCCTACCACACGGCTGTCGCTCACTTCGACGCGCGACCACGTGTCGGCGGTCGGCAGCGCCCCATTGGCTTCGACGACGCAACGCTGCAGCCACAGCTCGCCGCCGGCGTCGTAGCGCCAGTTCTTCTTGTAGGCATTGGCCGCCTTGCCGCAGCGGCGGACCTCGCAGTGCAGCGCATGCGCAATCGAGCCGTCCTTCGCTTCGAGTGCCTTGCCGCAGCCGTCAAACAGGCAGCGCACCGCGAGCAGCACCGAACCCTCGCCGATCGAGACGCCCTTGTCGCCATTGCCTTCGAAGCGGCAGTTCTCGATCACGGCCCGCGAGGTCATCAGATCGACGCCGTCGTTGGCCGAACGCAGAAACGAGGAGTCGCGGATGACGACGGTGCTGATGTCGCAATCGAGCGCATCGGCGCGCGCGCCCGCCAACACCACCCGGTCGAACACCACATCGGCGTAGACCACGTGCACGAGGTCGTCGTACTGGTGGTTCTCGTGAAAGCGACAATCCTGCACGAGCACTTCGCGGCAGCCGTGCAGCGACACCATCGAGCAGTACTCCGCGAGCGGGACTTTGTAGCCACTGCCACCGGCGAACTCGCAGTGCTGCAGGACCGACTCGCTGCAGCCTGGTCCGTCCAACGCCACCGTTCCCCACGGGTCCTGGTCTTTGGTCTTCGGGATGAAGCGAATGGGCTGCGACGCCGTACCGCGTGCGGTCACCCTGCCATGGAACAGCAGCGATGCCTTCGGTCCGAGTCGCACGATCGTGCCAGCAGCGATCTCGACCTCACCATGCACATCGCGCACGCCGTCGATCAGGACCTCCCCGCTCCATTGCTCATCTGCGAGCGACCGCCACGACCGCTGCGCCGCGAACAACAAGTCGTGGACGTGCATCGGCAGAGACTCCCGTTGAGCCGCTCTGCCCACTCCCCTGCCGCGAGACGGGAAGACAGCAACCGGAGCTTCGCCGACCCAATCGACCAGCCGAATGTCGAACGTCGCCGGCAAGCAATGCCGCGCGCCAGTGGAACAGTTCGGCGACCACAGCGGTGCCGACTGTCCGCAGCCACCGAATGCGATCATCAAGCTGGTGCCGGTGGCCAACGCCGCCGGGTAGGGCACTTCCACGACATGCGGCCCGTCGGCGTGCTGCACACTCACCTGCACCCTCGGGGTCGATGCGAGGCGCTGTGCAAACGTGAGAGACACCCTTTCGATGGGACAGCGTCCGTTGATCTGCACGCGCACGACGCCGTCGGGAAGCCATGCCCACGCCACATCGGCCATCGTCTCCAAGTGCTCGCCGCGGATCGCGGCCAAGACTCGACGCAGTCGTTCTGGCAATCGGCGCACGGCGGCCTGCACGAACGCTTCGTTGGCGGGACGAAGGTTTGGATCGTGATGCAGCGCGTAGCCGAGCTTTTCGGCCGTTGTCTCAACCTCGGCCAGAAAGGCTTCGTTGCTGCCATCGAAGAACTCCGTCAGTGCATGGTGACGCGCCACTAAGTACTGGCCGTTGGCCAGAAGCCACGCGTGCAAGCGCGACGGTGCGACATCGAGATCGACCTCGACCTCGGTCTCACCCAAGTGCGCGCTCCATCCGGCGGGATCCTGCACGACGGGCTCCAACTTGCGTCGCCAAGGATCCCAGTAGAGCCGCCAGTTGCGCGACTCGTCGAAGGCACGCGTCTGCGCCAACAATTCGAACGCGCCAAACCGCCCCCACACGTCCAAGTCGAGCAGTTCCGCCAAGCGCGCATGCGCCGCTTCACTCTGCGGCTCCGCCAACAGCGCGCACAACTGCTCGAGCGGCACCCGACTCTCTAGGTCGTAGTGGTTGTTGGCCGCCAACTTCTCCCACAGCCACGGCGATTCGAACACCTGATTGCAAGTGCCGCGCCGCGCATCTCGTCCCTGCAACTCACCCGCATACAGATCACCCGGCATGCGATCGTGCGTGCGCAGCGTGCCTTCCTCGAGTTGCTCCGTGAACTCATAGACGCCAAGCAAGTGGCCGTTGCGAAACACATTCACCAGCTCGCAACGCGGCGTGATCAACCCAAGCGAACGCGCCAAGCGGTAGGCCAGATAGTTGTCGCCAAGCAGCGGGAACTTCGGCACCACCAAGTTGAACTGCCGCATGCCAGCGAACAGGTCGGTCGTCGCCGTGCGAATGCGCATCGACTTCTTCTCGAAACCCCAATGCACCGCCGCGTCACCGCGGTATCGCAACTCGACTTCGTGCAGACCATCGGCGTAGGTCAGCATCGCCTTGTGCCACTGAAAGCCGGAGTACGGCAGGTCGCGATCGAGTTTGGCCTGCTCCTGATCGCTGATAAACAATTGGATGCTGCGCAACTGCGCCGGCACCGGCACGTCGCTGAGATCGCCGGGACGAACGCGCCCGAGCAGGTCGCGCCACGCCTGGTGCGCATGATCGACTCCGATGCCATGCAGATCGAGCGCCAGCGGCGACGCCGTGAAGTCGCGCACCAACGTTCGCCATTGGCGCCCAGTCGCCAGCACCCACGCCGTGAACAGCACAACGAGCGGCAGCGTCACGACCCAGCTCCACCGCCAAGCGCTGCGCAGCACCTTCACAGGATGCCTCGCACGGTCAGGCTCGTGAGGCGGTCGCCGGTCGGGCAAGCGATGCGCACCGACGGCGACTCGCCAGTGACGATGAGGCCCAAAGGCGACTGCTGCACCGCGTGTGTTGCCAGCAGGGAGACGGTGCGCGGGTCGAGCGTGACCGTGCGACCGGCGGCCACGAGTTCGATGGTGCGCCACGGATGGCATGCACGTTCGCCTGGCCATTCGAACTGCAACTCCGAGGCGTCGCGTTCGATCATCCAGGTCGCCGAGAACGTGTTGTCCGGGTGGCACTCGATGCGGGCCATGAGCGCGTCGCCTTGCCCAAGGCGCAGCCCTAGTCGCATGCCGCGCAGCGCTGCCGCGCGCCATTCGGCCAGTTGCTGACGACTGGCGACGTCGATCGCGGCGTCCGGCTGCGCTGCCCACGCGGCGAACACGGGATCGAGTGCAGTCATCGCCATCGCTGGCGAAGGCCGCGGCACGATGCCAGCGGTGATCACACACTGCATCGTGTCAGTGCGAGCTGGCAGGCTGATGTTGAGCCACGCCGCGGCGTGACCGAGTGCTTCGATGCCGTCTGGGTCGACGACGACTCCGTTCATGGTGCCAGGCCGTTCGCACAGCGACACCACGATGTCTTCGTTCGGCACACTCAACCGCAGGAGCGGCGTCTGCAAACGGAACGCCGCGAACACAGGCCAGCCAAGCCGCAGCGAGTGCACCGTCGGCGGCAACGCGAAAACCAACCGCAGGGCGCCGTTGGTCCCGACATTGCTGCATGGCATCGCCGACACCGTCGCGGCCTCGCCGCCGACCGCAATCACGAACGTGCCGACCGTCGCGCTGGCCCGCGATGCCTGCAAGGCGAGCAGGGCATGCTCCGGCCGTCCGAGTGCAAGCAACGCCCGCACCAACGACTGCACGATGCACGGCGCGTTCGGCGCCATGGCGATGAGCTGGGTCAGACTCTGCAGTCCGGCGGCCGTCGTGTCGGGTCGTCGGCATTGCAACTCAGCAAGACGCGCCATCGCGTGCAGATCATTCGCATCGAAGTCGATGGCTTCGCGCCAAAGGCCAGCGGCCGCGTCGTGATCAAAGGCCAACTCGAAGCAGTTCGCCAAGTGCTCGCGGCACTGCACGGCCACTGGCGCCAAACGCTCCATGCTGCGGATGTCCCGCAAGTCGTTGTGCAATTGGGCGAGGGCGAGCCGCCGTGCCCCGGCGTCCACGTGGCTCGCCGCCACCGCCAGGCGCGCGCGCGCCGCCGACAGCGGCCGGTCGCTCGCGTCTCGGTCCCAATCGCGCAGCACCGCCGCACCCTGTGACCACAGCAGCGCCGTGGCGCCAGCGGCCACACAGATCGTGAGGGCGGTGGCGCGACCGAGGGTGGCGAGGGCTTTGACGGTCTTGCGGCGCATCGCGGGGGAACGCTGGCCCGGGGGGAGGCCGACCCCTTCATCGAAGGTTGCGGCGCCGCAGCTTCAACGTTCCTTCGCGAAAATTGATGCGGTCATGCCGATGGCATGGCCGCTAGCTGGTCCGGCGCGCGCCAGCAGTCGGCAGCGCCAAGTCGACGATCAAAAGGCGCCGACGCTGGCCGACAGGGCGTTCGACAGGTCGAAGGCGACCCCGTTGAAGGTCGCGGCCTGGAACACCCAATTGCTGATCGGCAGGTTGCCGCCGCCATAGATGGTGACGCGCAGCTTGCCGTTGTTGTCGAGCACGAAGAAGTCGACGAGGCCCGCCAACGGCTCGAGCGGCACCAGGTACTCGGTCGGCGTGATCAGGTATGGGTTCTGCGCCACACCGATCGCGATCAGCAGCGGGCCGTTGGCCGGGCCGCCCGTCAACTGGAACGTGCCGCGCGAGCCCGCGGTCGTCAGCGCGTCACCGCACATCGACAAGGTCAGCGTGCCCGCCCCGGCGTAGCCAAGGTTGGTCTGGCAGAACTCGCACTCATCGGGAATCAGGTTCTCGTTGGCGTCGGCGCTGGTAGCGGCCAGCACGTCCTGCAGATCGTTGACCGTGTTGTTGTTGCAGTCGACTTCGTAGACCTGCGCGAACGCGGTGAGGTCGGTGGCGTTGACGAAACCGTCCTGGTTAAAGTCGAACACGGCTTGTGGGCTGTCAGCGGTGTAGGGACCACCGGCACCAGCACGCGCCACTCGGAACGCGGCGAGATCGATCTGGTCGAGCGCGTTGTCGCCATTGCTGTCGAACTCGGCGCGACCGAGCGAATCGAGGAAGGCGACGACCTTCAGCTGATCTGCCGCCGGCAGCGCGTTGAACGCGACGGCAGACGGTGCCGCTTCGCTGCCAAACACGCCGTGTTGGAAGATGACGCCAGCCGGGCCCAGGATGCGCGTTTGCAGCGTGCCAGCCACGACGCGACCGTCGTGCCACAACGGATCGCGGTTGCGCACACCCCACAACGGCGGCGTGCGCAACTCTTGCCCAGTAGCGGGCCCCTGCTCAATGAAGTCGGCGGCAATGCCCATGTCGTGCAGCAAGAAGTCTGAGTACGGCCGAATCGCTTTGTTGCGCAGCGACAGCTCGAGCGCTGGGTCATTGCTGGTCGTGTACGACGCCGTGTGGCAATCGGCACAGCCGACTGCGTTGAAGAGCGCTTCACCGGTCATGCCGCTGCGCGGGGTCTGTGGTGGTGCTGCGAGGTACCGCTGGAAGTGCGTGATGCGATCGATGAAGTGCAGCCCCTGGCCATCCGGACCATCCTCGGGGTCGGCGACCGTGTCCCACTGTTGCAGCAGCACCGTGTTGCCATTCGGCGCGTTGTCGACCGGCACCAATCGATTGCTGAAGCCGAGTTCGTTCTGCGCGGCGTCACCCGAGAACGTCAGCACCGTCGCGACTTGCGCCTTCCAACCAAAGCGTCCCGCGCGCAGCGGTCCGGCAGGTGACTCAAGGGGCTGCACCCAGTGCACACGGCCACTGACGTTCGGGCTCGGCGGCGTCGTCTCGTGCGCCACGATCGCCGCATCGGGGATGGCTTCGAGCAGGCCAAGGCCAAGCGACGACGTCGTCACGCGCATCGATGTCGTATTCGCAATCGGCGGGATCACTTCCTGGCATGCGATGTTGATTGCTTGCGCCTGCAACAGCGAGCCGCCAAGGGCCGCCAGCGGATCGAACGCGCCCTGGCCATCGGTGAAACCAAAGCGCGTCACCAACTGACCACCCGGTCCACCAACCGGATTGTTGTGGCACGAAGCACAGCTCGCTTGATTGAAGATCGGGCCGAGGCCTTCGTTCACTTGGAACGTGTGCGTGAAGTCGATGCGTCCCGCATCGAATCGCTGCCGCTGCTGGACCGTGAGCCCATTGACGGGCGCGCCCATCTTGGGCTGCGGACTCTGCGCCGCGACAGAGGCGGCGACGACACTAGCGAGGAGGATGGAGAGATCGAGGGAACGCATAGGGCGAGAATCTGGGTCAGGTCGCGACCGGGCAGAGATCACGACGACAAGCGAGCGGCAAAGCGTAGCAGGCACACAACAACCCGGCCTGCGCACCTAGGCGCAGACCGGGTCGTTCGTAGGCGCGGGGCAATGCGGCGCGCCGATTGCAGGCGGTCACTTGTCAGGCGATGACCACCCAAACCTTCACCACTGGACCTTCACAGCGTTGGTTTGGCCCGTGCTGAACGGCTGCGCCGCGTCGGTGTAGACCGCTTGCGTGTGCAGCGCCCAGCCTGGCGGCAACAGGCCACCGATCGGTAGCACGGCCGCGAAGGTGCCGAGCGCGTCGGCGAAGATCGGACCGAGCACGACCGGTGCCGGCGCCATCAACGTGCCGCCCTGCCAAGGTGTCGGCACCAAGAACAGATCGAACACCAGCAAGCCGCTGGTCAGGCCTGGCATGCTCACAACTTGCAGTGTCACCGACGTTCCCGGCGACAGGTTGCCGCCGCACATCGACATGACAGCGTTGCCATTGGTGGCCAACGCAATCTGTTGCTGGCACGGCGTGCAGGTGAACACGTCAGCCTTGAACACGTCCATTCCCGCTTCGGTCGTCGAGTTGTTCGGGTTGTCCGACGTGCGGAAGCGGACGCGCACCGAAGCATTCGGCGTGACGTAGCTGCCGACGCGGAACTGTTTCGAGATCCACTGGTTTTGGCCCGGGCCGACCACGGTCTCGACCGGCACCCAGTTGAGGCCGTCGTTCGACACCGACACGGTGAGGTTGTCCTCGACAGTGCTACAGAAGAACCAGCGGCGATAGCTGATGAAGCCATCGGTGCCTGCGAAGTTGAGCGGCGGCGACACCAAGTCGGTGGGGCCACCATCCACGTCCGCCGCGCCCGCGGTGCCACCGACGAGACCGTTCTGGGTCACCCAGCACTTGGTCGCCGAGGTACTCGCTTCGGCGTCAGTGTTCGGTGCAGCGAGCTGCGCACCCGATGACGTGCCGATCGGAGTCGCGATCTGCCAAGCCCCGCCGGTGAGCGCGGTGTTGGTCACCGTCCAACCACTGACCGCACCTTCGAAGCCGGTCTGGTAGATGGTGTTCAAGCCGAGTGCGGCGGTCGCCGAGTTGAACGATGTCGGCGCCGTTGGCGGGTCCGTGAACGTCACTGGGCCTGCACCATTGACGGTCACATAGAACCGCAGGCCATCCGAGCAGTTCGGCATCACCGGCAGCGTGCCGCGATACTGGCCCGGGCCGAGGTCGGTCATCACGATCGACGTGAACGGCGCGCCGTTCACCGACGAGTAGAGCCGACCCGAACCGGCTTGCGGCACGACGCCGCCGATACCAGTCGCCTGCACGTCCAGCACCTGGGCCGCACCTGGCGCGATCAGCGAGGGCAGTCCGGCCGGATAGGTGAAGGACAAGCCGATGGGCGGTTGGTTGATCCAGACCGTGGTGCCATTGCAGCGCCCGATCACCATGTCGTTGTAGCCATCGCCGTTGATGTCGAACACGGCGACGTCAAACGTGCCGGTGAGCATGCTTGTCGGGATGCCAGCGATGTTGGCGCCAATCTGCTCTTCTTGCAGCGTGACGTTCGGCGCGTTGCCGAGGTTGCGGAAGATGTGCGTACGACGACCGCAGCCAGCAATGTCGACGTCGAAGTCGGCGATGATGACGTCCTTCCAGCCGTCGTTGTTAAGGTCGGCAATGATGTTGTTGCCGCCGAAGCCGTCGTCACTGCCGCCACCGGTGTAGCTGAAAGCAATCGTAGCGCCGAACGTCGCGACACCGCCGACCACACCCGCGTGCAGCTGGTAGCGGTCTTGCGCGTCATCACTAAAGATCATGTCGGGCAAGTTGTCGTTATTGAGATCCCCGACGTCGAAGTGGTACGGCGCGTTGCCGTAGACCGTTTGGTACGTGCTGTAGATGCCAGGGCTGGCGCCGTCGTTGTAGCTGACGGAAACACCCTGCGGCGCGTTCAGCGCGTCGTCCTTCAGGATGTCGAGCTTGCCATCCATGTTCATGTCGACCATCGCGACCTTCATCGCGAACGACGACTCGACCATCGTCGGCGTCATGCGCGCGACGGTGACGTCCGTGAAGTAGCCCAAGCCGTTGTTGAGCAACAGGCGATCGTCGATGTCGGCTACGCGCGCGCCACCTTGCTGGTAGTCGCCGAAGTAGAGGTCCTTGTCGCCGTCGCCGTCGATGTCGCCCGCAGCGACCGAGCAGAAACGATGCTCGCCATTCCACGACGCGCCCGCCTGCATGTCGTTGATGCGCAGCGCGTCGTCGTAGAGGAATCCCAGCCAATTGCCGAGCAGGTCGTCGCCGCGATTGATGTAGACGCGCGGCACGCGGATGTATTGGGGCTGTCCAGCCGTCAGCGTCGTCGCCGTCACCACGTCCAGCCAACCGTCACCGTTGACGTCCACTGCGACGACGTCACGGTCGTTGGTTGCATCGAGCATGCCCGTGCTACCGGGGATCAGCGAAGCGCTGGCCAACGCCGAGGTGCGATCGGTGAGCACACCGCTCTCATTCATCAGCAAGACGTTGGGGAAGTGCCCACCCGTCGTGGCCGGCGATTTGCGCACGACAACGAGGTCGGTGTCACCATCCTGGTCAAAGTCGGCCCAGGCATAGTCCTTCTCTTGCGGGTCGGCCGAGCCGAGGCCCGAGGCCGCGACCAAGCGCGACGAAGTCTGATCTTGGAACGTCACCCACTGCGCGCGCAAAGACGACGCAGTGACGGCGGCCACGACGGTGGCCAGGAACATGGAGACTGGTGGAAGACGCACGAATACCTCTGTCGCGGAAAGAGGGGCAAACGGGGCGGTCGCTCCGCGCATGAAGCACGGAGTCGATGCAGGCCGCCGAAGGCTACCTCTTGCGGCGGCAATGGATCAACGGGGGGCTCGCAGAGTCTTGCAGCTCTCCCAACGACCTGACCGGCCGACACCGATGGGAACGCGCCTACCCAAAGGACCGCGGCCGATGCGCATGGACGGATTCGTGGTTGGCGAAGTAGCTTCTTGGCATGTGGGTGTTCCACGCTGTCGCCGGGTGCGGGATGGCCCTGATGGCGGCATGGGTAGCGGGACTGTTGGTGCAATCGCAGCG